>NZ_JBEZFI010000020.1:0-112613 GCF_040649295.1 Micromonospora sp. NPDC048999 | reverse complement strand
CGTCTGCAACCGCGCATCAGCCACCCACACACCCACCTGCCGATGCAAAACACCGACCAAAATGAGCACCACACACAACACCTCAACCGAACCGATCGCCCGACGACGCTTGGGCGACGCGGGTTCGGCGGCCGTCCCCGACGGCGGGCGCTGCTCGACGGGGGGCGCGGCAGGGGGTACGGAATCGGTCGTACTCAGGGCGATCACCTCTTCGGCGTATCTGACGCAAGCATCCGGGAGTGGTCAGGACGTGACGCAGGGGTCCGGGATGCTGAAGAGATCCGCCCCCTCCGTCGGCCTGTGCCGCTAGGGTCCGCCTGCCTGCTGGGATGACTGGCTCACGGGCGGATTCCTTCCACGACAACCGCCTGGCGGCGGGGCAACCGAGGAGGATCATCCGGTTATTGAAATCCAGTGTCACTAGGCATCCGCGAGTCGTGATCACACTGTGACAAGACGCCAGGTGACGGTGGGGTCAGCTGCGACGCAGGCGGGCGTCGCGCCCCACCCAACACCCGCTAAAGGAAATGATTGCCAATTTGACCAGAGGCGCCGGGGCTGACGCCGTCGGGTCGCCCCCTGCCCCGTGGGGCCTGGTCAGCCCCGACACAGGGGCACGTCGGGCTCCACGGCGGTCCGGCTGACGATGTCCTTCTTGATGAAGTCGGCCTCCTTGGGGATGCCGACCCCCAGCACATGCTCGATCACCTTGGCCAGCGGCTGCGACAGGCTGATGCCCTCACCCGCTCGAACGGTGAGGACGAGCGTGGATCCCCGGCATTTCACCCCCGGCCCCACGGGCAGCGGCAAGCCGATCCGGCCCGCCGCCGATCCGTTGGTCACGCCGACCGACGCCACGATGCCGACGAACGGCCCGGCGCCCGCGACCGGCAGGCCGATCATGAATCCGAAGCGGAACTCCGCGGCCACGACGATGCCCTCGACGCCGATCGAGACGCCACGGATGGACTTCACGATGCTGTCCCGCACGGAGAAGGTCGGCGTCAGAACGTTCGACTGGACATACCCGATCGGTCCGTCGAGCCCCCACCTGCCGGTGGCCTTGATGTTTCCGTTCTTCGCCGAGAACCCCGTGGTGACGAGGAACTTGAACGTCTGCGTGAGGGTCGCCGGGAATCCCCCGATGATGATGGGCTGCCTCACCTCGATGGGCAGCTCGATCTTGACCTTCTTGTTGTCCGCCAACCCGCCCTCGGCACCTGCGGCGATGGTGATGGCGAGCCCCTCGACCCCGTCGATGCGGAACTGCGGGTGGGGAATCACGCCGTTGGTCACCCGGATGTCTCCCCACGCCCGCAGGTTCCGCAGCAGCAACTGGATGTCGAAGTCGACCTTGAGACGCTGCAGGGCTGTCGAGTGCGACGCGGTCAGCCCCAGCTTCGACCGGTCCTTGTACGCCTCAACGTCCCACTCGCCGACCTTCTGCTTGATGCTCTTGGCGCCCCGCGCTCCCGGCTCGCGTGCTGGGGCGAGGACGATCGGCGGCGCGGCGAACCGGAAACCGCCCGCGCCGAAGGCGTTCACCCCCAGCCCGGTCGCCTGCGCGGCGTCCGGCACGACCGGCGCCGCCCCGGCCGGGCCCCCGTCCACGACCTCGCCGAGCAGGTCAGGGAACGGAACGAACCGCTGCGCCTCCACGTCGAGCGGTTGGTCGAACGTGAAGTGGCCGTCCCGCACCACGTCGGTCAGCCGCACCGGGGCCAGAGTGACGGCCTTGTCACCACCGGACCGCTCGACCTTCACCACTCGGCCGACCGCCTCGCTCGTAGCGAACATGATCTTTCCCGGCGCGACGTCCTTGACGCCAGGGGCCTTGCCGTCGATCACGTAGGTGAACCCGTCCTTGCTCACCGACCGGATCACCCGGCTGCCACCCTGCACGAGCACGACATCCGACTGGTAGACCACGGACCTGTCCGGCTTCGGGCCGTACCCGTACCGATCGTCGGTGTCGGCGTCGCCGCCGCTGTCGGCCCTTCCGCAGCCGGTGGTCAGCAGGATCACGACCAGCCCGACCGCCGTCCACCTACGCCTGCCCATGTTCGCCCCTGCCCCACTCACAGCCGGTCGGCCACCACCCGGATCAGGTCCTTGAGGGGCTTATGGTTCTCCTTCGGGTCGTTGAGCCGCACCAGGCGGATCTCGACCCACGTGTCCGCCTTGCGGACGAAGACGTCGTTCGCCTGCGTGTCGAGGTACGCCTCGTCGCCGACGCCGGACAGCGTCTCCAGGTCATGGTCCAGCATGCGGTCGATGTCGAGCGTCTTCTTCGCACCGTCGCCGACGTAGACCTCCACCTGGCCGGTCGGGCCGGTGACCGGCGCCGTCCACGTGCAGCTCCCCGGGGCCTCCCGCTTCGGGTCGAGCTTGACCCCAGCCAGGGCGTCCGCCTCCTGATCGGTCACCAGGTCACACGCCTTCGGTGCCGGCTTGTCGGCCGGTGGGGCATCCTCGGCGGGGTCCGTGGCGGTGGTCGCCGACGGTTCGCCGTCGGCGCTCGCCGGCCGGGACGGCTCCTCCGATCGTCCGCACGCCGGCGCCGCGAACAGCAGCACGGTGGCCGGCGCCACGAGCAGCCACCGGCCGATGCCTCGCTTCGTCACGACAACCCGTCCGGCAGCGACTTGACGAGCTCCGGGCAGTGCTTCGTCGTGTAGTCCCCCATCGCCGGGGCCGCCGTCTTGACCTTCTCCATGAGCGGGCCGAGGCGTGCGTAGGCCGCGGGATCGCCGGCCATGCTCTTGCCAGTGGTGTCGATGAACGCGTCGTAGAAATCGCTCATCGCCGCCACCTGGGCCTTGATCTCGGCCGGCGCCGCCGCCCTCAGATCCTTCACCCGGGCGTGCGCCCGCTTTACATCGACCTTGTTGTCGGTCGCGTTGGCGTCGAACAGCGGATCCACTGCCTCCAAGAACGCCGCCGCCGCGTCGCACCAGCGGCCGCCGCCACCCGGCTTGCCCTGGCTCGGCGCGTCCCTGCCGTCGGCCTGGGCTGTCGGCTTCCCGCCGTCGACCTGGGTGGTGGCGCCGGCCGAGTCGGCGCCGCCCGCCGCCGGCTTCGAGTCGTCGGGCCCGCAGCCTGCCAACAGGAGCCCGACCGCCAGTGCGGCAACACTCCCCCGAATTCGTGTCATCGATCCCCCTCTGACGAGCGCGAGCCGACCGCCTCGCATACGTCCGACCTCGCTGACGGTCCGCGGCACCTGCCGGCACTGCCCGACGGGGAGGCCCACGTCCGTCCACTTGATCAGTCTGATCGGCCGGTTTCGGGAGTCGTTCAGGAATTGTTCAGGCGGGCGGGCGCATCCCGCTCGGGGAGGGGAACGGGGCGGGCTCGACGTCCATCTCCCGCATCCGCGCGACGTACTCGTGGTAGCGGCGGCTGGCCTCACCGTGCCGCCCAACGGCCGACAACGCGCCGATCAGCCCCAGGTGGGCCGGCTCGTCGTAGCAGTCCTCGACGGTCAGTCGCAGGTACCAGCCGATCGCCGCCTCGGTGCGACCGAGTTGCCGGCACCGCCTCGCCAGCCGGTGGATCGCCTCACGATGCAGGTCGGCAAGGACGACCCGGGGTCGCCGCACCCAGTCCGCGGCGACCTCGCCGTCGTCGCAGAAATCGCCGGTGTACCCGGCCACCACCGCCTCCAGGCGACTCAACAGCCGAGCATCGTCGTCGCCGAGTGCACCGTCGCCGTTGGCAGCGTTTCCCGGGGTCGGGCTGCCGCTCGGCCGGACCGTCGTCGTGCTCGCGCCGTCCGCCGCGATGGCCGCGCGGGCCGCCTCGTAGAAGCGCAGCGCGTCCACCGCGACGTGCGCCGGATTGATCCGTACGGTGGCCGGGTCGGTGGCGAGGTAGCGGTCCGCCGGATGTCGCCGATCCGGATCGAGTACACCCCGGACGGTCGAGATCAGCACCGACAGGCGGCGCAGCGCCACCTCGGTGCGCGCCTCCGGCCACAGCGCGGTGGCCAGGGCCTCGCGGGCGACCGGCTTCCCGAGCTGACCGACCACCATCTTGAGTAGGTCCCGCGCCTTGCGGGACTGCCAGCTGGCCACCGGCACGGACACGCCGGCCAGCCGTACGGTGAACTGGCCCAGGGTCTGCACCTCGACCTCGGGCACGGGCGTCGGCCCGATCGCCGCCAACGGGCCGGCGACCTGCCAGGCGCCTTCCTGTACGCCGATCTGATTGAGCCGTTCGTAGGCCAGCTCCTCCGCGACCTGGTCGCCGCGCAGGCGCGCCTGCAGGAGGGCATTGGTGGCGAGGGCGAACTCGTTGCCGAGCTCGGCCCAGATGGCCGCCGCCTCGACCAGGCTGGCGAGGAGGCGGCGCACCGCCCGGGTGGCGGCCGCCTCATTGCTGTCCAGGTGGGAGGCGAGCGCGGCGAGCTCCATGGCCTCGGCCAGGCCGGCGGCGTCACGACGGCGGCCGGCCTCCGCCCGGACCTGTTCGGCGTACCGCAGCGCGGTCTGTGGGTCACCGGAGCAGAGGGCGACCCAGCCCGCAGCCAGTTCGGCAACGGTGGGTCCGCCGGCGCTGGGCAGCGCCAGGGCACGCTCCGCGTACTGCGCCGCCGCTGCCGGATTGTCGGTGTAGCTGAGCCGCGCGAGCCCCGCGCACGCCTCGACCAACACCTGGGCGTTGCCGTCCGGCTCTCCCATCGCCAGCGCCGCCTGGTAGGCAGCTATCGCCTGGCGAGCCGCGCCGCGTACCCGGTGCACCCGGGCGGTCAGCGTCAACCCGAAAGCCGCCAGCGGCGACCCGACCCGCTGCCACAGGGCCAGGGCCTCGTCCGCGTCGCTACGCGCGCGGCGCAACTCGCCCAGCCCCAACCAGGCCTCCGCCCGGTTGTGCAGCGCCAACGCCAGTAGCGTCTGATGGCCGAGCAACTCGCCGAGGCGGACGGCCTCGCGGAGTTCCTCGACCGCCGGCCGGTAGCGCCCCTCCTCCACCAGCCGTGAGCCGATGTTGCACCGGATTCGGAGCTGCTGGCCGAAGTCACCGGCTCGCTCGGCCGCCGCCAGCGCCCGGGCGTACGCGTACTCGTTGTCGGCCCGGTCGCCGTCGCCGAACGCGGCCAGCGCCTGGGCCACGTACGCCGCCGCCACCGCGGAGTCGTCCCCGCTCTGCTCCGCGATGCGGACGGCCTGCTCGGCCAACTGCCGGGCCGGTGCCTGGTCTCCTCTCGCCCAACGTGTCGCGGCCCACCCGGCGAGCACCTGGGCCTGGTCCGCCAGCGCGGACGCCTGCTGGTGTGCCACGTCGAGGGCCGCGCGTCGGTAGCAGGCATCGGCCGCGTCGAACCGCCCCCGTTGGTGCAGCAGCACGCCGAGGCGCCAGGCCAGCGCCGCCGGCAGCGGCGCGTCCGCCGGCACGGCCGCGAGGTGACGCAGGGCGTCGTCGTAACGCCCGTCCCGTACGGCCGCCTCGACCGGCCCGAGAACCCCGAGCATGTCAGCACCGCCCGTGTCGGTGGTCCTGGCGCCGCCGCTCACCTGTCACTGGTCCTCGTCATCCGATCCGGGGGTGAGGATGTGACGCCGCAGGACGGCGCGAGCGCTTGCCTGTCCCAGATGTTCGTCCGCGTGAATTCGAGCACGAAGTCGACATCCTTTCGCACCGGCGGCGGAGCCACCGCCCGCGCCGCCGCCATCTGTCGAACCTACTCCTTGTCGCCAAGCGCGAAGACTCCGGACAGTGGCGGGAAAGCCGTGTCGCGATGTCGCCGCGATGCGGGGACGATCTTGACTAGGCTCTCCTCGCGGTGGTATCGAGATCAGCGCGTCGGTGCCGCCGCACGGCGGGCCGGCGCCACACGGGGGAAGGAACCAGCATGCTCGATGCCGCGACGAACCAGGTGCTTGAACCGGTCCCGCCACGATCCCGGGGCCGACATCGCGCACGCCGCCCCCGGAGGCTGATCAGTGGCCTGCTGGCCCTGATCCTGGCCGCCGCCGTGCTGGTGGCCATCGCGCCGCTGCGCCACCCGCTGCCCGCGCCGACGGTCACGCGGACCGTGCCCGCGTCGATGGTCATCCCCGGCACGGCCCCGGCGATACCGTGGCCGAAGACCGGGCAGGCCGCCCTGTCCGTCGAGGGGGTCGGCTCGTTCGGCACGTCGGGCGGACGCAAGCCGGTGCCGATCGCGAGCGTGACCAAGGTGATGACGGCGTACGTCATCCTGACCGGGCATCCCCTCAACCGGGGCCAGCATGGGCCCAAGCTCACCGTCAGCGCCCAGCAGGCCGCCGCGTACCCGGCGGAACTGGCCCGCGAGGAATCGCTCGTGCCGGTCGTCGCGGGCGCGGTCTTCACCGAACGGCAGGCGCTCCAGGCGGTGCTGCTGCCGTCGGCGAACAACATGGCGCGCATCCTCGCCGCCTGGGACGCCGGCAGCATCGAGGCGTTCGTCGCCAAGATGAACGACACCGCCGCCACGCTCGGCATGACCAACACCCACTACACCGATCCGTCCGGGTACGACCCGGGCACCGTGAGCACCGCCGTCGACCAGGTGATCCTGGCCCGAGAGGCGATGAAACTCCCGGCGTTCGCGGAGATCGTGGCGCAGAAGGAGGCCACCCTGCCGGTTGCCGGCACCGTGAAGAACTACAACTCGCTGGTCGGCCAGGACGGTGTCGTGGGGATCAAGACCGGGTCCACCGACGAGGCCGGCGGCTGCCTCGTGTTCGCCGCCGTGGTCAAGGTGGCGGGCCGGAAGTTCACCGTCGTGGGTGCCGTCCTGGGGCAGCCCGGCGCCGACACCCCCGTACAGCTGGACCGGGTGTTCCGGGCGACCCGGCCACTGGTCCGCACCGCCGCCGCCGCGATCGGGGTGCACCCCGTCGTCCGGGCCGGCGATCAGATCGCCACCGTGCAGGGGCCACTCGGCGCAGGCACGGCACTCAACGCCGCGCAGGACCTGACGGTGGTGGGCTGGCCCGGCATGCGGGTACGGCTGGACATCGACATCCCCACCGTGCCGGCACGGCTGCCGGCCGAGGCCGAACACGGCCGGGTCACCGCGGTCGCCGGCGGCGGCGCGCCGGTCGCCGCTGAGCTACGCACCGACGTAGGGCTGGAGCCGCCGAGCACCTGGGACCGCATCCGACGGCATCGGTGAGCCGACGGCACCGGTCCTGAGCGCGAGGAACGCGGCACGGCGAAGCTTACGGCTTGCTCCGCGCCTGCTTGCCGACAATGTTCCAGCGCACCAGGCTGCCGCCCTCCGGCGGGTCGTTGGGCGTGACGATGCCCCGGACATCGCCGAGCAGTTGCCAGGAAGGCATGTCGTAACCGCAGCTGAGCCCGTCGCGGCCGTAGATCAACGGGGTCGGCGCCACCGACCAGTTCACGGCGTCGGTGCTACGCGCGATGCCGACCACCGTCTGGGTGTCCGTACGACCGCACGCTCCGCTGGCACCCGAGAAGGCCTCGAAGACGATGTACCAGTAGCCGTCGGGCTCGCGAGTCATTGCTGCCTTACCCACCCCGAAGTTGGCCCAGTCCGGGGTCGGCGTCAGGTTGATCTTCTGGCGGGCGCCGGTGTATTCGCCGTTCAGTGCGTCGAGCCGAACCACCCCGCGCGTCTGCTTCATGCGCCCGGTCGCGTCGTGACCGTGGAACGTCAGGATGTAGCCGGTCTCGTCCTTTTCGATATCCGGTGTCCCGATCTCGTCGTCCCAGGCGCCGACCGCCCCGGGCGACAGCAGGAGGGTGCTGTTCGACCAGTTACGGCCGTCCGGGCTGGTGACATACCTAATGGAGTGCAGGCTGCGGCCCTGCCCTGGCCCGCCGTAGTTCGGGTCGTGGTCACGCTGCTCGAACACCATGACAAGCCGGGATCCGTCGGCGATGACGTCCGGCGAGTAGATCCAGGTGCTCTCGACGCTGTCGTCGAAGCGGCAACTCTGCCCCTGCTGGACCGTCTGCAGGCCGGGCAACGGACGTCCGCCGTTGTCCGGTGTCCAGGTGACGCCGCCGTCGCTCGATGTCGCCAACGCCACGCCCTGTGGAATGGAGCAGGTCTCTCCCGTCGAGCTGATGAAGGTCCGGTAGTACATGAGGTACTGCCCGTTCCAGATGACCGAGGTGCTCTCGGCGTGGCTGCCGATCGCGTCGGGAAACGGGGATCCGGCCGCCTGGGCCAGGGTCGCCGTCCCGTTGAAAAGATCAGCCGGCGTGGCCGGGGGCCCGTCGTTGTGCGTCACATCCGGGTCGGACACAGATTCCAGTCTGGGCCACGCTGCCGCCACATTGACTCCGAACGGGCTCACACCCGTGATTCGGCCCACGATCGTCGCCACGAGAAGGGCAACGAGCAGGAAAGCGGCCGAACCTCGCATCTTCCTGGTCATGTATCTCCACACGGTCGGCCTTCCGGGCATTGGCGTGAAGGGTAATGCGCGTACGCCCGGAACTGCGAGCGCGCAATTTCACACGGGCGCGCGAACGACGATTCAGGTCCCGCAAAAAAGGCGAGCGACAGCAGATATCGCGCCGCGGTCCGTAACCAGGGTGAAGCACCCAACGAGGGCCTGAAGTACGGGCGAGGGCGGGTCAGCGGTCGGGCGCGGTGAGCCGATAGGCGCCGACGGGGTCCCAGCCGGCCCGCCAGCCGGACGCGAGCGCCTCCTGCAACACGCCGCCGACGGCGTGCTGCCAGGCGCTGGCCGCGGCCGGGTCGTCCCGGCGCAGCGCGGAGATGTCGGCCGGCAAGGCGACCAACGCGGCGGGAGCGAGGGTCCACGTCGGGTCGAGCACCGGCAGCCCGTCGGCGGAGACAACCGCCCACACCGGCTCGGCGTCGCCGTCGGCGGGTCCGGCCGGCGTGCCGGTGAGATGCCAGGCGACGAGCAACCGGTCGTAGGGCAGTGGGATGGGGCTGGCGGCGTCACGGAGGCCTTCGTAGCCGGGTAGGAACGCCTCCACGGTCGCGCCGAGCCGGCACAGGTTGAGGTTGGCGTTGACCGCGGCCATCGCGTCGAACGTCCAGCGGATCTCGGTCACGCCCCGCTCGATCGCCCAGGCCCGCTGGGCGAGCTTCAACGCGATCGACACGCCGCGGCCGCGAGCGGTGGGCAACACCGCCATCGGACCGGACTGCACCATCGGCTGGCCGTTGGCGGTCCACCCCACCAGAGCGAGCACCACGCCGACGGGCGTCTCGCCGTCCCAGGCCAGCAGGACCGGCGCGCCGGCGGCGAGCAGGTTACGCAGCAGGCTCGGTGGATAGAAGTGGTGCCCCGCGCCCGGGGCGAACACCCCGTCGAGGACACTGACGGCGGCGGCGACGTCGACGTGCGTGTCGACCGGGCGGATGTCGACGCCGGCGCGGGCGGCGGCCGCCGCGACCGGATCGGCCGGCTCCGGCGGGAGCGTCGGGTGGGTAAGGGCCGCGACCGGATCGGCCAGCGGGTCCGGGGCGAACACCTGCCGGGTCGCCGCCTCGACCAACTCGGTGAGGGCGGCGACGGCCTCCACCGGGTCGTCGGCGAGCACCCGCGGGCTCTCGGCGAGCAGCAGTTCGGCGATGACCTCCCCGATGACGGCCTCCGGTACGTCCGCGGGAAGGACATCGGCGACGATCTCGGCGAGCGGGACGGTGACGGGCTCGGACACGGCGGCCTGCCTTTGACGTGCGACGGGACGATGGGGCGACGCCGGTGTCCGTGAGCCGGGCGTCGGACGGCCACTGTTCCGGCGGCGAACGGCGAGACCGTGACCGGCCGATGACGCGACGATGAACTCTCGCGCCGAATCAAGGATCCGGGCCGGGCCGTCGCTCGGCGGGCCAGGTATAGGTCGAGACGATCCGGGGATACCACCGAAGGAGGTCCGGTCGGTGGTATCCGGCGGTGGGGGAAGTCGAACAGTGGCGGGCAGGGCGATACGCAGGGTGCTCGTCGTTGGCGCACCGTTCGGCGACGGCCACATGCGGGCGGCCGAGGCCGTCGGTCGGCTGCTTCGTCAGCGTGATCCCGCCCTCGAGGTGGCGGTCGAGGACATCTGCGCCCACCTCTTCCGACCGCTGCGCCTCGACCGGGTTCTCCGCACCGCCTATCGATGGTCCACGAGCCGCTTTCGCGGTCATCCGCACCGCCGGCTCTACCAGGTCGCGGGCAGGTGGCCCGGCGTCGTCTGCCGGTTGTCGGATCTCGCGCTCGGCGCAGCGGCGGCACGATGGTTAGGGCGGATGGCGCCGGATGTCGTGATCACCACCCATCCGGTGGCGGGTTACCTGTGCGCACGACGACGGCCCGCACCGGATGTACCGGTCATTCCGCTGGTGACCGACAGCGGACCGGTCAACCGGATCTGGTTCCACGGCCGGTACGACCGGCTGCTGCTGACCGATCCGGGGACTCGGGAGCACGCCGTCCGGCTGCACGGGCCCGCGTCCCACGTCCATGTCGTCGGTGCCCCCGTCCTGTCTGCGCTACAGGCAGGCCGGCAGCAGGCCGACTCCCGAGACAGACTCGGCCTCGGTCAGCGGTTCACTGTGCTGCTCACCGCAGGCGGCGCGGGGTTGGGACACGGGGTGCTCGCGGCCGCCCGGCAGTTGGCCGACAGTGATCTGGACGTGCAGTTGATCCTCAACGCGGGAGACAACAAGGCGCTGCTGGCCCGGTTCCACGACCTCGCCGCCCATCGACCATGGCTGGTACGGGGGGTGTCCGACGACTTCGAGGTGCTGCTGGCGGCCTGCGACCTGGTCATCGGCAAGGCCGGGTGGTTCACCCTCAACGAGGCAGCTTTCAGCCGCCGGCCGACCCTCATCGTCGACGTGGTTCCGGGCCAGGAGGAGTGGAACGCCGGCGCGGCCGAAGCGTTGGGGGTGGCCCGGCGCGTGCAGCCGTCCGAGGTCGTCTCGTGGGTCCGCCGATACGCGGACACGCCCGACCTGTTGCGCACCGACTTCGCACTGGACGAGTCCGCCGAGTTCGTCGCCGGTTGGCCGCTGCGCCTGGCACACGCACTCGACGACCTGGTGACGATCGCGGGCCCTACGACCAGCCGGACCGGCGATGCCGCGTAGTCAGGGCGGGGTCAGGCGAAACCCGGCTGGTCGTCAGGAACCGACGGATTCGGGCTCGCGAGTCAGGCCACGCCCCTTCATCACGTGGTGAAGCAGACTGATGAGGACTTCCTTGCTGGACTCGCGTTTCCGGGCATCGCACAGCATGACGGGCACCTCCGGGTCGAGGTTCAGCGCCATCTTCACCTCGTCGAGGCTGTACTGTCGAGAGCCGTCGAAGCAGTTCACGGCGACGATGAACGGCAGGCCTTGGCCCTCGAAGTAGTCGATGGACGGGAAGCAGTCGGCCAGGCGACGGGTGTCGGCGAGCACCACGGCACCGAGAGCGCCGAGCGCCAGTTCGTCCCAGATGAACCAGAAGCGGTCCTGCCCCGGGGTGCCGAAGAGATAGAGCACCAGGTCGTCGCCGAAGCTGATGCGCCCGAAGTCCATGGCCACCGTGGTGGTGGCCTTCGTCTCCACACCGGAGATGTCATCGACGCCGATGCCTTGTTCGGAGAGGACCTCTTCGGTGCGCAGCGGCTGGGTTTCGCTGACCGATCCGACGAGGGTGGTCTTGCCTACGCCGAAGCCACCCGCGATGAGGATCTTGAGGGCGGTGGGCAGGATCGTCCGATCCCCCCGGTCAGAGTTCTCGTAGTCCATGGATGAGCGCCTCGAATACGCTGTCGTCGGGAAGTGTGGCGGGCGGACGGGGTTCGGCGATCTGCACAAGCTGGCGCGCGACCAGGTCGTCGAGCAGAACGCGAACCGTGTTCAGCGGCAGTCGGAGATAGGCGGCGACCTCTGCCAGCGCGAGCGGCTGCTGGCACAGCTCGATGATCCGAGCGTGCTCCGGCACCAACCCGACGTCGATGGGCAGCACCGGCCGAGTTGCGGTCACGAGTGAGATCACGTTGAAGCCGTTCCTCGGTCTGGCCCGCCCGCGGGTCATGGCGTAGGGCCGTACCACCGGTCCGGCCTCGTCATCGACCCACAGCGGCTCTGCGTCAGGCCTCGTCATGGACGGCCTCTACCTCCCGGTGAGCTGGACGTCGCCCCGCGCTGGGGAAGCCAGATACTTGCCGGCCCGCGTGACAACCATGGCCATCTCGTAGGCGACCAGGCCGACGTCGGCCTCCTCGGCCGCGAGGACGGCCAGGCAGGCACCGTGGCCGGCCGCCGTGACGAACAGGAACGACGACTGCATCTCGATCACGGTCTGTCGCACGGGCCCGCCGCCGAAGTGGCGTCCGGCGCCCTTGGCAAGGCTCTGGATTCCCGACGCGATCGCGGCCAGTTGCTCGGCGTCCTCGCGGCCGAGCCCGGCGGAGGACGCCATCAGCAGGCCGTCCACCGAAAGCACGACGGCGTGCTGGGTCTGTTTGACCCGCCTGACCAGGTCATCGAGCAGCCAGGCCAGATCGGACCTCGAAGAGTTCTGCTGCTGCACGTGCTCGTTCCTCTTTCTACCGATCGGTCCCGCTCGCCGGGGAGTCATCGGCGACAGGGGGCTCTACGTCTTCGTCCGTGAGCAGACGCGCGTCGTCGCGTCCACGGCGCGTACCGGTCTGGTAGCGGCTCATCAGCTTGCGAATCTGTTCCGGCGACCTGCCCGGGGCGGCCTCCGCGGACGCCTCGGACGCCTCGGACTCCGGATCGGCGTCGGCCCGCAGTTGTGGCGCGAGGTTCGCCTGCCGGACCCGTACGGGCAACCCTTGTGGGGTGCGATCGGCGGCGGGCTGGGGGTGCTGCCTCACCTCGGTGCCCGCGCCGGCCGGCTCCAGCACCTCGGTCGCGGTGTCATCCGCGGCCCTGCGCAGCGGCTCTCGCGGGCCGACCGCCGGCAGTTCCATCGTGGGCTGGTGGCCGGGGGGCGGCTCCGTCAGCACGACCGCCCCCTGTCGTTCCCCGGTGGCGGGCAGGCGACCGACGTGGCCGGCACCGGGCCGGCCGGCTGACCGACCGCCGGCCTCGGGAGGCATCTCGGCAGAGGGGTCGTTCTTGGTCACCAACTCCGACGGAATGAGCACCACCGCGGTGGTCCCGCCGTAGGGCGAGGCCTTCAGCTTGACGCTGATGTCGTGACGCTGGGCGAGGTGACTGACGACGAACAGGCCCAGTTGCTTGGCGTTGGCCAGGTTGAACTCGGTGGGGCTGGCGATACGCTCGTTCGCCTCGGCGAGTTCTTCCTCGCTCATGCCGAGGCCGCGGTCCTCGACCTCGATGGCGAAGCCGCGCGCCACTTCCTGCCCCCGCACCTCGACCTCGGTGTTCGGGGGCGAGAAGGACAGCGCGTTCTCGACGAGCTCGGCGAGCAGATGGATGACGTCACCGGCGGCGCGGCCGGCCAGACCTACCGAGCCGAACGGCAACACCGTCACCCGGGTGTAGTCCTCCACCTCCTGGATCGCCGCGCGCGCCACGTCGATCATGGGCACGTCGCGGCGCCAGGCACGCCCGGGCGCCGCGCCGGACAGGACGATGAGGTTCTCCGCGTTGCGCCTCATGCGAGTGGCGAGGTGGTCGACGCGGAACAGGTCCTCCAGCTCGTCGGCGTCATGCTCCCGACGCTCCATCGCGTCGAGAAGGGTCACCTGGCGGTGGACGAGGCCCTGCGTGCGCCGGGCGAGACTGAGGAAGACGTCACGCACGTTCCGCCGCAGCTCCGCCTGCTCGACCGCGGTGCGGATGGCGGTCTCCTGGACCCGGTTGAAGGCCTGACCAACCTGCCCGATCTCGTCGGCGCCGAAGTCCAGCGGTGGTGCTTCGACGGCGACGTCGACATTTTCGCCGTGGCCGAGGCGCTCGACCACGCTGGGCAGTCGCTCGTCCGCGAGCTGGTGGGCGGCATCGCGAAGTCGCTGCAGCTGGGCCACCAAGGCGCGGGCGGTCGTGATCGAGAGAACGATCGAGGCGGCCACGGCGGCCGTTCCAAGGCCTACCGCGAGGAGCAGTCGGCCGATGACCCAGACGGCCACGCCAATGGCACCGGACACGATCCCGTTGCCGCCGGCCGTCACGACATCTTGCAGCTCGGCCTGAGCCGCGTCCACCGCGGTGCGCCATTGGGACGCCTCGACCAGAAGGCTCGACCGCGTGGGGCCGGTCTGGACAATTTTGTCTTCGACCGACCGGAGTCGGCTGAAGGCCTCACCCGCGAGCAGCTGATCGTATCGGGCGCGGTCGTCGGGTGACAGCTCGACCGAGGTTTCGGCACCCGCGAATCGCTGGGCACCGACGAGTTGGCTGAACTGCGCCTGGTCGGCGGCGGTGAGCCGGCCGCTGGCGAGGACGCCGCTCATGAGCGCATCCTCTTGCGAGATCAGCTCCCCCATGCGGTTCAGCTGGATGAGCGCGGCGGCGTATCCCGCGATCTCTTTGTCATCGAGGCTCGCGGTGGCGTGGTAGATGCCGAAGATCGAGTCGATCGAGTCGCCGAATGCCGCCGCCGCGCTCGTGCGGTCGATGGTGCGCTCATCGATGGATTTCCTGGCGGCGGCGAGGGCGTCCAAGCTGGCGTAGGTGGCGTCGAGTCGTTTGGCCAGCGTCGCGCTGCCAGCGAGATCCGTTTGCCAGCTCTGTGCGGACTCCTTGAAGCTTGCGGCGAGCTGCTCAGTCTCTTGTCGCTGCGTGCCCAGAGCCGATCGCGTCTGGCTGTCGGCTGATCCACCCAGGTAGGTCAGCGTGAGCCGACGTTCGTTCTGCAGTGCCGTCAGCAGCGGTGCGCTCGGCTCGTACACCGTGCTGTTCAGCGTATTGACCCAGAGCAGATTCAGGCCGTCCCGGAGGGTCACCCACGCCGCGAATGCCCACAGGGCAGTGAGCGACGCCAACATCGCAACCACTTTGGTCCGCAGGCTAGTACTGCGAGAACGCATTACACCGTCCCAGTCGGCCGTTCGAAGCACCTGGCATAGAGCCGTGGTGAATGTGCGATATTTGGCCACACCCGAGGCTTCGGTGCGCGCCATCGTGGCACGCTAGCAGTGTCCCAAGAGTCCCTCAAGCGCCCCTGATCACCGGCTTGCCGGCAGCCTGTCGCGGTTTGGGCACAGTTGTGGTGACCGCCACTGCGGCCAAGTCCGGCCGCTGCCGCGCGAGGTGCAATGCGGCGAGCACCTCGGCGTCGACGATCGCCGCCGGGTGGTACAGCTCCTTGCCGTACCACAGGGGAGGACCAGGTTTCCGGCCCGCCGGGCTGCTCAGGTACACGTAACCGCGACTCGCGGCCGCGCCAACTCCAGCGGCCTCCGGGCGCGCGGCCAGGAGCACCTGCAGCGCGTACGCGGTCTCCTCGGCGGTGCCGCCCCAACGGCCCCACGACCCATCGGACCGTTGGGTGGACAGGACCCAGTCGACGGCCCTCGCCACCGCCTCGACCGCGATGGGCCCGCGGCCGAAGTCGTTGAGCGCGAGGGTGCAGCACATGGTGGCGTAGTACGGCGAGGCGTGCCATCGGTCGCGCCACTGTCCGTCGGGCAGCTGGTGCTCTCGTAGCGTCACCGTCAGCCGCTCGATGGCGGCCACGTACCGTCGCGCGGGATCGACGCTGCCGTGCACGTACTGACCGACGGCATCCAGGACGTGCGCGTTGGTGGTGACCGAGAACCCATCCTCACCCGGCCACGTGCAGAACCCGTCCGCGGTCTCGTACGTCCACAAACCTCGGAGGTCTACCGGCTGGCCGATCTGCCCGAGCGCATACAGCGCCACCGACGTGGTGTCCGCGTCGGCGGGAAGCCCCGGCCCGGTGGGGGTGCCCCGCGGGCCCATCGCCGCGCCCAGGCTCGCCACGATGCCTGGGGGCACTTCGAACCGCATGCCGGCCCGTGCCAGTCCGCTCACCACCCACGCCTGTTCGAACACGGTGATCGGAAGCGGACACGGCACCGGGCCATCGTGAGCGACGTTCGCCAGGTAAGCGAGGGCGGGGCCGGTGGGGGAAAACGAATCGGGGCTGCCGATCCAGGCAGCGGTTGCCGCCGGAGAGGCGCCGACCGTGCCGGGCCCCGCCGGGTGGATGCCTGCGGCGCGCCGGGCAGCAGGGCCAAAGACCTCCAGGAAATGCAGCAACTTGCCGGGCAGCTCAACTCCAGCCGCCAACGCGTGTCGAACCTTGACCAGGCGGGCCTCGTCCATGCCCGCTGGCAGACCTAACCGCACGCCCCGCCAGGGTTCGAGGGAGGGCGCAGCCACCTGGTCGAGGTGCTGATTGATCTCCGCCACCAGGCAGGGCACGATAAGGTCCGCTCCCGGCGTGTCCGGCACCAGCAGATCCGCGCGTAGCCAGTTGGTGAGCGCCTGCAGGCCCCGGGCGGCCGCTGTGGCCAGGAGCGCCTCCTCGTGACCCCGCTGCGCCCCTGATCCCGTTGAGCGGAGGGTCGCGAGCAGCGCCTCGGTGGCGCTCAGGGTGGGAACCAGCGCATACCCCTGCGGCGGGCCCCACCCTCCGTCCGCCCGCTGGGTCCGCAGCAGGAATGCGATCCGCTCGGCATGCCCGTCGAGCCACGGACACAACGTCACGAGCCGCCCGGTCTCGTACACCGATGGGGCAATCTGACCCCACGGCTCTGCCACCAAGCTGGCGATCAGGTCACGTACGGCGGCGTCGAGAGAGCCGTTCACCGTGTCGGCGGTCATGGTGCTCTCGCTGCTCACAGGCTGCCCCAGAAGTCCGACACCTCGTAGAAGCCGCTCGTGAACGCGATCTGGCGTCTCATGTAGGCAGCCTGCCGGGGGCAGGTTGTCTCCAACGGCCGGATCAGCTCGTGGCTGCCCTCGATGAGGGTGGTGAGCCTGGCGGTCACCTCGGTGGAGTCGTCGACGAGCATGAGCGCGTTCAGGTCCCCCCATTGGAGGTCGCGCCGATACGTGGCCAGGTCGTTGACGAGACGCAACGCGCGCTGCACCTCGCGGCTGGCGACTCTCAGGTCTTCCCAGTGGTCGAGGCAGTCCTGATCGCCGATGACGATCCAGTGCGTCACGTTGACCAGCACGCAGGCGAGGTTGTCGGCGTTGCCGAGGTACTCATCGAGCGTCGGGGCGCCACGTCGTGGGCCTTCTGCGGCCTCGTGCGTGGTTTTCCAGTACCACTCCTGCTCGACGGCCGTGAACATTCGCCCGAGTTCTTCCCGCCACATCGGCTGCATGGCGGCAAACGCCGGCGTCGACGCCAACTCGTCGCGGATCTCGGCCAACAGCCGGGCCAGGGGGTGCTTGTCGGGGGGTGTGCTGCCGTCGGCGACCGCAAGGCAGCCGGCGATCACTGCCCGTACGTCGTCTGCCGCCTTGGCCAGGTAGTCGATCTGCCAGTCGGCCGCGAACACCCACAGCAGAATCCGCGTGGTCACGCGCAGCTGCTCGGCCGGGTATTCGGGCGCGGTGGCGGCGATCGACATCGCGATACTGCTGACCAGTGCCGAGTCGAAGGGCCGGCCGGCAAACAGGTCCTGGTGGTGGGACACGACCTCGTGTAGGTCACGTTCGAGGCTGACGGCCAACGCGCAGATCCGTCCCTGCTCTGCCACGGTGAGCAGGTTGCCAGCGGAGAGCGGTACGTGCGGGGTTGAAGTCACGACACCGAGGAGCTTTCGCGCGGCAGCAGGGTGAGCGTGTTTGGTCGGGGCCGCAGCGATGCGCCGAGCCTCGGTGTGAGGTCGGCTGGCTGCCCGAGCCGGAAGCGGTATCGGCTCAGTAGCGTGGCCACGATAATGGGAGCCTCGAGGAGGAAGAGATGCTGGCCGATGCACTGGTGCGGGCCGCCCCCGAAGGGGAAATAGCTGTAGCGGTACTGCCGCTTCGGGCGGTCAGGGGAGAACCGCTCCGGATCGAAGACCCCAGGGCGGTCCCAGAACGCCTCCATCCGCTGCGTCGCGTACGGGCTGACCAGGATGGTCGCTCCAGCCTCGATCCGGACGCCGCCCAGGACCTGCTCACCGACCGCGGTACGCGGGATGGTCCAGCCCGCGGGCCAAAGGCGGAGCATCTCGTCCAGGACCATCCGGCTGTAGCGCATCTCCGCGATATGCGCACGCTGCACCGGCCCACGCCCGACAACCTCGTCGATCTCGGCATACAACCGGTCGGCCACCTCGGGGTGCGCTTCAAGGACCGGCCACAGCCAGGACAGGACGCCGATCGTGGTCTCGTTGGCGGTCGAGAACATGGCGACGACGTCGCTGCGGATCTGCTCCTCGCTGGCCTGCGATCCGTCAGCCCTCGGGCGGCACAGCGTCGCGATGATGTCGTCGCCATCGCCCGGATTCGCGCGCTCCTTCCGAATGATCGGCAGGACCAGCGCGTCAATGCCCTCCACGGCCTTACGGAACGCACGGTCACCCGGCAGAGGAATCCAGTAGGGCACGCCCGGGGCGAGCAGACGAGACACCATCGTCCGCGTGATCGTGCCCAGGTGCGCGAAAATCTGGAGCGCATCGGGCACAGGGATCTTCTTGCCGAAGAGCACCCGGGTGGTGGCCCGGCACACAATTTGCGACATCAGGGTGACAGCGTCGACGGCCTGCCCCGTTCGTGCCGGCTCATCCAGAGCTTCGACCGCCTCGGCGATTGCTACCGCCATCCGGTCGACCAGCAACTCGGCACGCTTGGCGGTGAACAGCGGTTGCAGGGTGTCTCGACTGGACTCCCATAATTCTCCCTCGGTGACGAGGATCGCGTCACCGACCGCTCGGCGGACCGAACGCCACAGCATGCTCTCGCCGTCGCGGATGAAGTTGGTCCTGTCACGCAGAATCTGCTGTAGATGCTCGGGGTGGGTGACCAGGTACGGACGGAAGGTGCCGAGGTTCAGCCGCACAATCCCGCCACCGGACTGGTTCCCGAAATGAACGAGAGCCCCCAACGGGTCTCGGACCAGACGCGGTAGTGCGCGGCGCAGGGAGACCGATCCAGCCCGGCCGGCGATGACGGTCGCCTCAGACATTGAGATCCTCCACGATCTGTCGTTCACCCCGACCGTAGGGCGGCCGCGCGGCCAGCGGGTGGCCGTAGCAAGAACGCGGATGATCGTCGCACGCGCGCCCCCGGAGCACCAGGCTGGGCCAACACCCTCATCGGACCTTCAAGCGCGCGGCGACCGTCTTGGTCGCACTCCGTCAGGCTGAATGGGTGGCTATCAGCTGGCCGTCCTTGACGACGCTCCGGTGTCGTGGATCAGCCCACAGGAGCGATGGGTCCTCGAGCGGATTGCCAGGCAGAATCACCAGGTCGGCTCGGGCACCAACGGCGATGCGTCCCAGGTCGGGCCGACCGATGATCTCGGCGTTGACGGACGTCGCGGAGCGCAGTGTCTCGAGTGCCCCCTCGACCTCGACCTGCAGCCGCAGGCCGGTGAGCTGCTCGTCTTCCAGCATGCCCATCAGGTCCGTGCCGAAGCCGATCGGCACGCCCGCCGCCCGGGCCAACTCGATCGCCCGCCGGCCGGCGGCCAACACCTCGCGGTTCTTCGCCTGCCCGATCGGTGCGAGCCCGACCTCCTCGCCACGCCGGTCCATGGCGTCGTAGGCGACCAGCGTGGGCACGAGGAACGCACCGTGCTCGGCCATCAGGGCGGCGGTGGACGCGTCCAGCAGATTGCCGTGTTCGACAGTGCGCACCCCGTTGGTCACGGCGTGGGCGATCGCCTCCGGAGAGTAGGCATGGGCAGCGACGTAGCTGCCGCGTCTGGTGGCCTCGTCGGTCACCGCCCGGACCTCTGCCGCCGAATACTGCGGGACGCGGATGGGGTCGGTCAGCGACACCACCCCGCCGGAGGCCATGATCTTGATGGCGTGGGCGCCCTGTCGGAAGCGGTCCCGGACAGCGCGGCGCAGCGCGTCGACCCCATCCACGATCTCGGCCAGATGCGCCCCACCGGGGCACAGGTCCAGGTCACCAGGGCGGGGATCACCGTGCCCGCCGGTCTGCGACAGCGCCGGCCCGGTGTACAGATACCGCGGCGCCGCGATCAGCCCCTCGGTGACGGCCCTGGCCAGGCCGGGGTCTCCGCCCGCCACGTCACGCACGGTGGTGAACCCGCGGCTGAGGGCGGAGGCGAGGCGACGAGCCCCGACCAACGAGAGGTAGCTGAGTGGGCTGGACTCGACCGCGAGCAGATCCAGCCCGATGCCGTAGGCGTGGAAGTGGGCGTCGATGAGGCCGGGGATGACCGTGCCACCACGCGCGTCTATCACCTGCCCGGCCGGGCGCGCGGTGCCGTCGAGCGCCACGATGACGCCGTCGTGGATGTGGATCGTGCCCTCGGCCAGCTCGGCCGACACGCCGTCGAAGAAGACAGCGTTGACGACAGTCAGCGCAGGTGCCGCGCTCATTGGCGTGCTTCGCCGTGTGCCGCCGCCGCGCCTCGCGCGCGCTGCCTGCTCGGGCGTTCCTCACGGCCGGCCCAGCTGCCGCGCACGTGGCCGATGTGCGCCTTGATCAGTCGTTCGAGGCCACGCCGGTCGTTGGCGGCGATGAGGTCGAGCATCTGGAGGTGTTCCGCAGCCGAGGAGACCAGCTCGCCGTCGGCAGCGAGCCGGGTCAGGCCGTACAGCCTCGTCCGGGACCGCAACTCGCCGACGAGCGAGACCAGGTTCGCGTTGCCCGCCAGCGCGAGCAGTTCCAGGTGGAAGACGCGGTCCTGCTCGATGTACGCGATCAGGTCTTTCTCCTGCGCCGCCTCGACGATCCGTTGCGCCATCGGCCGCAGGCGGGCCAGGTCGTCGGCAGTCGCGACGCCTGCCGCCCGGACGGTCATCGGCACCTCGAGAAGCTGCCGGATCTCGGTGATGTTGTCCAGTTCCTCGTCGGTGAGCTCGGTGGCCCGGAAACCCTTGTTGGGCACCGTCTCGACCAGGCCTTCTTTGACCAGGTCCAGCATCGCCTCCCGGACCGGCGTGGGTGACACGCCGAACTGCGCGGCCAGGGTGGGCGCGGAGTAGATCTCCCCGGGACGCATCTCGCCGGCGACGAGAGCCGCGCGCAGGGCGTGGGCGACCTGGCTACGCACGCTACGCCGCGCCTCAAGCATCGGCAGATGCAACGACTGTGGCACTACAGCACCCCCTTCGCTCGTAGGATAGTTGGGCTGAATCCCACCGCTCCGCGACACCCGGGTCGTCTCATGCTCATGCCGGGGCGACCGCCGCGGTGACCGTGTGCAGCGAGGTGTAGAACTCCTGCGCGGCCTTGCCCTGCTCCCGCTGGCCGAAGCTGGAGTCCCGCTCCCCACCGAACGGGAGGTAGAAGTCGACGCCCGTCGTCGGAGCGTTGATCTTTATCTGCCCCGCCGCCAGTCCGTCGGCGCACCGCAGCGCGGTGCCCAGGTCGGCGGTGAACACGGAGGCGGTCAGGCCGTAGCGGACGTCGTTCGCTGCCTCGACGGCCTCGGCGACACTGCCGACCCCGCTCACCGCGCAGATCGGTCCGAACACCTCCTCGTTCAGCAGAGGATGGTCGGCCGGTAGGTTGTCGACGAGGGTCGGTGCGACGTACCAGCCGTCACCGGGTCCCGGGCGGCCGCCGGTGAGGACCCGGCCACCGCTGGCCTTGGCGCTTGCCGCCGCCGCCAGCACCCGGTCGCGCGCGGCGGAGTCGATGACCGGGCCGATGCTGGTCGCGGGATCGGCCGGGTCGCCGAGGCGTAGCTCCTCCGTCGCGGCCACCAGCGCCTCGGTGAAGCCGGCCGGGTCACCCACGACGATCACCCGTTTCGTGGCGGTGCACTTCTGCCCCGCGTAACCGAAAGCGGCGTAGGCGATCTGCCGGGCCACGGCGGCGACGTCCACGTCGGGCAGCACGATGGCCGGGTTCTGGCCCCCCATCTCGCACTGGACGGCGACGCCACGTCGGGCCGCAGCCGATGCCACGACCGAGCCGACCGCGGCGGATCCGGTGAACGAGACGACGTCGCCGGCCGCGACGACCGCCTGACCGGGCTCGGCGTCGCCGGGCAGCACGGCGAGAAGCCCGTCGGGAAGGTGCGGCCCGATCAGTTCGGCCAGCCGCAGCGCGCACGCCGTCGCCTGCGGCGCCGGCTTGATCAGCGCCGCGTTGCCGAAGGCCAGCGCCGGCGCGGCCTTCCACAGGGGGATCGCCAGGGGGAAGTTCCAGGGCGTGATCAGGGCGGCGATCCCGCGGGCACGTCGACGGGTGTAGGTCAGCCCAGGGCCGCCACCGCTCGGTTCGTGGAGCGCACCGATCGGATCGAACACCTGCTGGGCGTGGTAGCGCAGGATGGCCACGGATCGGGCGACCTCGCCGAGCGCCTCGGACCGAGGCTTACCCACCTCGCGCACCACCAGCGCGGCCAACTCGTCCGTCGCGGCCGCCACCGCCTCGCCTGCTGCATGCAGGGCGGCGGACCGTTCCGCGGGCGACGCGGCGGCCCAGGCTCGCTGTGCCTGGCGGGCCCGGCGTGCGGCCTGGTCGACGTCGGACCCGGTGGCCTCGGCGACCGTGACGACCAGATCGGTGGGGTTCTGCGGAGATGTGGACTGTACGACAGACAACATGGGCTCCAGGCGTTTCGCTACCGCGAGGGTTGGTCAGAGCAGGAATCCGGCGGGGAACGGGTCGGTGGGGTCGAGGAAGTACTGCGCGGTGCCGGTGATCCAGGCGCGACCGGTGACCGTCGGGACCACCGCCGGCCGGTCGGCGACGGTGGTGGACTCGAGCAGTCGGCCGACGAACCGGCTCCCGATGATCGACTCGTTGACGAAGTCGGTGTTCAACGGCAGTTCGCCTCGGGCGTGCAGTTGGGCCATCCGGGCTGACGTGCCGGTGCCGCACGGTGACCGGTCGAACCAGCCCGGATGGATGGCCATCGCGTGCCGGGAGTGCCGGGCGTCCGAACCGGGTGCCGCGAGATAGACGTGATGACAACCGGCGATGTCCGGATTCTCCGGATGCACCGGGTTGACCTGCTCGGTCACCGCGTCCATGATGGCCAGTCCGGCGTCCAGCATCCGCTGCCGGAGCCGGGCGTCCGTCGGGGCGAACGCGATGCCGAGCTGGTCGAGCCCGATGATGGCGTAGAGGTTGCCGCCGAACGCGACATCGAGGGTGAGCGTGCCGAGCCCGGGCACCTCGACTGTCGCGTCCAGCTCGTGCACGTACGCCGCGACGTTCCGCAGGGTGACCGACTCGGCGCGCCCGTCGCGCACCGCCACCTCGGCGATGACCAGGCCGGCGGGCGTGTCGAGCCGGATCCGGGTCACCGGCTCGGTGACCGGCACCATCCCGGTCTCCACCAGCACCGTGGCCACCCCGATGGTGCCGTGCCCGCACATCGGCAGGCACCCGCTCACCTCGATGTACAGCACACCCCAGTCGGCGTCGGGTCGAGTGGGCGGTTGCAGGATGGCCCCACTCATGGCCGAGTGTCCACGGGGCTCGTACATCAGCAGCGTGCGGATGTGGTCGAGATGCTCGAGGAAGTGTTGGCGGCGTTCGGCCATCGAACTGCCGGGGATGACCCCGACGCCACCGGTGATCACCCGCGTCGGCATGCCCTCGGTGTGCGAGTCGATCGCGTGGAACACCCGGTTGGTGCGCACGTGTCTACCGCCCTCTCGCTATCGGTATCCGGCCGCGATCGCCTTTTCGGTGGCCTCTCGGACGGCGCGCTGCTGCTCGGCGGTGAGCGGGACCCGGGGCGGGCGGCAGGGGCCGCCGTACCGGCCAACGATGTCCATCGACAGCTTGATCGCCTGGACGAACTCCGTCTTCGAATCCCACCGCAGCAGCTCGTGCAGCGTCCGGTACAGCGGCAGGGCGGTGGCCAGGTCGCCGCTGGTGGCGGCGTTGAACAGTTGCACGCTCGCGCGCGGCAGCGCGTTGACGTAGCCCGCGACCCAGCCCCGCGCTCCGCCGAGGCCCACCTCCAGCGCGACGTCGTCGGCGCCGATCAGCACGTCGAGTTCCGGGGCCAGCTCGGTGATCTCGTAGGTACGGCGGACGTCGCCGGAGAACTCCTTGACGCCCACGATCAGGCCCTCGCCGCTCAGCTGGGCGAGCAGGGCCGGCGTGAGGTTGACCTTGGTGTCGAGCGGGTTGTTGTACGCCACCACGGGAATGCCGACCTTGGCGACCTCCCGGTAGTGCTCGACAACGGCCCGCTCGTCGGCCCGGTAGGCGTTCGGGGGCAGCAGCATGACCGCGTCGCAGCCGGCCTCGGCGGCGTCCTCGGCCCACCTGCGCGCCTCCAGCGCACCGTAGGCGGCGATGCCGGGCATCACGGTGAAGCCGTCCGGGGCGGCGTCGACCGCCGTACGCACCACGGCGCTGCGTTCCTTCTCCGTCAGCGTCTGGTACTCGCCCAGTGACCCGTTCGGGGTCACCCCGTCGCAGCCCTCGGCGGCCAACCACCGGACGTGCTCGGCGAAACGATCGAGATCGACCTCCAGCCGATCATCGAAGGGCAGCGCCGTGGCTACCAGCACCCCGTGCCATGGCTTCAATCGCGCGTGCATCCAGCACTCCTTCTCTCTGGTCGCATACGTCCGACCGCACCCGAACGATCTGTATCCGGTCGCCGCTGCTGCGGGCATCACCCTGGCGGCGACGGCCGTACAATGTCACACTACAACAGCGCAAGCGAAGGACTCCAGCCGCAACGCTGCCCGAGGTGCCCATGCCCGACACCCCTCCCGCGCCCGTCGGCGCGACTGCGCGCCACCGCGTCAGCCGAGCGCCGGCGGCCGCGTCGTGACCAGACACGACAGTCGTACGCGCCTCGCGATCAGCCCTGACCTGGTCGTCATCGGAGCGGGGATCGTCGGCGCCGCCTGCGCTTACTACGCCACCCAAGCGGGCCTGTCGGTTGCCGTCGTCGATCGAGGACCGATCGCTGGCGGAACAACCGGGGCCGGCGAAGGGAACATCCTGGTCTCCGACAAGGAGCTCGGCCCCGAACTCGACCTCGCGCTGCTGTCGAACCAGCAGTGGCGCGCCCTGGCCGACCTGCCGCTCGACGGCACGACGTTCGGCCGCGCGGTCGAGCTCGAGACCAAAGGCGGCCTTGTCGTGGCAACCGGCCAGGCACCTCTGGAAGTTATGCAGCGGCTGACCGGAAAGCAACAGGCGCTCGGAGTCGAGGCGCTGGCCGTACCGGCGCACGAACTGCACGAGCACGAACCGCACCTGGCAGACGATCTCGCCGGCGGCTACCTGTACCCGCAGGACATGCAGGTGCAACCGATGCTCGCCACGGCGCACCTGCTCCGGCTCGCCCGGCGAGGTGGCGCAACCGTGCTACCGCACCAGCCGGTGACCGGCTACCTCCGCGACGGAGATCGAGTCGTGGGTGTCCGCACGCCACAAGGCGACATCTCCAGCGGCGCCGTGCTCAACGCCGCCGGAACCTGGGCCGGCGAACTCGCCGCCCTCGCCGCCGTACGCGTGCCGGTGGCACCTCGCCGCGGATTCATCCTGGTCACCGAACCGCTCCCGCCGATCATCCGGCACAAGGTGTACCTCACCGACTACATCGGCGACGTGGCCAGCGACTCCGCCGCCCTGCAGACCTCGGCCGTCGTCGAGGGCACCCGGGCCGGCACCGTGCTCATCGGCGCCAGCCGCGAGCGCGTCGGTTTCGACCACACGTTCTCGCCAGCCGCACTCGGCGCGCTCGCCCACGGAGCGGTGCGGCTGTTCCCCAGCCTCGCCGGGGTCTCGGCGATCCGCGCCTACCACGGGTTCCGCCCGTACTGCCCCGACCACCTGCCGGTGATCGGGCCGGACCCGCGCGCCCCCGGCCTCTACCACGCGTGCGGCCACGAGGGCGCCGGCATCGGCCTGTCCATGGGCACCGGCCTGCTCATCGCGCAGGCGCTGACCGGCGGCCCACCCGACATCGACCTGCACCCGTTCCGGCCCGACCGCTTCACGGAGGCTTCCGCATGACAGGCCCCGCCCCGTTCGACATCACGTTCGACGGCGAACCGATCGCATGCCGTGACGGCTGGACGATCGGTGCCGCCCTCACCGCGGCGGATGTCAGGTCCTGGCGGACCACCCGGCACGGGCAGCGCCCGCGTGGCCTCTTCTGCGGCATCGGCATCTGCTTCGACTGCCTGGTCAGCGTCAACGGCCAGCCCTCGGTGCGGGCCTGTCTGGCGCCCGCCCGACCCGGCGACGACGTACGCACTCAGCTTGGCACCGGGCAGTGAACACTCCCAAGGTCGACGTCGCCGTTGTCGGAGCCGGGCCGGCCGGCCTCGCGGCGGCGCTGGCCGCGGCCGATTCCGGCGCGATGGTGGCCCTCATCGATGCCGGGATCCGCCCCGGCGGGCAGTACTGGCGCTCCCCGGCCCCCGGTGCCGGCCGCTTCACACCGGACACGCTGCACCACTCCTGGCGCCGCTTCGTCGACACGAACAAGCGGCTGGACGACCTCGCCGGCCAACAAAAGGTTCAGCGCTTGGCCGAGCACCACGTCTGGTCCGTCGAACGCATCGACGACGGGTGGGCGATCCACTGCCTGGTGGGCCCGGAGCCCCGGCAGCAGGCCGGACGGCCGCCGGTCACCATCCAGGCCCGCCGCCTGATCCTGGCGACCGGCGCGTACGACCGGCAGTTGCCGTTCCCCGGCTGGGATCTGCCCGGGGTCATGACCGCAGGCGGGGCGCAGGCGCTACTGAAGGGTCATCTCGTGGTCGCCGGGAAGACCGCCGTGGTTGCGGGCACCGGCCCCTTCCTGCTGCCGGTGGCCGTGGGCCTCGCCCGCCACGGCGCCCGGGTCCGAGGCGTGATCGAGGCCAACGCCCCCTTCGGCTTCGCCCGGTCACCCCGCGTGCTGCTCGGCGCCCTGAACAAGGTGGGTGAGGCGTCGGCGTACGCTGCCCAGCTCGCCCGGCACCGGGTCGCGGTACGGCATCGACACGTCGTCACGCGGGCCGAGGGGACCGACCGGTTGACCGGGGTGGTGGTCGCCCGGCTCGGCCGGGACGGACGCCCCGAGGCGCACACCCAGCGGTACGTCGAATGCGACCTGCTCGCCGTCGGGTGGGGCTTCACCCCGCAGCTCGACCTGCACCTGCAGATCGGCTGCGCCACCCGGGTGGACGTCGACTCCAGCCTGGTGGTGACGGTCGACGACAGCCAACAGACCACCGTCGACGGGGTCTGGGCCGCCGGCGAATCCACCGGCATCGGCGGCGCCGACCTCGCGTCGGTCGAAGGTGAGATCGCGGGCCGGTCGGCGGCCGCCTCGCTCGGCGTCACACCCGCGTCGGCGAGGCTCTCCCGGCTGCTACGGCGGCGGGCCGCCCTGCGCCGCTTCGCCGGGGTGATGCACCGCGTCTACCCCGTACCCCCCGCTGCGCTGGACAACCTGCCCGACGGCACTCTGGTGTGCCGGTGCGAGGAGGTGACCGCCGGGGCGATCCGGCACACCATCGGCGATCTCGGCGCCAGCGACCCGCGCACCGTCAAGCTGCTCGCCCGCCCTGGCATGGGCTGGTGCCAGGGCCGGGTGTGCGGCTTCGCCACGGTGTGTCTGACGGCCCGTCACCTCCGCCGTTCCCCGACGGTGGAGGATCTGCGCGCCTTCGCGCAACGACCGATCGCCACACCCATTCCCCTCGGCCAACTGGCGATGCCGTCGACCGAAGGCAACGCGGGCGGCGACGGCGGATAGCCGTCAGCGTTGGGCGTGCGGCGCTGCCGGCTTGGCTTTCGGCGCGGCGGTCACCGTCGGCTGGATCCGGCCGGACTCGATGTCCTCCGCGTAGTGGCAGGCAACCTGCTGCCCCGGTGCGAGCGTGCGCAGCGGCGGTCGCTCGTCGGCGCAGCGGGTGGGCTGGCGCCACGGGCAGCGGGTGTGGAACCGGCACCCAGCGGGCGGGTTGGCCGGCGACGGCAGGTCACCGCGCAGCAGGATCCGGTTGCGGCCCGCCTCGACCGCCGGGTCCGGCACCGGCACCGCCCCCATGAGGGCCCTGGTGTAGGGATGGGTCGGCTTACGGTAGAGCAGCTCGGACGGGGCCTGCTCGATGATCGATCCCAGGTACATCACCGCCACGGTGTCGCTGATGTGCCGCACCACGGCGAGGTCGTGCGCGATGACCAGATAGGTCAGCGAGAACCGTTCCTGCAGTTCCTTGAGCAGGTTGATCACCTGCGCCTGGACCGAGACGTCCAACGCGGACACCGGCTCGTCGGCGACGACCAGCTTGGGGCTCAGCACCAGGGCCCGGGCGATGCCGATCCGCTGACGCTGGCCGCCGGAGAACTCGTGCGGGTAGCGGTGCAGGGCGGTCGCCGGCAGTCCCACCACCTCCAGCAGGTGCCGGATCCGCCGCGCGTGTTCCGCCGCTCCGCCGGGGATCCGGTGGGCGCGCAGCGGCTCGGTGAGCAGGGATTCCACGCTCTGCCGGGGGTCCAGGCTGGCCATCGGATCCTGGAAGACCATTTGGAAGTTCCGCCGCGCCGATCGCAGCCGCCGTTCGCCGAGGGCGAGAAGGTCCTCGCCGTCGATGTGAACGGTGCCACTGGTCGGTTCGATCAACCGCATGATGGCGCGCGCGAGGGTGGACTTTCCGCAGCCGGACTCCCCCACCAGGCCGAACGTGGTCCCGGCGGCCACGTCCAGGTCCACGCCGTCCACGGCCTTCACCGAGCCGTGTTGCCGGCGTTGGAGCGTTCCGCCGCGGATCGGGAAGTGGACCTTGAGATCGCGTACCTGAAGCAGGTTCATTCGGCACCACCCTCGTGACGTCCCGCGCCGGCGGATTCCAGCGGGCGTGGACAGCGGACCTGGCGCGGCGGGTCGAGGCTGAGTTCCCGCACCGGTGGCGCGGCACCCAGGCAGCTGTCGACCGCATGGTCACAACGGGGCTGGAACGCGCAGCCGCGATCCCACGGCACGACGTCTCGCACCGAACCGCGAATCGTGTGCAACAGGCCGCCGCGCTCGCCGTCCATGCGGGGTATCGAGCGCAGCAGACCATCGGTGTACGGGTGGGCGGGCTGCCCGAACAGGCCGCTGGCCGGGGCGGATTCCACGATCCGGCCGGAGTACATCACATGCACGCGCTCGCACAGGCCGGCCACGACCCCGAGATCGTGGGTGATCATCATCAGCCCGGAGCCGCTCTCCTCGACGAGGTCTCGCAGCAGGTCGAGGATCTGCGCCTGGATGGTCACGTCGAGCGCCGTGGTGGGCTCGTCGGCGATGAGCAGCCGCGGCCGGCAGGCGATCGCCATGGCGATCATCACCCGCTGCCGCATCCCGCCGGACAGTTGGTGCGGATACTCCCGTAGCCGGCGCGCCGGGTCCGGGATCCCGACCCGGTCGAACAGCGCCTCGGCCTCCGCTCTGGCCTCGGCGGTCGACTTGGCGTCGTGCCGGACGATCACCTCGACGAGTTGCCGCCCCACGGTGACCACCGGGTTGAGGGAGGTCATCGGATCCTGGAAGATCATGGCCACCTCCCGGCCACGGACGTCCCGCATCCGCCGTGGGGAAAGGGACAACAGGTCCTGGTCGCCGAGCATGATGCTGCCGGTGACCCGTACGCCCCGGGCGGGCAGCAGCCGCATGATGGCCAGTGACGTGACGGACTTGCCGGAGCCGGACTCGCCGACGATCCCCACCGACTGCCCCGCCTCGATGTCGAAGCTGACGCCGTCGACCGCCCGCACCGGCGGGTGCCCGGGCCGGGTGAAGGTGACCGTGAGGTCCCGTACGCGCAGGAAGCTCATCTTTACCGCCGTAGCTTGGGGTCGAGTGCTTCGCGCAACGCCTCGCCGACGAGGGTGAAGCCGAGCGCGGCGAGGACGATCGCCAGCCCCGGGTACAGCGCCAGTTGTGGGGCGGAGGTCAGCGCGACCTGGGCGTCGGTCAACATGCGTCCCCATTCCGGCGCCGAGGGATCGCTGCCGGACAGCCCGAGGAAGGCCAGACCCGCCGCCTCGACGATGGCCAGGGCGAGGGTCAGGGTGCCCTGGACGATCACCGGGGTGAACGAGTTCGGCAGCACGTGGCGGAACACGATGCCGGCCCGGGAGATGCCGAGCGAGCGCGCCGCCAGCACGTAGTCGGCGGCGCGTTGCCCGAGCATCTCACCGCGCAGCAGCCGGGCGAAGATCGGCACGTTGACCACTGCGATGGCGATCATGACCGAGGTCAGGCTCTGCCCCAGCAGCGCGGCGATCGCGATGGCGAACAGCAGGCCCGGTACGGAGAGCATGATGTCGACCAGCCGCATGACCAGCACGTCGACCCAGCCGCCGAAGGCGCCCGCGAGCAGCCCGAGGAACACCCCGACGGTGGCGCCGATGGTCAGTGACACCACGCCGATCAGCAGCGACTGCCGAGCCCCGTGGACCAGCCGCGAGAAGACGTCCCGGCCCAACGGATCGATGCCCAGCCAGTGCTCGGCCGAGGGCCCGGGGTAGGCGCCGGGCCGGACCTGGGACAACCACGAGTTGTCCTTCGGCGAGTACGGCGCGATCCATGGCGCGAAGACGGCGACCGCGACGAACACCAGGATCAGCGCGAACCCGACCATCGCCATCGGGTTGCGCAGCAGGCGGCGCATGGCCTCACCGCGCAGGCCGCGCGCCGGTGGCTGCTCGGCGGCCACCGCGTCGACCCCGTTCGGGCTGGTCGGTTCCCCGGGGGGAGCTTCCTCCGCGATACTCACGACACCCTCACTCGGGGATCGAGCAGGCCGTACAGAAGGTCGACGATCATGTTGATGAGTACGTAACTCACGGCAATCACCAGGATGAAACCCTGAATGGTCGGGAAATCGCGTGCGACGATGCCGTCGGCCATGAACTTGCCGACGCCGGCGAAGGCGAACACCGTCTCGGTGAGAACGGCTCCGGCGAGCAGGACACCCATCTGGAGCCCGATGACGGTGGTCACCGGCAGCATCGAGTTCCGCAGCACGTGCCGGCGGGTCACCGTGCCGGCCAGCAGGCCCTTCGCCTCGGCGGTCCGCACGTAGTCCTCGTGCAGGACGTTGAGCACCGAGGCGCGGGTCATCCGGACGATCACGGCGAGCGGGATCGAGGCCAACGCGATCGCGGGCAGGATCAGGTGTGTCAGGGCGTCCCAGCTCGCCGGCAGGTTGCCGGTGACGATGCCGTCGAGGACGTAGAAGCCGGTGGGGTGCTCGGCGTAGGCGCGCGGATCCGCCCGGCCGGCGGTCGGCAGCCAGCCGAGCTGGACGGCGAAGACGAGCTTGAGCAGGTACGCCAGGAAGAAGATCGGAACGGTCACCCCGAGCAGGGAGCCCGAGACCAGGACGCTGTCCAACCAGGTTCCGTAGCGCCGGGCGGCCAGGTAACCCAGCGGGATGCCCACCGCGACGGCTATGACGAGCGCGGCGATGGCCAGCTCGATCGTGGCCGGGAATCGGCGCGCCATCTCCTCGAGGACCGGCCGTCCGGTCTGCAGCGACGCGCCGAAGTCCAGCCGGACCGCCCGCCCGAGGAACTGAACGTACTGTTCCCAGAGCGGGCGGTCCAGGCCGAGCTGCGCCTCGATCTGTTCGATGGCCGCCGGTGTCGCCTTCTCCCCGAGCAGCGCCTGGGCAGGCCCGCCAGGGAGCGCGCGCACCCAGGCGAACAGCAGGACCGACAACCCCAGCAGGATGGGGATCAGCTGAAGCAGCCGTCGAGCGACGAAGCGGAGCACGTGACTGTCAGCCTTCGATCTTCACGAGCTTGAAGTACTCGAGGCTCACGGGGGACGGCTGGTAGCCGGAAACGTTCTTGCCCAGCCCCAGCAGCGGCCGGTTGTGCACGAACGGAACCCCGGGGATGTAGTCGAAGATGAGCTGGTTGGCCTCCTCGTACAGCTTCTGCCGGGCGGCCTGGTCGGTCTCCGCCAAGCCCTTGTTGAGCAGCCCCTGGATCTCCGGGTCGGTCAGGTTGAACTGCGGGGTGGTCTCGCGGAAGAAGGTGCCCACGAAGTTGTCCGGGTCGGCGTAGTCGCCGCTCCAGCCCAGCAGGAAGAGCTGGCCCTTCCCGTCGGCCTGGATGCTCTGCAGGTAGTCCGGCGTCCACGGGACCGTCTTCGGGACGATGGTGAAGCCGACCTTCTCCAGGTCCGCGGCGAAGGACTCGTAGACCGCCTGCGGGTTGGGCATGTACGGACGAGAGACGTTGGCCGGGTACCAGAACTCCAGCTTCAGGTCCTTCTCCCCCGACTCGGCGACGAGCTGCTTGGCCTTCTCCGGGTCGTACTCGTAGCCCTTGATGCTGTTGTTGTAGCCCCACTGCGACGGCGGCAGGAACTGGTTGGCCACCTCGGCGCCCTCGGGGTACGCCGCGGACAGCAGCGCCTGGCGGTTCAGGGCGTGCGCGATCGCCTCGCGGATCTTGTGGTTCTTCAGCAGCGGCACCTTCTGGTTCATGCCGACGTACCCGACGTTGAAGGCCGGACGCTCGACCACCTGGCCGACGTTCTTCACGGCCTGGATGTCGGCCGCCGCGACGCCCTCGTAGGCGTCGATCTCGCCGGCCTGCAACGCCTGCATCCGCGCGGTCGCGTCGGCGATGGGCCGGAAGATGATCCGGTCCAGCGCGGGCTTGCCCTCGCGGTAGGTCTCGTTCGCCGCCAGGACGAGCTTCTCGCCACGGTCCCAGCTGACGAACTTGAACGGCCCGGTGCCGGCCACCACCTTGGTACCGAAGCCGCCGGTGTAGGCGATCGAGTCACCGTTGATCGCGAGGTCGGTCCCGCCCTCCTCGATCGCCTTGGGGCTGGCGATGGCGAAGGCGGGCAGCACCAGGCCGGACAGCAGCGCGGACGACGGCTGCTTCAGGTGCAGCGTCGCCACCGAGTCCTCGGTGGCCTCACAGGAGTCGTAGCGGCTGGTCTTCGGCGCGGACTCGCTGTCCTGGGTGGCGAAGCCACCGAAGATGGTCTGCCAGTAGTAGGAGATGTCGCCGTTCTGCTGCGCGCCCTTGAAGTGGTACCAGCGGTCGAAGTTGTAGCAGACGGCCTTGGCGTCGAACGGTTCGCCGTCGTGGAACTTGACGTCCTTGACCAGGTTGAAGGTGTAGGTCAACCCGTCGTCGCTCACCTTCCAGTCGGTGGCCAGCGACGGGACGACCTCGGTCGTTCCCGGCTTCAGCGCCACCAGCGTCTCGTAGATCTGGAAGATGACGCGGAAGGACTCGCCGTCGGACACGTAGGCCGCATCCAGCGTCTTGGGGTCGTCGGAAGCGCCGAAGACGAAGGTCTTGCTCTCTCCGTCCCCGGTCGATGTGGCGCCACTGCACGCGGTGGCCGCGGCGAGCAACCCTACGCTGGCCGTCAGGGCGACTATCCGCCCCACTTTGCCGTACACACGCATCTATTTCCTCCTTGGCTGTCCGTCGCGCGGGCCGCTGGGCACGCTCGCACCTCCCCTGTGGATCAGCACAGGCGCTCGTGCCGGGACGGTTGGGCCCGACCCGGAAGCGGAGATCCGGGCGGGTGTGAGGCGTGGCGGACGGGTGGTCTACCGCAGACATGTCGAGGGTGCGGAGCACCTCCTGGGGCTGAACTCTGCCAGGCAGAGTAGCCATCGAAACCCGCTGGTGCAATGTACAATTGCAACCTCGTTTCTCAATCGTGACCCCGGCGTCCGAGGTCACGCCCGCCGCGTCGACCCGTCACAAGCGACAAAGGCGACCCACACACGTCCCGCCAACGTCCACGAACGACCCGCCCGCCACCGCCGACGCGGACGGCCCCGCCGCATCTGCACCGTTGCCGATGAAAGGGACACGATGTACCGACGACGAGCGCTACTGCTCGGCATGGCCATGCTGACCGCAACATCCGCCGGTGGCTGTTCCGATCCGCCCGCCGCCCCGGCAAAGACCCAGGTCATCCGACTGACCGTGCCCGACTGGAACCTGCGCCCGCCCGGCACCAGTTGCGCCGGGGCCGGGCCCTACCGCTTCGCCCACGCCGAGGCGCCGTTCGTCATCAGGGACGGCGACGGCCGCGAGATCGCGCGGGGAACCCTTCCCACGGGCACCTCGGAGAAGGCGATGGACGTCGACTTCAGCAAGGTCAAGCGGGAGCCGACCCTGTGCGTGATGCTGCTCAAGGTCGAGACGGCGGAACACGTCGAGGGACAGGTCCTGGTCCTGCCGGATCGGCCGGCCGTGTCGATCCAGAAGAGCGACAGCGCGGAATTCGCGGGTGAGGTGGTGGTGTCGTGAGGTCCCGCAGCTGTCTCCCGGCGTTGCTGGTCGTCGCCCTGGCGCTGGGCGGCTGCACCGGCTCGACGGGCGAGGTCGTCGACCGGCCCCCGTCGGCGGCTCTCCCGGGCCCGGTGCCCAAGGGCGTCACCTTCGTCGCCCCGCCGACGAACGCTCCGCGAGCCCCCGGATTCACCCTGGAGCTGCTCGACGGAACGGTCCTGGACATGACCGAGCAGTGGGACCGCCGCCCGGTGGTCCTGGTCTTCCTCGAACCCTGGTGCACGCTCTGCGCCGAGCAGCAGCGCGAGATCAACCAGCTCGTCGAGGACTATCGCGACGTGATCCTCTTCGTGGGCGTAGGCGCCGACTCGACCGCCGATCGCATGCGCCAGTACGTCCGCGACAACGAGGTCAAGCACCCGGTGGGGATCGATGCGACGGGACAGATCTGGCGGAAGTACCGGGTGGAGGAACCACCGCTGGTCGCGCTGGTGACCAAGGGGGGCAAGCTGCTCCGTGGCTGGCCCGGCGGCACCGACACGCTGCGCGCCCAGCTCAACGACCTCGTGACCAGGTAGCCCGCCCAACCACGACCGGCGGCAGCCAATTGGCTGCCGCCGGTCGCGTCTGACGGGTTACCTCCGGGTCACCGCCCCTGGCCCTGGCCGGCGCCGGGAGTGGTGTCCTTGACGTGCACCTGGCAGGTCACGCTCGTCGACCTGCTCGGGTCGCTCTCCGAGGTCGCGGTCAGGGTGACCGTGGCCTGGTTCACCGAGCCCGGGGTCCGGGTGGCGTAGACCGGCACCTCGACCGTACCGCCGGCCTTGGCCGCCACGACCTCGTACGGCATCCAGGTCGTCCAGCCCTTGCCCGCCGAACTCGCCGAGAGCCGGTAGACGTCGGAGTCGACGTACGCCGACAGGTCGCGCGGCTGCCCGGCGGTGACCCCCGCCGCTCCGGTGTTGCGCAGCGGGAACGTGCACTGCGCGGTCCGCGACGGCTGGACGCCCTGCTTCACCGGCTGCCCCAGCGCGACGCCGCGCGCGTTCGGCCCGGATCCGTCCAGCGACCGGATGGCCACCGTGTACGAGAGGATGCCGTCGGAGTCCCGACGGAGGTCCAACACGTAGATGTGCAGCCGGTTCGCCTGGTCGACGTACTCGTACTTGGAACCGGAGTCGGTCCCGGCGTGGAAGAGGGCGTCGTTGAGCTGGCGGTGGTCGGCGATGGTGGCCATCACCGGGGTGCCGTCCGGTGCGTAGTAGTCGATCATCTCGATGTCCTGCGGGTTGGCGTCGATCACCCAGTCGAAGCAGTTGTAACCGCAGGTGCTGCTCTCCCGGCTCTTGTTCTTCGCGATCAGGACGCCGCTGTCCGGGGTGAAGGAGTCGAAGCCCATCCGGTCCACGACCTCGACGGTGTAGTCGTCCCAGCCGGTGTTGCCGTGGCAGAACGGATCCGTGTTGATGTTGCAGTCGGGGGTGCGGTCGGCGCGGCCCGAGCCGTCCAGGGCGACGCGGACGCCGGAGATGCCCTGCGGCCCCGGATCGACCGCACGGGCGGTGACCTTGGCGACGACGACGCCGGAATCGGCCAACGCCTGCCGGCTGATTCGGAGCACGTTCTCCGGCGGCACGATGTTCATCGTGATCTTGTTGCGCAGCATGAGGCCGGCCGGGCTCCAGCCGCCCTGGTTCGGCGGCACCACCCAGCGCATGTGATGGCCCCCGGGACCGTTGAACGATCCCCGGTCCATCATGTCCCACGGTGCCGAGCCGACCCGGTGGAAGGGCGACGGGGGTTTCTCCCGGTGGGAGAACGGGTTGTTGTTGTTGTCACCGATGCTGAAAAAGAAGTGGCCCATCTCGTGGGTGATGGTGCCGGAGCTCTCCCCTTGCCGGATCGATGACTGGCCCCAGTGCTGGGCGGCCGCCTTCCACGACGTCCACTCGACATAGCGGGTCGCCGCCCAGTTCGGGAGGGTCCCGTCCTTGTTGAACTCGGCCGGCGGGCCCCACTCGTCGGGGATGTCCTCCTTGTTCTGGAACATCATCTCGCCGAATTCCTGCCAGATGCTGGTCTCGTCGTAACCGGCGTAGACGCGCAGGATCACGTCGTACCCGCAGTTGCCCGTGCAGCCGCGGGCGGCCCGCCACGCGTTGGCCGCGTCGTTGTTGAGGTTTCCGTTACACGTGTAGCCCTTCGGGCAGGCCGACTGCTGGTTGAACTCGTTCAGGCCGTACTCGAAGAGGTGACGCGGCATCTCGTACGGGCCGAACGCGTCGAGCGTGTCGACGCCGAACTGGCCACGGCTCTGCTCCATCCAGTACTCGTGGATGGTGCGCCCGTGGTTGAGCTCGTTGGGCGTCATGTAGTAGTCCCGGTAGAACTCCGGGACGGCCTCGCGACTGATCGGGTCGATCTGCGGGTTGCCGAACTGGTCGCTCTTCTTGGGCTGGGTGATCACGAACGGCTGGTCGGAGAAGTCGACCGCGACCAGGGCGATCTTCAGACCCCGCACGGACGGCTTGACCTTCGGATCGTTCCACTGGGTGTTTGGAATGTCCTTCCAGTCCGCCCAGGTCATGTCGTACTGGTTCTTCCAGTTCTGCGGATCGACGGGCTGCAGCTTGCCCGCGCCGTCGACCGGGGATGCGGCGTACCCGGGCTGGACCGGCGCGGTGGCGAGCAGGACGACGGCGCCCGCCGCGGCAACCAGGTGCCGCCACTTCCGCCGCCATGGCGTTCGTTGCGGGATGAGCAGGTCTGTCACAAGTTTCCCTTTCTGTGTGACGCTCGTGCGTGGCACTCGGGAGAACTTCGGACCCTTGCGCCCGAAGGCGCGACCGGATTGGGCGTCCGAGAGCCGGGCACCGATGGGTGACGTGGAGCCCGGGCGATCAAGCTGCCTCGAAGCAGGTCTCCGGCAGATCCGAGGTGTGCTATTGCACTATCACACCGCAGCATGGTGGGGGTGGTCAAGAACCTGGCCTGTCGACGCGATACACGGCCGAGCGTCCACAGTGGGTGTCGAGACGCGTGCGGCCGGGCCCACCTCGGTAGCGAGGTGGGCCCGGCCGTAGCGGACCGGTACTACCGTTGTGCCGGCACCCGCGGGTTGTCGAAGGTCAACGTGTTGGCCTTCTCGACGTTGCCGTTGTTGTCGACGGCCCGGTACTCGATCGTGCGATTGCCCGGCCCCTTCACCCGGAACGGCGCCTGGTACGGCGTCCACGATCCGCCGTCGAGGCGGTACTCGATGCGGGCGACGCCGACGCCCCAACCGTCATCGGCGCTCAGCGTGGCCAGCGGGTTGGCCACCCAGTCCACCTTGGGGTTGGCGTGGTGGCTCAGGGTGATGGTCGAGACCGGCGCGTCGACCTCGATCAGCTTGAGCGCGGCCTCGAGGTTGGGCAGCGGGCCGATCTGCTGGCCCGCCGTGGCCGTGCCCTGCGGCGTGCCGGTGGCCCGCAGCACCTCGACGATCTGCTGGCTGGTCCAGGGCTCCTGCCCGGTGGCCTTGAGGTATGACTGGATTGCCACGACCGCGTTCGTCACGACCGGCCCGGCGCCCGAGGTGCCACCGAACGACTGCGTGTAACGGATGTTGAGGTTCGCGGGGCTCGTACCACCCTGCAGGTTGCCGCCGCTCCCCGTGGTGGTGATGTTCTGCCCCCAGCCCTGCAGGTCGAACCGGGTGCCGTAGTTGGAGAAGCTGAGCCGCTCGTGGTCGGTGCTGCTACCGGCCCCGACCATGATCGAGCCGGAGTGCTGCACGGTCGGGTCGAACCAGCGGATGCCGTTGCGGGTGTACATCGGGTCGTCGGAGTTGGTGTCGCCGTTACCGCCGGTGGACACCACGGTGACGCCCAGCCCGGTCAGCAGCTTGATCGCGTCGAACACCGCCGGGATCCACTCCAGCGGCGCGTACCGGGTCCCGCCCAGTGGGCTGGAGGTCTGCTGCTCCAGCAACACGACATCGCCGGGTCGCAGGCCGCCGTTGGCGGCCAGGTAGACCAGCGCCGGCCCCGGGTTCCACGAGGTGCGGCCGGAAGGCAGCAGCTCGTTCGGCGAAATGCCTTGACATCCTCTCCCGCCTATCGGCGGGAGACGCCCGTTTCCAGCGCCGTACGTGGTCGGCGCTGGGTGGGTGGTCGACAGGACGCCTTGCGGTTCCTGTCCCGGACTGCCCGCCCGGTGAGTGGGGACGCCACCTCGGCGGCGTCCCTGACGTTGATCGCCGCGTTCACGTCAGCGTTGGCCTCATATCCGCAGGACCCGCACCGGAACACCGCTTGGCTCTCGCGATTGTCCCGATCCGTGTACCGGCAGCGGCTGCACCGCAGAGACGTGTATGCGGCTGGCACCCTGGCGATTCGGGTGCCGGTGGTGCGTGCCTTGTTGTCCAGGGCCGTGTGGAACAGGCCCCAGCCTTTGTCGAGGATGGCCCGGTTCAGTCCGGCTTTCTGCCGCACCTTGGTACCAGGCTTCTCGTTTGTGCCTTTGGCGGTGGCGGTCATCGCTTGAATGTCGAGGCGTTCGATCTTGACGACCGCGTGCTGGGCGCAGAGTCGGTTCGCGGCCCACATCACGAAGTCACGGCGCCGGTTACGGACCTTCGCCTCGGCCCGGGCGACCTGCGCCCTGATCTTGCGGGCCCGGTTCGAGGTTGTCGCGCCGTGTTTGCGGCGGGCGGTCTCCTGCCGGCCAGCCGTCGACTTCAGCCTGGCCAGCTTCCGTTCCTGGCCGGGGGTGGTGAAGGTGCGGTTCCACATGCGCCCGTCGGACATCGCCAACGCGACCTTCACACCACGGTCGACACCCACCACCGTGTCGGGCCGGGCATGCGCCTCGGGCGTGGTGACGCCGGTGTGGATGCCGAAACCGACGTGCCAGGCGACACCGTCGAAGGACACCACCGCGTTCCGGACCGCGCCGCCCAACCGACGGGACCACCGGAACTTGACCTCGCCGACCTTCGGCAGGCTGACCACACCCCACCGCCGGTTGAGGCGACGGACCTCGATGGCCTGACCGGGAAACGGAACCGACAACCGCGCCGACTTACGTTTGCAGGTCGGCGCTCCAGCGGGATGCTGCGGATTCCACCAGTTCCGGTACGCCTGATCCAGGTTACGCAGCACCTGCTGACCGGACTGCGCCGGCAGATCAGCCACCCAATCGAAGTCCTTACGCGCCTCAGTTAGATGGGCGCACTGGGCGGTCACCCCGAGGGTCGTCTTGCGCTGCCGCCAAACGAACTGGCGCTGCTCCAACGCGGTGTTGTACAGCCAGCGACACGTGTGCCCCCACCCGGTCAAACGCTCCGCCTGCCCCTCGGTGGGATACAGCCGGTAACGCCGGCCCGCGTCCGCCTTCACATCCGGAATCCTACATTGTGTTCATGATCGCCGATGACCCGGTTCGCACTGGCAGGCACTGCGCTTTCCTGCTTCACGCCCACTTGGTTTTCGTCACAAGACCGTGAAGTTAAGGATCGCCCTGGTCTGTCAATGCAGGTTGGCCTGCGATGATGTCGATGCTGAGGATCGCGAGGTAACTTTTACGGTCGACGCCGGGGCGGGACCATCGGACGTCACCTGCTCGACAACCTCATGCCCACCCGACGATTGTTCGCGTACGCTGACCCGGCGGTCAATGCGGCGGGCACGACGAGTGCACCGGGCGCGACGGCGGCCGACAAACGCCTGGCCACAGCGGCTTCCTCCGTTTCTGGGGCGCGGTAAATCTGCGGTAGGAGTCGCCATCCGGCGGACGCCACCGCGAAAGGAATCTTGCTCGGAATTCTATTTTGTCATCCGCCGACATAACTACCTACATACGCCGCGGTTTCTCTCCGGTGGATCGAACCACTGTCGCAACGAACGAACACTCCGTTGTGCTGCAACCGATTCGTACGCCGGTGAAAAAATGGTGGGCCGGCGATTGCCGGCCCACCACACGTGCTCCTATTTCAGCGACGGCCCGCTACAGCGCGGCGCAGTCGCCGCCCTTGGCGCCGTTCACGGTGTTCGGCGCGCCGAAGTCCTTGACCGCCGCGCTGTTGCCGGTGCAGCTCAGCGATCCGTTGACTCGGCTACCGACCAGGATCGGCCCGTAGGCGCCGGCCAGCCGGCTGAACCGCTCGTTGGCGGTGACCTGGACGTTGTCCGACAGGGTGAACGAGCCGTTGAAGGTGCTGCCGGCGATCGTCACGTCCCGCGTGGTTCCGGTGATCCGCGAGCTGCCGTTCACCGTGCTGCCGAACAGCTGCACCGCCTGAGCGCCGGTCGCCGTCAACCCGCCGTTGATCGAGCTGTCCCGGACCACCAGTGAGGCGCCGGCGCGCACCGACACCCCGCCGGCCACCTGGGCGCCCTTGAGACAGGTGACGCCCTCGCTGACCACCAGCTTGTGCTGCTTGCCGGTCAACGTGGTGGTGCAGCCGGGCGACGAGCCGGGCAGCACGGTGGCCCGGTAGGCGCTCGGGTCGCCGATGTTGCCGGCCGCGTCGATCGCCCGGTGCTCGACCAGGTGCGTGCCGAAGCCCGGCACGAAACCGCCGCCCGGGTGGTCGTCCGGCAGGGTCTGCTCGAACGCCGCCTTCGACAGGCCACCGGTGCCGAGGTTGCCGTACGTCAGCGCCTTGATGTTCGTGCCCGAGTGGCGGAACTGGAACGGCGATTCGGGCATCGGCTGCTCGGGGAAGCCGAAGTAGTTGAACCACCCGTCCTTGTCCAACCGGAGCTGACCGACGACATAGCGCTCTTCGTCGTATCCGGTGTGGTCGTCCTGCGGGTCCAGCCACATGTCCCAGCCGTCGAAGTAGACCGGGTGCTCCATGCTGTCCGCGAGCCGGGTCAGCGGCTCCGACAGCGCACGCGGCGCGGTCGGCATCGCGTTGTCGACGGTCCATTCGATCCGGTCGGAGACGCCACCCGGATCGGCCGGGTCGGTCACCACCGCGGCCAGCTTGTGGGTGCCCGACGCCAGCTTCAGCGCCCCGAGATCGAGGTTGCGGCTGTTGTGCGGGTTCGGCAGCGCCTTGCCGTCCAGCGACCAGGCCACGCCGAGGATCCGGTCGGCCGGGTGGTTGGTCCGCACATAGACCACCTCGTCGCCGGCGACCGGCTGCGTGTTCGGCGTGGAGCCGGTGATGGTCGCGGCAGGCGACGACGGCGTCGCCTTCGTGCCACCCACCGTCCACTGCCGGGTCTGCACGAACCGCGCCCCGTTGTAGCCCGAGTCGGTGGCCGCATTGTTGGTCGACGGGTTACGTACCCAGTCGACGCCGTCCGGCCCCACCGGGTCCCGCACCTCGACGTGCACCACGGTCCCGGCGGGCAGGTTCAGCTCGCCGAGGTCGAGGTTGCTGCTGTTGTGCGTGTCGAGCACGGTGCCGTTCGGGCCACCGATCCGCCAGGTGACCTGCAGCTCGTGGTAGCGCGGCTGGCCGGGCTCGACCCACAGCACGCTGTCGGACGCCACCGTGCCCTGCGCGGTGCTCCGGACGTTCATCTGCCCGGAGTTACGCATCCCGGTCACCCGGGCGACCATGTGTTCGAGGCCGATCTGGTCGAGGTCGAACCCGATCCAGCGCATCATCGAGTGCTCGCTCGGCCGGCGCTGGCCGCACGGGTACATGCCGCCGCCCTCGTGCGTCCCGATCGTGCCGCCGGAGCGACTCTCCTCGCCGACCCAGCGCCACCACTTCTTCTGGTCCTGGACCATCTTCTGCGGGTCGCTGTAGATGGTGTGGTGGAAGCTGCTCGGCTCGCCGCCGGTGTAGCAGGACCGCACCACGTCACGGGACGAGTAGGGGTACTCGTCGACCAACGTGCCGAGCGAGTGGCCGATCTCGTGCAACGAGATCAGCGGGCCCTGCGGGGAACCGCCGGAGGTCGTCGCCTGGGTGCCGCCGATCCCGCCGTACGTGAACGTGTTGAAGATCGCCAGGGTCTGCAGGTTCTGCGCCGTGCGCGGGATACCCAGGACCGGCGCGACGTAGTTGTCGATGATCCGGTTGTGCGCCTGGCTGCCGGTCTCGCAGGGGTTGACCCCGGCCGGATAGTAGGCGGCGTAGTTCGCACAGTTCAGCGGCGCCCCGCCGTAGACGGTGCCGCGCGACAGCGGGTCGCTGCAGCCGTCCTGGTAGATCATCCGCAGCGCGGTGTTCTTGGCGTTGATCGGACCCTCACGCTGACCGGTGTCCCGGATCGTGCCGTCCGGGTTTCGTACCCGCCCATCTGGGTCGCACCGGACGCCGTAGTCGATCGAGGCGATCTCCACCGCGTACACGTTGATGTAGTCGCGATAGGTCCGGAACGGCTCCGTGGCCCACATGACGGCCAGGTTGCGGTCCACGTCCTTCAGGAAGATCCCCTGCTGGTCCCACTGGTAGCCGTCACCGAGGATGATCAGGTTCAGCCGCTCGGCCGCCGGGCCGGTGACTTGAATCGGATGCACCTTCGGGGTGGGCAATGGCATCGGCGGGCCGTCCGCCGGAGCGCCGCTCGCCGGGCCGGCGCCGGTCAACAGGCCGGCCACCAAGGCGAGCGCCGCGAAGGTCGCTAACTTGAGTCTCACTGGCTGTCCACCTCCCTCTCCGTGCTACTTCGTCACTTGCCGACGCGCGACTTGGCCGCCGCCGACACGATGGCCCCGCGCTGGTTCGACCGGATCGCTCCAGCCGCGATGAGCTGGTCCACGACCTCGTTGACGTGCGTCACGAACTCGCCGTGGTTCGACCACCGCTCCCCGTCGAGGATGTGGTCGTTGATCGTGCAATTGCCGGCCAGCGACTGGTTGCGCACGCCGCTGTCGACGCCGCCGATCACCACGGTCGCCCGGGTGTCGGTGGTCGCGCAGGTCGACATCGCCAGCGGCCCGCCGACCACGGGCAGCCGCAGGGACGTCGCGGCCAGGTCGACGTTGAGCACGGTGCCCGGAGCGGGATGCAGGGTGAACTCGTGGTCGGTGGAGAAGACCATCAGGCCGATCCGGTAGCCCGCCGGGATGACCTGGTCATCCGGCTGCAGCGGCACGGTCACGTCGACGAACTGCCCGGGCACCAGCGGCTCGCTCCGGGTGAGCGAGTGGCGGTTCTGCGGGTCGGCCCAGCCACGGGTGATGATGCTCGTCGTGGTGCCCCGGGTGCTCGACTCGCAGCCCGATCCACCGGTCCACGGCAGCCGCACCAGGGCAACCGACAGGTTGGCCGCCGGCTTGCTCGCGCTCATCCGCAGCGTCACCGACGCCGTGCCGGAGATGTGCACCGGCGCGGTGAGTTCCGGCGTCACGTAGAGCAGCCGCTGGTCGGACACGGTGGTGGCCAGGGTGCCGGCGTTGCAGGCGGTGTTGCCGGCGTCGACCAGCGACTCCACGCCCTTGCCGGGCCGCGCCAACGAGGTCAGTTCGCCGGTGGTGTTACCGCCGGGCTTGAGCACCATGGTGACGGGCGACGCGGCCGGGTTGGGGTAGTCCGCGTACGGGGTGAGCTGGCTGGGACCGGTCTCGTTACGCACGATCCAGGCCCGCGCGTCGTTCTCCACGCCGTTCTGAACGCCGTACAGGTAGCGGGTGAACCACCGGTTGCGCATGTCCAGCGGCGGGGCGCCTCCGTGCCCAGCCTGGTGGTAGTAGGCCTGCACCGGCGTACCCTGCTTCTTCAGCGCCTCAAGGATCCGCACGCTGTGCTCGGGCACCACGTTCCAGTCGTTGAACCCGTGCGCCATCAGGGTGGCGGCCTTGACGTTCTGGACGACGTTGAGATAGTCGCGGCTGGCCCAGAAGTCGTTGTAGTCGCCGGTAACCCGGTCCTGGAACCGGTTCATCTCGCCCCGGACGTTCTCGATGCAGTACGCCCGACGGTCCGGATAGCCGCTGTTGATGTAGTCGAACAGGTAGTCGACGTCCTCGCCGGCATAGCCGCCGGGGTTCCGGACCAGGCCGTTGGAGCGGTAGTAGTGGTAGTACGAGGTGTTCGGCGCGATCGGGATGATCGCCTCAAGGCCGTCGACACCGGTGGTCGCGGCGGCGAGCGGCAGCGTTCCGTTGTACGACGTACCGGTCATGCCGACCTTGCCGGTCGCCCAGCTTGTCGCCGAGACCTCTTCATCCCCGTTGACGCTGGTGTAACCCTTCGCGCGACCGTTCAGCCAGTCGATCACCGCCTTCGGCGCCAGCGACTCGTTGGATCCGCCGACCGTCGGGCAGCCCTGCGACAGTCCGGTACCCGGAGAGTCGGAGTGGACCACGGCGAAGCCGCGCGGCACCCACGTGCTGACCTCGCTTGTGGACACGGCGGTCCGGTTCGGCTGGTGGGCGATCTGCGGCGGTGAGATCCGGGCCGGGGGCTGCTCGCCGAGTTCGTGTCGCACGTTCCAGAAGTACTGCGACTGGGTGGACGCCGTGCCGGCGTAGTACGGGCTCGTCTCGTAGACGACCGGCACCTTCAGTCCCTGCGCGGTCTGCCCCGGCCGGGTGACGTCCACGTGCATGCGGTCGAGCTTGCCGTCGCCGTCGGAGTCGAACTCGGTCTCCACCCACAACCGCTGCCGGATCCAGCCGCTCGAGTTCGCGAACTCAGGCACGATCTGCGCCTGCCCGTCCACGAAGATCGGCCCGACGCCGTCGGGGGCGGCAACAGCCGGTGTCGCGGTGCCCAGGGAAAAAGCCAGTGCCGCCACACAGGTGGCAGCTGTGAGGCTGGCAACCCGTGGACGCACATTTCGTCGCATCATTGCGAGTCCCTTCCTGTCCTCAGGTGGTGGCCCCTGGGCAGTGGACTGACGTCGCAGCCGGTGGTGCGAAATCCGACTCCCGTCGACCCGAACAGCCGAGGTTCGCGCGGTCCGATCCGGATCGCGCCACGGCTGAGGTAGCCAACCGTCCGGCCGGACGCCGTCCCCTTGCTGAGCCCACCGCTCCCCCGGCATCGCCGGAGCCCGTGAGACCGTCTGCCGGCAGGCGGCCGCCACCGACTTCATCTACCGGTTTCTCTGCCGGCCACCAGACCGTAGCTGTCGCCGCTGAGCGGGAGCACCCGACAGCTGACGGAACTTCGGTGGGACTCCGGCCATCCAACGTCGCAACAATGCCGGTCGTCTCATCGCTGGTCGTCTGCTGCGGAAGCCGGCTGGCGACCGCCCGCCGCCTCCGGGCAGTGGAGTGGTCTCCCCCGAACAAGGTGGTGGGCAGACGGGCAGCGGAGGGGCTGCCGAAAGCAGCCCCTCCGCGTGGGTCAGTGCCCGGTCACCGCAGCTTGAACTGCGCGGTGAGGGCGGACCCGTCAGGTGTCGTGGCGGTGACCGCGTAGCAGGTGCCGGGGGCGGTTGGCGTCTTCCAGTTGTACTGGAACTTGCCGTCCACGTACCTCAGTGAGGTGCCACCGCTGGCGAGCATCTCAATCTCGGCCGTCGGCATACCGACGCCGCACGTGCCCTGCTTGGCGTTCATCGTGATCAGCGCCGGGTCGGTCAGCTCGGTGGTGCCCGAGAAGACCTGGAACTTCATGGGCACGGTGCTGCCGCCCTTGACCGTATTGAGCACCCCGCCCATGTCGACCGGGCTGTAGAAGCCCTTCAGCGTCCATGGCAGCACGGTGTACGACTGCACGGCCGTGCCCACGTTGCCCGCGGCGTCGATCGCCCTGGCGAGGAGGATGTGCGTGCCGACGTCGGTGCGGTAGCCGCTGACGACGCATCCCGCCGGACCGGAGGTGCCGTCGTTCGCGGTGCACGAGGGAGTTGGCGGAACCGAGCCGAAGTACACCTCGCCGATCGCCGAGGCGAACGTGGCTGTCGGCGCGATCGTGTCGACCTTGACCGTGGCCTGCTTCGGCTCCTCGACGTTGCCGCTGGTGTCGGTCGAGCGGAACTCCACCCGGTTGGTGCCCTCCCGGTCGACGGTGACCGGCGTGCCCGGGTAGGTCGTCCAGTCACCGCCATTGACCCGGTACTGCGTGCTGGCCACGGCGAAGGCGTCCGTCGCGTCGAGGGTGAAGGACGGGGCCGCCGTGTACCACCCGTTGTTGCCGTTCGGCTCCGAAGGCGACCAGGTCAGGGTCGTCGTCGGCGCCACCGTGTCCTTGCCCACGGTGAGAGTCAGCGTGGTCTGCGTGGCACCGGCCTGGCTGACGTAGTCGGGCAGGATCAGGTCACCGATGACGGTGTGGCGGCCCGGGGTGTTGACGATGTTTGCGTCGTACCGCCAGCTGACGCCGATGGCCTGATTGTCCCGGGATCCGTCGTTGTAGGAAACCTCCACCTTGTTGGGCAGGTAGGGCTGCTCGCCCACCTCCAGGGTCTGCTCGAACCGCTCGGCGCCCTGGATCGAGATGCCGCCCTGGGACATCTCGGGCCGCACGTAGACGCGGGCCTCGGCGATCAGGCCGTAGCCGTCGTTCGTGCCGTAGACCACGAACGGGTCGACGTTGGGCTCCGCGACCATCTCGGGCGTGATCGCCTGCCACTTGAACCCGACCGTGCCGCGGGCGCCGCTGGCGTAGACCGCGTCGAGCGTGTTCGGCAGGGTGGGCACCTGGCCGACGCCGGTCCGGATCAGCACCGGCGAGCGCACCGAGTCGACGGTCTCGCCGTTGGCACGCCAGCGCAGCACGCCCGTGCCCGCGCCGCTGCCCTGGACGCCCCAGATGCGGATGCGCAACCGGCTGGTCGTGGTCGGTTCGAAATCGAAGTGGTTGTAGGCGTTCATGGCCAGACCGCCCGCGTACGTCGACCCCTTGGTCAGGGTGACCGGCGTCCAGGTGGTGCCGTTCGAGGAGGTCTCGATGGCGTAGGTCGTGGCGTTGGGCCGGCGGGTGCCGCCGTTGTCGTCGTACCAGTAGATGTCGGTCGACGACAGCCGCACCGGCGAGGTCCAGGTGTACTGGATCCACGCCGCCTGTGCGACGCTGGTGCCGCTCTGCTGCTGGCCCCAGCTGCCCCAACCGTTGCCGGTGCCCGGGTTCGAACTGCTCGGGGTGCTGGGGTCGTTGACCCGCTGGTGGTTCTCCCACGACGCGGTGCCGCTGGTGGTGACCGTCCCCGAGGAGCCGAACTCCGCGGAGATCGCCCGCTTGGTGAGGGTCACCGCCACGGTCGCCTCCGACCGCTTGTCGCCGTCGTCGGCGAAGAACCGGAACACGTAGTCACCGGCGACGGTGCCGGTCACCCGAGTCGCCAACGCCTTGGGGTCGGAGAAGATGACGCCCGCGCCCTGCGGCGCCGAGACCGTCTCCCAGCCGAAGGTGAGCTCGTTGTCGTAGGGGATGCCGTCGTCGGACGCCGTGCCGACCAGCCTGGTGGAGAGGTTGCCGTCCGCCGAGTTGTCGCGGGTGGCGGTGACGACGGGCGCCTGGTTGGACACCGGCGGGATCTCCCGGCCCGAGTTGAACACCTGGATCTCGGAGATGGCCGTGTAGAGGGTCGGGCTGTTCGTGAACGCGATGCGCAGCTTGTTCGACGTCACGGTCTTGAAGAGCGCCTCGTTGAACTTGGCCGCCGGGACGGACGGGTTCTTGAACTGGTCCGGCACCTCCTTCCAGCCGCCCTTGCCGTCGGGCACCTGGACCCACCAGCGCGCGGGTTCGCGGTAGCCGCCGGCCTGGCGGTCGCTGACGAAGAACACCTTCACGTTGTCGAAGGACTTGGCCGACCCCAGGTCGAGGTCGATGTAGCCGTTCTTCTCGGTGGTGCCGTAGTTGCCCCAGTACGGTTCGTTGGCGGTGCTGCCGTCGGTCACCGCGGCCAGCGACACCGGCCGCTCGGTCTCCTTGATCGCGCCAGGGGTGTAGTTCATCGAGGTGGTGCTCCAGCCGGGCGTGTGGAACTGCCGCCACGACGTCGGCCGGGTGCCCTGCTGGGTGTACGACGAGGCCAGGGTGGCGCCGGTCGCCAGGTTCGGCGCGGTCTGGGTGAGGTCGATGCCGGCCGTCTTGAGGTACCCGACGACGCGGTCGTCCTTGATGCTGGTGTTCACCGCGCTCGGGAAGGTGGTCCCGCCACCCGCCTTGAAGGTGACGGTCAGCCCGGCCTCGGCGTTGACCTGGTTGGTGTTCGGGTCGTAGGTGAGCTTGCCGAGCTTGTCGGTGCTGACCTTCTTCTCGCCGTCCAGGAACAGGCTGTAGCCGGCGCCCAGGCCGTACCTGCTGCCGTCGGGGTCCCAGACGATCGTCACGTCGTGCCCGTGGTAGCGCAGGTTGTTGGCCATGAAGTGGTCGTAGCCGAACGTGATCGGCCACAGCTCGATCTTGTCGTCGGAGCGCGCCTGGAGGCCGGCCATGTCCTCGACGAAGATGTAGTTCATGTTCCCGAGCATCACGTGGTTCGGGTTGTTGCGGTTGTAGGTCTTCGTGGTCGGGTTCCAGTTGGAGTAGTACTCCGCCTGGTTCGCGACACGCGCGTCACCGCTGGGGTAGACGCTCCAGGCCATCCAGTCCAGCAGCCGCTTGGCGTACGCCGGGGTGATGTACTTCTGCTCGGGGTCGTAGTGCCGCAGCGCCGAGCGGACGCCACGGTACTGCACGGTGAAGTTGATGTTGGAGAAGTTGTTGGAGCCGCCGATCCCGTAGGCCGACCGGTCGTACTGGTTGGCGGTGTAGAACGGGAAGATCGGGAAGTTGTCGCCGTAGGTCAGGAAGCGGTATCCGTCGACGTACTTCTGCCACTGGTCGAACGGGATGAGGTTCTGGGCGTAGATGTCGTAGAGGTTCGACTCCTTGGCCGGGATGAGGTTACGAGCCGACGCGGGCAGCGGGTTGGCCCGGCCGTTGGAGCTGGCCGCGCTGGTGGCTCCGTACGACGTGCGGGCCAGGAACATCCGCATGTCGGGGCTCCACAGCTGGTTGAGGATCGCGTCACGGACGCCGTTGGCGCCGTTCGCCATCGCGTCGACCTTGGCCTGGTCGGCGCCGGAGATCTGGTAGAGCTGCCGGGCGGCGTCGAGGGCGCCCCACACGTACGCCGACTCGGGCCGCTCGATCGTCCGCGCGCCCGCCGCGCTGGCGTTGGACTTCGGGAAGCCGAAGGAGATGGCGTCGGCGTCGTTGCCCGGCATGTAGTTGGTGTCGTAGGCGATCAGGTTGTTCTTGTTGCCGTCGTAGTGCTCGAGCTGGCCGACGCCGTCGCCCTCGAAGTACTGGGCGAACTTACGGGCGATCTCCTTGCCGCCGCCGTGCACGTTGTACGCCTCAAGGCCGGCGGTGCCGATGTACTGCGAGTAGTGGTTGTTCCAGCTGGTGTGGCCGGGGCTGTCCAGGAATGCCGAGGCGCCGGAGAGCTCGCCGATGTTGAGGATCTGGCCGTACGGCAGGTAGGGCGTGCGCAGCCACTTGGTGTCCTGCAGGTGCATCGGCTGGGTCAGCGCGATGGCGTTCTGGTAGAGGTTCGACCCCTCGACCGTGGTGGGGTACTGGTAGACGTAGCCGGGCGCGTTGGCGTCGAGGTTGTTGTAGCGCTCGCCCCACCAGCGGTAGACGATGGCCTTCTCCACGGCGGGGTCGGGGACGTTGATGTAGGGGACGTCCTGGGCCCAGCGGCGGTTGAAGTCGGTGATGCCGGTGCGCACGGCCTGGGCCGGCGACATCGCGGCGTACTCCCGGTAGCTTTCGACCGTCTTCGGCAGCGTGTCCGAGGAGACGGCGCCGACGACCGACAGCGACGCCGTGCCGCCGGCGGGCACGGTGATCTGGCGGTCGAGGTTGGTGCCGCTGCGGGTGAAGCCGGCGCCGGTGAGGTCGATCGTGACGGTGTTCCACGGGGTGTCGACGAGGCCGTTGTTGGCGCCACTGGTGATGGTGCGGGTGCCGGTGAGTTCAGCCGCGCCCTTACCGGCCTGGGTCGCCAGCGGCGAGGCGGCGCGGACGGTGAATGTCACCGCCGAGCTGCCGGGGTTGCTGAAGTCGACGGCGGTGACGGCGACGTTGTCGTAGGTGATGAACTTTGTCAGGTCGGCGATGACTCCGGTGGTGCCGATCGTGTAGCGACCCTTGGCGTGGCTCGGCGCGTTGAACCGGTTCGTGCTGACCTCGGTCACGGTCTGATTCGGCACGGTGACCGTGTACAGGTTGCCGAGGTTGTTCGGGCCGCCGACGTACGCGCTGCCGGCGAAGCCCATGGTGGTGAAGTTGTTGGTGCTCGCGCCGCGCATGTAGAGGGAGCGGCCCCGGGTCATCAGCACCGTCGACCCGAGAGTGCCACGGACGCCTAGAATCCGGTCGAGGTAGTAGTCCGTGCCGCCGGCGGCGAGGTCCCGGTCGAAGATCGACTGGTGCATGTTCGTCGCAGTGAACGGCACCCCGGGCTTGAGCTGCGCGGCGACCTCGCTGACGTTGGTGTAGGTCGGGTCGCCGATCTCCATGACGTGGCTCTGCCCGTTGGTGTAGACCCCTACGTCGCCCTCGTTGCCGGGCAGGATCGGGCTGGCGGCGTGGGCCGGGGAGGGCAGGCCGACGACACCTCCCATGACCAGCGCGGCCAAGGCGGCCCAGACGGGCGTCCTCCTCACGCGTCTACTCATGGCGTCTCCTCCTTGAGATCGGTGCGGCTAGACATCGGTGGTGGGTGATTTGGTGAATTGCATGCGGTTGCCGCCCGTCTGGCATGCGTGCCGTCGCCACCGCGCGGCGCCCGGTGCGGCGCGCTGCTGTGAGCGAAGCCACACAAGACCTGAGTGTGAGCGCTAACATTGTTGCCGTCAATCATCGGCCTAGCTCTTTCTTTCTCAATGCTCACGCCCATGACCGCGCGGCGTTAGCGCTCACTTTGGAGACCCGCCGCCGGCAACCCCGAAGCTGACAGTCAGCCCGCCGGGAGCCACACGCGCATCGTCGAGGGTCCGCGGTTGGCCCAGGCGTGGTACTCCACCAGCGCCACCTCGTCGAACTCCTCCCCCGTCCCGGATGACGGCTCGGCCCCGCCGGGCCGGTAGGGCCAGTCGTGGTCCTGCGGGTGGTCCACGCGCCGGCAGCGCACGACGGCCCGGCCGTCGACCAGGCGGGGCGGCTGGCTGGTGTCGACGCGAAGCTCGTCAACGGTCTCGACACCGGGGACGTCGACGGACTCCAGGGCCAGCACGAGCGGGCCGCGCTCCACCGCGACACAGCCCCGGACCGCGTCGATGCGGGTGTCCGGGTAGCTGAAGCGGGGTGCCATCGGCAGGCACAGGACGACCTCGTCGCCGCGTCGCCACGTCCGTCGCTCGGTGACGACGCCCGGGCCGACGGGCCGGGCGCTTCCGTCAACGGTCAGGGTCGCGCCCTCGCCCGCCCAGGCGGGCACCCGCAACGACAGCGACCAGGGACGGTCGTCGTCGCTGTCGACCCGCACCTGAATGCGGCCGTCGTGGGGGTAGTCGGTCGTGACCGTGACACGCACGTCACGTCCGTCGGCGAGGCGGTGCGCGACGGTGCCGGGCACGTACTGGTGGAGCTGGAGGCCCTCGTCGTCCGCCGTGGCGACGTACGCCGCCAGGCTGGCCATGGTCCGTGCCACATTGGTCGGGCAGCAGGACACCTCGAACCAGGGCGCCCGCAACGAGGCCGCGGCGCGAATGCTGGCCCGGTCGGCGTCCGGGACGATGCCGAGTTCACGGCGGTGCAGGGTGTTGGTGTAGAAGAAGCTTCGCCCGTCGGCCGACGGCGACGTCGACACCACGTTGTAGAGCGTCCGCTCGATGAGGTCGGCGTACCCGGGGTCGCCGTGGGCGAGCAGCAGCCGCCACGCGAGCATCACCGAGCCGATGCCGGCGCAGGTCTCGGAGTACGCGCGGTCGGGGGGCAGCACCCAGTCGTCGCCGAACGCCTCGTCCTGGTGGCGGGAGCCCTGCCCGCCGGTGACGTACGTGCGCCGCGCCACCGTGTTCGTCCACTGTCGGCCCACCGCCGCCAACAGGTCGGCGTCGTCCGTCTCGGTCGCGACGTCGACGGCGCCGGCGGAGAGGTAGTTCGCCCTGACGGCGTGCCCACGCAGGACTGCCGCCTGACGCACGGGGATGTCGTCCTGGAAGTACTCCCGGCCCCATTCCACGTCACGCAGCCGGCCATGCCCCCGGCGTTCGACGAAGAGAGCCGCCTGGGTGAGGTAACGGTCGTCGCCGGTGACCCGGGCGAACTCCACGAGCGCGGTTTCGATCTCCGGATGCCCGCAGACGCCGTCGATGCCGTCCGGTCCGAACGTCTCGCAGGCGTTGTCGGCGGCCCGGCGGGCAACGGCGAGCAGCCCGTCGTCGGCGTCCGGACGGGTCCGGGCCCGGGCGACCGCCGCCTGCAAAAGGTGACCGAGACAGTAGAGCTCATGGCCCCATTCGAGGTCGGACCAGCGGGCTGCCTGGCCCGACCGGCCGAACTTGGTGTTGAGGTAGCCGTCGGGCTCCTGCGCGTCTGCCACCCGTCGCACGACCGCGAGGAACCGCGATTCCAGGCCGGCGTCGCCCGACCGGCCGATCTCCCACGCCATCGCTTCGAGGAACTTGTAGACCTCCGAGTCGGAGAACTCGCGTCCACGGCGCTCGCGGGCCAGGTCACCCTTCTCGGCAGCGAGGTCGAAGTTTCGAATCCAGCCCTCTCGCTCAAGCCAGTGCTGGATGTGTTCGAGAGTCGCCGCAGCGTTGACCGATTGGCGCTCGGCCCAGAATCCGCCCGAGATCCGGACTTCACCCAGTCCGAGCGGGCGAAGCCGGCCGCGGCTCGCCATCACCGGCGTGGCGGTGGGTGCGGTGCCGATCATGGTCATCCCTTCAGGGCGCCGGACATGAAGCCGCGCACGTAGTGTCGTTGAAGCAGCAGGAACAGGACCATGCACGGAAGCGCGAGGACGACGACGCCCGCTTCGGTCGCGCCGTAGTCGACGACGCCCTGCACCTGGCCGCGCAGGTTGGACACGGCCAGCGGCAGGGTCATTCGCTCGGAGTCGTTGATGAGGATCAGCGGCGCCATGAAGTCGTTCCACGCGGCGAGGAAGGCGAAGAGCCCGACGGTGATCATGCCCGGCTTCACGGCCGGCACGAGTACCCGCCAGAGTGCGCCGAAGGACGAGCAGCCGTCGACCATCGCGGCCTCGTCGAGCTCGCGCGGCACCGCCTCGAAGGAGATGCGCATCAGGAAGGTGGAGAACGGCAGTTGGAACACCGTGAGCACGAGGGCCACCCCGACCAGGGAGTTCTGCAGCCCCACCTCGTTGAGCAGCACGTACAGCGGGATCAGCAGCGTCGCGTACGGGACCATCAGGATGGCCAGCGTGACCAGGAACAGCACGTTCTTGCCGGGGAAGCGGAACCGCGCGAACGCGTAGCCCCCGAGCAGGGAGATGAGCAGGGTCAACGCGACCGTCAGCCCGGACACGAACGCGGAGTTCGCGAGGTAGCGCCAGATGCCGGCCTGGTAGTGGGTCAACGTCTCGTAGTTGCCGAACCCCCAGCCGTGCGTCTGGTTCGTGCCGGCCTGCGGCGCGATCGAGGCGACAGCGGTCCAGCCGAGCGGGAACAGGAAGATCACGGCCAGCGCCCCGGTCAGGACCCAGTAGGGGGTCCGCAGCGCGACACCGGCGATGGTGGCACCGGCCGAACCGGTTGGTGCGGCAGGTACGGCCGGGGGTGCCGGCGGCCGTTCACCGACCGTGGTGGGGGTGGACGGGGAACCGGTGCGCATCGCGTCAGCTCTCCTCGGACCGGAAGGCGCGCATCTGCAGCGCGTTGATGATGACCAGGGCCACCAGCACGATGATGGAGATGGCGGCCGCCACCCCGAGATCGTTCTGGCCCTGGAAGGCCACCGAGTAGATGAGCTGCACCACGGAGATCGTGCTGTTGTCCGGGCCGCCCTTGGTGAGGATGTAGAACTGCTCGAACGCGAGCAGGGAGCCGGTCACGCAGAGCACGGTGGTCAACGCCAGCGTCGGGCGCAGGAGCGGCAGGGTGACCTTCCAGAAGGTCTGCCAGCGACTGGCGCCGTCCATCCGGGCGGCCTCGTACACGTCCGCCGATATTCCCTGCAGGCCGACGAGCATGAGCACCATGTAGAAGCCGGCGTAGCGCCAGACGATGAGGAAGAGCGTCGAGAAGAGCGCCGCAGTCGGTGAACCGAGGAAGGTGAAGCCCCAACGCTCCATCAGGGGCGCCAGCGGGCTCGCGAACGGCGAGTAGAGCACGTAGAACAGCAGGGACGCCGAGGCCAACCCGAGCGCGCTGGGAACCAGGAACGACGCGCGAATCAGGTTGTTCCATCGGCTCGACTCCTGCACGAGCAGGGCCAGGCCCAGCCCGAGCAGCAGGAGCAGCACGGTCGCGAGCACCGTGTACTTGATGGTGAACACCACCGAGGAGGTGAAGAACCGGTGGTTCAACGCCTTCACGAAGTTGTCGGGGAAGTTGATGCCCTGGTCGCCGGCCAGCAGCGGCCACCTTGACACCGACATCCGGATCACGAGCAGCAGCGGGACGGCGAACAGCGCCGTCACGATGACCGCCGTCGGGGTGGCGTAGAGCCAGCCGAGCAGGGCTCGACGGCCGCTGCGACGAGCGACGCGTCGAGTCGCCGCACCGGCTGGGGGTGCGTTGACTCTCATGGGAACCTCTCGTTCGTCGGCTGGCGGGCAGATCGCTGAGGTGTCCGGGTCGGTGTCATGGCGCGAGGGTGTGCCGGGCCGACGGCCCGGCACACGCCCACGGCGAAGGTCTACTGCCCGAGCACGGCGGAGATCTCGTCGTTGTCCTTCTGCAGGTTGCCGCCGTCACCCAGCACCTGGTCGCGCACGAGGGTCAGCCAGGGGCTGTTCGGCGCGTTGAACGCCTGCTGGAAGTTCAACGCGACCGGCGTGTCTCCCTTGCCGGCGACCTCGTTGATGGTGACCAGCCGCGGGTCCTCGGCGGCGTACTTGTTGTTCGCGAGGTCGGAGCGCGACACCACGTCCTTGTCCTTCGCGAGCACCTCCACCTGGGCGTCCTCGGACATCATCCAGTTCAGGAAGTTCCAGGCCTGCGCGGCCTTCTTCGAGTCCTTCGAGACACCGATGCCGTCGCCGCCGACGAAAGTGGAGGCGCCGCCGTCCGGGCCGGGGATGCCGGCCACGCCGACATCGAACGGCGTCGAGGAGAGCAGGGTCGCCGGGTAGAACATCAGGCCCACCTTGCCCTGGGTGAACCCGGCCGTCCAGGTGGGGCCCGCCTCGTCCTTCGAGGACGGCAGCACGGCGCCGGACTTCCAGAGGTCCCGCCAGGTGCGGTAGACCTTCTGGGCGGTGTCGTCGGCGAGCCTGGACTTGGCGCCGTCCTCGCTCAGCACCTCGCCGCCGCTGGCCCAGACCGTGGGGAACCAGGTGAAGACCAGGCACCCGCCGCAGTTCAGGCCGGTGGCCGTGCCGTAGACGCCGTCCTTCTTCAACGCCTGGATCGCCTTGGCGGCGTTGGCGTACTCCTCCAGCGTGGCCGGGGCCTTCTCCGGGTCCAGGCCGGCGTCCTTGAACAGCTGCTTGTTCCAGAACAGCATCGACAGGTCCAGCACGAAGGGCAGCACGTACTCCTTGCCCTCGCGGGTGCCGGCGGCAAGGTGCCCCTTGTTGATGGAGTCCTTGAAGGCGAGGCCGTTGATGTTCGAGCTGAGGTCCCGGAACAGTCCCTGCTGCACCCAGTTGGGCACGTAGACGATGTCCGCGGCGAAGAGGTCGGGGAGCCCGCCGGAGCCGGCCGCCGCGCCAACCTTCGCCACGTAGTCGTCGTTGGGTACGACGGTCAGCTTGACCTGGTTCTTGTGGCTGGAGTTGTAGGCCTCGACGAGCAGCTTCGCCTGCTTCTCCAGCGGTGCGCGGGTCCAGAGCGTCAGCTCGCTGCCGTCATCGGTGCCATCGGGTCCGGCTTGAACCGCCGCCGGCTCCTTCGAGTCGTCCTTACCGCACGCTGCGGCGCCGAGTGCCAGCGCCGCCACGAGGACTCCTGCCAGTGGGCGCAGGCCAACCCGCCTGCGCAAGGTTCGTCTCATCTTCCGCTCCTAGGGTCATCGTTGGGCGTATTCGTACTGTGGTTGTGCGCGTGCTCCCCGAGGCGTGGCCTACGGTCGCTGTGCAAGGCGGTAGTAGGTGCTGTTCCAGCGGATACGGTCGGCGAACGACCGTGGGTCGGTCGCAGAGTCGATCATCAGTAGCTCGACACCGGCCATGTCAGCGAAATCGGCGAGGGCTTCCCGGCCGACCGCGGTGCTCAGCACGGTGTGGTGCGGGCCGCCCGCGAGCAACCAGCACTCGGCCGACGTGGCGAGGTCGGGGCAGGGTTTCCAGACCGCGCGGGCGACGGGCAGCCGCGGCAGCGGCTCGTCCGGCTCCACGAGGTCGATCTCGTTGGCGGTCAGCCGGAGCCGGCCGCCCAGATCGGCGAGGCCGACCACGAGGCCAGGGCCGGGCGCGGCGGTGAAGACCAGGCGAACCGGGTCCTCGCGGTCCCCGATCGACAACGGGTGGATCTGGAGGCTCGGACGGCCGCCGGCGATGCTCGGGCAGACCTCGAGCATGTGCGCGCCCAGGATCTTCGGCTCGCCGGGCCCCCAGTGGTAGGTGTAGTCCTCCATGAACGAGGTGCCGCCCGGCTCGTCTCCGGCCACCACCTTCAGGATGCGCAGCAGCGCCGCCGTCTTCCAGTCACCCTCGCCGCCGAACCCGTAGCCGTCGGCCATCAGGCGCTGCACGGCGAGGCCGGGGAGCTGCCGCAGCCCGCCCAGGTCTTCGAAGTTCGTCGTGAAGGCGTCGAAGCCACCGGTCCCGAGGAACTGGCGAAGGCCGAGCTCGATTCGGGCGCCGTACCGCAGGGAGTCGTGTCGGTCGCCACCGCGGCGCAGTTCGGGCGTGACGTCGTAGCGCTCCTCGTACTCGACGACGAGCTTGTCCACCTCGGCGTCGCCTGCCTCGTCGACGGCCGCGACGAGCGCGTTCACGCCGTAGGCGTTGACCGAGATGCCCAAGGTCGCCTGGGCGCCGACCTTGTCGCCGTCTGTCACAGCCACGTCGCGCATGTTGTCGCCGAAGCGGGCCATCCGCAGCGATCGAGCCGCCCGCCAACCGGTCGCCGCGCGAGCCCAGGCGCTGACCCGGCCCGCCAGTGCCGGATCACCGGCGAAGCCCGCGACGGTCTTGCGGGCCACCCCCAACCGCGACTGCACGTACCCGAACTCGCGGTCGCCGTGTGCGGCCTGGTTGAGGTTCATGAAGTCCATGTCCAACTCGGCCCAGGGCAGCGACCGGTTGGCCTGGGTGTGCAGGTGCAGCAGCGGCTTGCCGAGCGCGGACAGGCCGGCGATCCAGGCCTTCGCCGGTGAGAACGTGTGCATCCAGGCGATGACGCCGACCACCGCGTCGTCCGCGGTGGCGTCCAGGCAGGTTCGGCGGATCGCGTCGGAGGTCGTCAGCACCGGCTTCCACACCAGCCGAGGGCTGGCTCGCAGGCCGCCGGCGAGCGCCTGGCACACCTCGCGGGACTGCGCCGCGACCTGCTCAAGCACGTCGTCGCCGTACAGCGCCTGACTCCCTGTCAGGAACCAGATCTCCCCCGGACTATCTACTGTCGGCACGAATGTCACTCCGTTCCATCGGACCGGCCAGGCTGGCCGTACACCTTCTGGTAGCGCGCGTAGAGCCGGTCGACGTCGACGGGATCGATCTCCCGTGGCGTGCCGAGCTGCCGGGCGAGGTGAACGGTCCGTGCGACGTCCTCGCACATGACCGCCGCCTTCACCGCGTCGCGGGCCGTCGCTCCGATCGTGAACACGCCGTGGTTGCGCATGAGCACGGCGGGCGATCGGTGCCCGGTGAGCGTCTCCACGATGCCCCGGCCGATGGAGTCGTCACCGATCATGGCGAACGGTCCGACCGGGATTTCCCCGCCGAACTCGTCGGCCATGGCGGTGAGCACACACGGGATGGGCTCTCCGCGGGCTGCCCACGCCGAGGCGTACGTCGAGTGGGTGTGGACGACCCCGCCGACGTCGGGCCGATGCCGATAGACGTACGCGTGGGCCGCGGTGTCGCTCGACGGGTTGAGGTCGCCCTCGACCAGGTTGCCGTCCAGATCGCAGACGACCATGGAATCCGCCGTCAGGTCGGCGTAGTCCACGCCGCTCGGCTTGATGACCATCAGGTCGTGGCCCGGCACCCGGCCGGACACGTTGCCGGCCGTCCACGCCACGAGGCGGTAGGCGGTCAGCTGCGCGTGCAGCGCGGCAACCGCTTCCCGGACCGGCCGCACCACTTCGGTGCGCGTCGTCTCGTACGTCGTCATCGGGTCTCCGCCTCCCGCCGGATTCGGCGCAGCTCGCGCATCACGTCGTTGCCGCCGCGACCGAAGTAGTCGTGCAGCGTCAGGTACTGCGCGTACAGCTCGTCGTAGGCCGCGGCGCGCTTCTCGTCGGGTTCGTAGATCGCGACGTCCCGCCGGCCCATCGCCGCTGCGGCGGCACGCACGCTCGGGTACGCGCCGGCGGCGACCGCGGCGTGGATCGCCGAGCCGACCGCGGGTGCGTGCGCGGAGCCCACGATGCTGAGCGGCAGCCTGGTCACGTCGCTGTAGAGCTGCATCAGGAACCGGTTCTTGACCAGACCCCCGGCAACGACCAGCTCGGTCACCGGCACGCGTCCCGCGCGCAGCGCGTCGACGATGACCCGGGTGCCGAATGCGGTCGCCTCCAGCAGAGCCCGGTAGATGTCCTCGGGGCGGGTCGCCAGGGTCAGCCCGACAACGAGCCCGGAGAGCTCGTGGTCGACCAGGACGGACCGGTTGCCGCTGTGCCAGTCGAGCGCGACCAGGCCGTGCCCGCCGACCGGCTGCAGGGCCGCCTTCTCGGTGAGCAGATCGTGGACCGAGATGCCTCGGGCGCGTGCCTCGTCGGCGTAGGCCGGCGGGGTGTTCCGCCCGGTGAACCAGGCGAAGATGTCGCCGACGCCGCTCTGGCCGGCCTCGTAACCCCAGAGCCCGTCGACGATGCCACCGTGGACCACCCCGCAGATGCCGGGCACCTCGGTCAGCACCTCGGAACTGACCACATGGCAGGTGGAGGTGCCCATGATGGCGACGAGCTGGCCGGGCTCGACAGCACCGGCCGCGGGCGCGGTGACGTGGGCGTCGACGTTTCCGGCGCAGACCGCGATGCCCGCCGGGAGGCCGGTCAGTGCCGCTGCTTCGGGTGTCAGGGTGCCGGCTCGGCTGCCGAGAGCGGCGATCGGGCCGGCGAGCTTGCGGGTCACGAAGTCGGTGAAGCCCGGGTTCAGCGCCGCGAGGAAGTCGTCCGAGGGGTAGCGGCCGTCCTGGTAGATCGCCTTGTAGCCGGTCGCGCAGGCGTTGCGGACGTACGTACCGGTCAGCTGCCAGACGATCCAGTCGGCGGCCTCGACCCAGCAGTCGGTGCGTGCGTAGACCTCGGGGTCCTCCTCCAGAAGCTGGAGGCCCTTGGCGAACTCCCACTCGGAGGAGATCCGGCCGCCGTAACGGCTGATCCAGGGTTCGTCTCGCTCATGGGCCAGCTGGTTGATCCGGTCGGCGTGGCGCTGAGCGGCGTGGTGCTTCCAGAGCTTGACGTACGCGTGCGGCCGGCCGGTCAGCTCGGGCAGCTCGCACAGCGGCGTGCCGTCGGCCAGGGTGGGCAGCACCGTGCAGGACGTGAAGTCCGTGCCGATGCCGATGACCTCGTCGGGGGCGATCCCGGCGGCTTCGACCGCCTCGGGCACCGCGTGGCGCAGCACGTCGAGGTAGTCCGCGGGGACCTGGAGCGCCCAGTCGGGCGGCAGCCGCTCGCCGGTGGCGGCCAGGAATTCGTCCATGACGCCGTGCGCGTACTCGTGGACCGCGGAGCCGACCACGGCGCCGTCGCGGACGCGGACCACGACGGCCCTGCCGGACAACGTGCCAAAGTCGACACCGACGACGTACCCGGAGGCGTCAGCGATAACGGAACGCGGCAACATCGGGTTCCTCCAAACAGGTACGTGCGGCATCGCGACGTAGGAGTGTTAGCGGAGTCACTCGAAGTGTTAGCGTTAACTTCAGCGGCGTCAAGACTCGAAGAAGAGATTGTTTTCGAAGCGTTTACCCGCGCTCCTCGGGCGGGCCCTACGTCCGACGGCTGGACGTGCTGTTGCGAATCACCAGCTCCGGGGGAATGACCGACGAAGCGCCACGCTCCTCGCCCCCCTCGATCTCGTCCAACAGAATCTCGATGCTGCGCCGGCCGACATCGCGAAACGGCTGACTCACGGTGGTCAGCGGCGGTGTCATGAACGCCGCCTCGGGGATGTCGTCGAACCCCACCACGCTGACGTCCTCCGGCACCCGCGCCCCCGCTTCGTGCAGCGCCCGCAGCACGCCCAAGGCCATCGAGTCGTTGGCCGCGAACACCGCGGTGGCCCGGCGATCCCGGGCCAGCTTCTGGCCGGCGACGTACCCCGACTTGGCGCTCCAGTCACCGACGAGCTCCCGAGGCACCGCCCGCCCGTTCTCCTCCAGCGCGGCCAACCAGCCGTCGACGCGCCCGTTCGCCTCGCTCCAGTCCGACGGGCCCCGCACATGGTGAACGGTCTCATGCCCCAGGGCGAGCAGATGCTCGGTGACCAGGCGGGCGCCGAGGACCTGGTCGACCGAGACACTGGTGACGTTCGGCAGGGCATTCTCCACGGCGACGACCGGAACGTCGGTCGGCAAAGCGCGGACGAACGCCATCGCCTCGGCAGCCTGCGGGGCGATCAGGACGAGGCCGTCCACCGACTGGTCGACCAGGCGCTGGACCGCCTGGGTCGCCGCCTCTGCGGTGGGCCGACGCAGGCTCGCCACGCTCACCGCGTATCCCGCGTCCTCGGTGGCGTGTTCGATGCCGTTGAGCATCGAAGCAGGACCGTAGAGCGTGGTGTCGAAGCAGACAACGCCGAGCGTCTGCGAGCGTCGGGTGACCAGGCTCCGCGCGGCGCTGTTACGGCGGTAGCCAAGCTGCTCGATGGCCAGCAGGACCCGCTCGCGGGTATTGGGGCGCACCGACTCGGGCTCGTTGAGGACTCGGGACACGGTCATGTGCGACACGCCCGCCAAGCGCGCGACGTCGCCCATGACCGGCAGGCGGCGGCTCTTTGCCACGCTCAGTTCCGACGGATCCTTCACCACAGGCTCATCATCCTCGATCTCACCGCGGAGTCGTCATACGCCCTCCCCCGCGCGGACAGCGACCTTGAACCCGTCCACGTTACTGCCGCCGCCCCTGCCGCAACCGCGCAGGCCAGCGGAAAGGCGTTAACGATAACATTTAGGGCCGGCGAGAAGGGGCGGAGGGCGGGAAACCTCCCGCCCTCCGCACGGGTCACTGGGTGAGTTCGGCGACCTGCTCGGCCGTCAACCGGGGCGCCTCGGCAGGAGCCCCCAGCGTCCTGGCTCCGGCGGGCGGATCGGCGGGCCGCCGCAGATGCCAGTCCGTCGTCGCCTGGTACGCGGCCACCACCGACAACAGCCGGTCCTCGCCGTAGGGCAGGCCACCGAGGATGGTGCCGATCGGCACGCCGGCGGCGCTGAACCCGATCGGGAAGGCGATCTCCGGCAGGCCCAGGATGTCGAAGGGCACCGGGTCGGTCTGCACCACGACGTCGCACGCGTCGAACAGGTCGTTGAGCACCCGTTCCATCAGCAGCAGCTTGGCCCGCTGGCCGGTGAGGAACTCGTTGCCGCCCAGCAACGCCCCCTGCAGCCAACTGGTCAGCGACACGCCGAAGCCACGCAGGTCGGTACGCAGGTAGGGCATGAACGGCTCGCTGCGCTCGGCCAGCCGAACGTTGTTGAACACGCTGCCGGTGAGCTGGCTCCACTCGGCGGGCAGGGACACGTCCACGAGCGTGACGCCGGGAATCGCGGCAAGCTGGGCCAGATACGCCTGGCGGGCCAACGCGGTCGCCGAGGTGCCGTTGGTGAAGCCCGGCAGCACGCCGATCCTGGTGTTCCAACGCAGCTTGACCCGGTTCTTCTGGTACACCGGGGTGGCCGCGTCGATGAGATCGGGCACGTCGGGCAGTCCCTGACTGCGCGGATCCGCCGGGTCCTCGCCCGCCATCGCCGTCAGCATGATGGCGGCGTCCTTGGCATCGCGAGCCAGCGGCCCCGGGTGGTCGCGGGTGTAGGTGAGCGGAATGATGCCGGCCGCCGAGACGCGACCCATGGTCGGCTTGAGCCCGGTCAGGTTCTGGGCGTTCGACGGGGCGGTGATCGAGCCACCGGTCTGGGTGCCGATACCGGAGGTTGCCATGCGGCCGGCCACCGCGGTAGCCGTGCCGGTCGAGGACCCGCCGGGGTCGGTGTTTCGGTTGGTCGGCGTCCAGGCGTTCACCGTGGTGATCACACCGGCCGGGGTGGTGGCCCGGGTGGTGGCCAACGGGCCCATCTGCGTCTTGCCGAGGACGACCGCGCCGCTGGCCTTGAGCCGGGCCACGGCGGTCGCGTCGTACGGCGGCACGAAGTCCTTGAACAGGAAGGAGTTCCCGGTGGTGCGGACGCCCTCGGTGTAGTAGTTGTCCTTGACCACCAGCGGAATGCCATGAAGCGCGCCGCGTCGGGGCTCGCGGGCGGCATCGCGTGCCGCCACCACGGCCGCATCGGCGAGCACCAGGTTGAAGGCCTGGTAAATGCCGTCGTACGTGGAGATGCGCGCCAGGTACGCCTCGACCAACTGCTCCGGGGTGAGCTTGTTGGCGCGGATGAGCCAGGCCGCCTCGGCGATGGTCAGCTCGGTCGGATCAGCGACCGCCTCCGGCCGGGGCTGGGCGTAGGCGTTGGGGTGGTCCAGCGGCTTGTTCTTGTTCCCCGCCGCAAGGCTCCCGAACAAGGGGCCGCTCGCCGCCGCCATCTGAGGCGCGACGACGGCCGCGCCCGCGGCGGAGGCGACGGCCAGCGCGGCGGCGCGGGCCAGAAACGCCCGGCGGTCGACCGAACGGTCAAGTGGTTCGACAGTCATGACTTCCGCCATTCCGTGCTGTTCGCGGGGTACAGGATCGGCACGCGTTGCTGCGACAACGCCTTCCTCGCATCCGGATCCGCGGCGCCCGGGACGGGCAACTGGTACGCGGCCAGTTCCGCCACGGTGCCCCGCAGGAATGAGCGCAGCGAGGCGAGGACGGAGTCCCGCCCGGGCGCGCCGGTCACCGGATCGGAGGTGGTGCCGGGCGGAAGTTGGTCAAGGTCGATACCGAGCGCGGCCAGCCGCGCCCGGATCATCACGTTCAGGTCAGCATCGGTGGGCGGCGTAGGTGCCATGGTGCTCCTCTCGCGGAGGCAGGTCGCCGGGTTCCGGTGAAGTGAGCTGAACCTAGGTCGATCGCAGCGTCACGCGAGGGAAGCACGCATGGGAATTGAGGGATATTTGAGCCGGCGTCCCGGCCTGCCGTTCAGCGCAGCAGCGCTCCGAGCGCGTCGGCGAAGACCTCGTGGTGCCGGGCGACGTCCTCGACGGTGGTCTGCGGGCACATCAGTGCCATGTTGTGGAACGGGGTGATCAGGATCCCCCGGTTGATCAGATAGACGTGCAGATAGTCCTCCAGGTCGGGGTCGCCGCAGGCCGCGGATTCGGTGCCGGTGCGGGGCGCCGGAGCGGCGAAGCGATACTCCACGCGCGCGCCGAGCTGGCTCACCGACCAGGGCAGCGCGTACTCCTTGATCAGGGTGCGGACGCCCTCGGCGAAGACGGACGCCACATCGATCATGCCGGCGAACGCCTCGTCGGTGAGGACCTCCTCAAGGGTGGCTCGGGTGGCCGCGATCGACACCGGGTTGCCGGCGAGCGTGCCCCCTACGCCACCCATGTCGACCAGGTCGAGGTCCGGCCGACCGGTCAGCGCGGCGGCGAGTTCGGTGGACAGGCCGTACGCGCCAACCGGGACGCCGCCGCCGATGGCCTTGCCGATCGTGATCACGTCCGGCGTCAGGCCCCACGCAGCGGTCGCGCCACCCGGCCCGGCCGAGAACGTGTGCGTCTCGTCATTGATGAGGTAGGTGCCGTGCTGCCGGGTGAGCGCGCGGACCCCGTCGAGGTAGCCGGGTTCGGGCAGCACTATGCCGATGTTGGTCAGCGCCGGCTCCATCAGGACCGCGGCCACATCTCCGTGTGCGAGTTCGCGGGCCAGTCCGTCGAGGTCGTTGAACTCGGCGACCCGGCTGGTGGCGGTCACGTCGTAGGGGGCGCCGACGTTGCCCGCACGGCTGCGCGGGCGTCCGTCCGGCCCGACCACGATCAGTGATTCGTCCACGGAGCCGTGGTAGCAATAGCTGTTCACGAGGATGCGTGGACGGCCGGTGACGGCACGCAGCAGCCGGATCGCCCACCGATTCGCATCGGTGGCGGTCAGGGTGAAACTCCAGGCGGGGAGCCCGAAGCGACGGCTCAGTTCGGCCCCGACCGTCGCCGCCTCCTCGGTGGGCAGCATCGTGCTCGCTCCGCCGAGCTCGGCGAGCCGCCGGGTGACGGCGGCGACGACCGGAGCGGGGGAATGTCCGGCCATCGCCCCGGTGTCGCCGAGACAGAAGTCGAGGTAGTCGTGTCCGTCGACGTCAACGAGTCGAGCCCCGCGAGCGCGGTCCACATACACCGGAAAGCCGGCCGCGGTCTTGTTCATCCACGTCATCGGCACCCTGCCGAACAGGTGCTCGGCGCGCGCGTACGAGGCGGCCGACCGGGGGTGCCGATCCACGAACGCGACCCGCTCCCGCTCCAGCAGCCGGTTGAGGCGGTTGCGGTCAACCCCGCTGGCTTCGAAATCCGTAACCATCGGGCGACAGTAGCAACGGATTTCTCATCAAACTAGTGGTCACGCGACTGATTCGGCGCACCGGCCGGGCGGTCGCCCATCGCGGGACGGGCAGAGCAAACGCCGACGAACCGGCATGATGAACGAAAGCCGCCCACGGACCTGAAGGGACGGGCCATGAGACTTGGCCTGCACTACTGGAACTACTCCAAGCCCGCCGACCCGTCGAAGATCGCCCCGACCCTGGCGGAGACCGCCACGATCGCGGAGCAGACCGGCGTGTCCGCATTCACGGTCATGGACCACTACTTCCAGATGGAGTTCCAGACGTCGGCGGAGGAGCCGATGCTCGAGGCCTACACCACGCTCGGCTACCTGGCCGCGAAGACGGAACGGATGACGCTCGGTGTCCTCGTCACCGGGGTGATGTACCGCTACCCGGGCCTGCTCGCCAAGATCGTCACCACGCTCGACGTCCTCTCCGGCGGGCGGGCCCGGCTCGGCATCGGCGCGTCGTGGTACGACCGCGAGCAGCGCGGCCTCGGCGTACCGGTCGTCCCGGTCGGCGAGCGCTTCGAACGACTCGAAGAGGCGTTGCGGATCTGCCTGCAGATGTGGAGCGACGACAACGGCCGGTTCGACGGCAGGCACTACCAACTGGCCGAGACGTTGAGCGTGCCGGCGCCGATCAGCCGACCGCACCCGCCGATCATGATCGGTGGCGGCGGCGAGAAGAAGACCCTGCGGCTCGTGGCCCGCTACGCGGACGCGTGCAACCTGTTCGGCAACAGCCCCTCCGAGGTCGCGCACAAGCTCGACGTGCTGCGGAAACACTGCGCCGCCGAAGGCCGGGACTACGACGGCATCGAGAAGACCGTGATGGTCATGCGGCCTCCCCTGGCCGACGTCGACGGGTGGGTTGCCGAGGTGGCCGAGTACGCGGCGCTCGGCGTGACCGAGGTGCAGACGATGCCCGACCGGCACCCGGTCGAGTTCGCGCAGCAACTCGCCGAGCAGCAGATCCCCGCACGACTGGCCGAACTCAGCTGACGCTCGTCGACGTGGCGCGGCGGCCGACGGGGCCGCCGCGCCACGCGGTGTTTCGGGCCTCGACGTGCGGAGCATCCATCGAGGAGCATCGTTGACGCCTTAGTTAATACTCTTTAATATTTGGCCTACCTCGAGGAAGACCACTGTCCCACCCGTACGCCCGGCACGGCGACTGGCCGATCCAGCGCCGACCGGGCGGCACGGCGCCGCAACCCGCCAACGGGAAGGCCCTCGATGTCGTCACCACTGCCCCGCCGTCGCTCGCCCCTGGCCGCCGGTCTGCTCGCCCTGGCTACCGCCGGCGCGACCCTCGCCCTCACCCCGGCCGCCGCCGAAGCCGCGGTCCTGCCGAACAACTTCAAGAGCGTCGGCTACATGCCGTCCTGGAGCGGCAGCGTCAACAGCATCCAGTACGGCAAGCTCACCCACATCAACTACGCGTTCGTGCTGCCCAACAACGACGGCAGCCTGCGCGCGGTGGACAACCCCAGCAAGCTCTCCTCGCTCGTGTCGCTCGGGCACGCCAACAACGTCAAGGTGTCGATCGCGATCGGCGGCTGGAACGACGGCGACGACTCGGCGTTCGAGGCCCTCGCCGCCAACTCCGGCGCCCGCGGCGCGTTCGTCAACAACGTGGTCAACTTCGTCAACCAGTACGGCCTCGACGGTGTCGACATCGACTGGGAATACCCCGACCCGGGCGCCTCGGCCAACAACTACTCCCAACTGATGCAGCAGTTGAGCAGCGCGCTGCACAGCCGCGGCAAGCTGCTCACCGCCGCCGTGGTCTCCGAGGGCTACTACGTGCAGGGCGTACCGACGGCGGTGTTCGGCTACGTCGACTGGCTGAACATCATGGCGTACGACGGCGGTAGCCCACACGCCAACTACGACTGGTCGATCAACAGCGTCAACGGGTGGAAGTCGCGCGGCCTACCCGCCGGCAAGGCGGTGCTCGGCGTGCCCTTCTACAGCCGGCCCGGCTACTACACCTACTCCGCGCTGGTCGGCATGGACGCGGCCAACGCCAACCGGGACTGCACCACGGTCGCCGGCGCGCAGCAGTGCTACAACGGCGTCGCGACCGTCAAGCGCAAGACCCAGTGGGCGATGGCCAACGCCGGCGGGATGATGAACTGGGAACTCTCCCAGGACACCACCGGCTCCACCTCGCTGGTCAGCGCGATCTACGACACCGTCATGGGCGGCACCTCGCCGCCGAGCGGGCGGACCGGCCCGATCACCGGCATCGCCGGCAAGTGCGTCGACGTCGCCGCGGCCGGCACCGCCAACGGCACCGCCATCCAGCTCTACACCTGCAACGGCACCGCCGCGCAGAGCTGGACGGTGGCCAGTGACGGCACGCTCCGTGCCCTGGGCAAGTGCGCCGACGTGACCAGTGGCTCCACCGCCAACGGGGCCAAGGTCCAACTCTGGGACTGCAACGGCACCGGTGCCCAGGTCTGGCAGGCCCAGTCCAACGGCACGCTGCGTAACCCCCAGGCGAACAAGTGCCTGGACGCCACCGACAACAGCTCCGCCGACGGCACCCGGCTGCAGATCTGGGACTGCTTCGGCGGCGCCAACCAGGTCTGGCGCCTGCCGGCCTGACCCCACCGGCTGCCCTGCCCCCACCGCCTCGGCCGGGGGTGGGGCAGCCGCGCTACCTGCTCACACCGTCCTCACGGGGCGTGGATCGTCAGGGCGGTCCACGCCCCCAGGTAGATCGTGTCGCCGTCGTTGACCGGTACCGGCACGTTCGGATCGATCGGGTTCGACGACGGATCGTTGAGGTAGGTGCCGTTGGCCGACTCCAGGTCGACCACTGCCCAGCCGTTCTCCTGGGCGACCAGGAGCGCGTGCAGATGGGACACCCCGGGATCTTCGGGCGGGCCGGCCAGGTCGATGTCCGGGCTGATGCCGCGCGACCGGCTGCGCCGCCCGATCACCATCTGCTGGCCCGTCAACACGAAGCGCCGCTCGGGCGCGAACTGCGGGAACGCCATCGCGCCGGCGTCTTCGCCGCCCATCGCCGTGACAACCTCGAAGTATGCCGAGTCCGGATGCACGCCGACGGTCCACCGTTGCGGTGCCGACGCGGCCGACGTCGACTCGGCCGGTGCCGGCGTGGCGGGCGTCGTCGACTCGGCCGGCGCCGGCCCGGTGGCGGCCGGGGTGGTCGGGGCGGCGGGGGGTGCCGCGGCCGGATCGGCCACGGGCGGCGAGAGGAGGAAGTCGTACCCGTCTTCCTCACAGAAGCGCCCGGTCTGGGGCGTACCGCACACGGGGCAGGGCCGGGCATCGGGTGGGGCGGCCGGCGGTGTCGGCGCGGCCGGGTCGGCGGGCAGCGGCGGGGGTACGGCGGGGGTCGCAGCCGGTGATGCGGTCGGGTCGCCCATCCTGGCGCCGCAGACGTCGCAGTAGTCCACGGTGCCGGACTCGTGTCCCTTGGGGCAGCTGGCCATCAGCCCTCCTGCTTCTTCTTCACCCGGACCGTCTTGACGGACCGCACGTTGGTGATTTCCGCGTCGACGCCGGCGACCTGCTTCTTGAGTCGCACGGTGCCGGTGGGCGCGTCGACCACGTCCACCACGCGGGCGAGGAGCTTCGCGGTGCCCTCGTGGCCGGAGGCCGCGGCGAGTTGGACGGCCCGGCCGAGCTTCGCGGTGGCGGTGTCCACATCGCCGGCGTCGCGCGCCTTGAGCCCTTCCTGGATCACCGCGGCCAGCTCGGCCTGGCCGGTGTAGTGCGCCACCTGCGGGTTGATCTTCGTGGAGAGCGCGGTGTCGTCGGTCCACCGGGCCAGGACCAGCTTCTCGGTGAGCAGTTGCCCGCCGCTGATGAGACTGACCCGCGCGGCGAGCATCTCCTCGCCGACCGCGTCCGGCTCGACCTCGACCGATACGTGGTAGTCGCGGCTCTCCGCGCCCCACGCGCCGGTCGGGTAGTCGCCGATCCGGCCGCTCACCTCCGTTCGCCGGCCGGTGAGGTCCTCCACCTGTGGGTACACCTGCTTGACGAACCGGACGGTGGCGCTGGCCGGGGTCCACACCCGCAGCGACACGTCGGCGACCGACTTGCCCATCGCGGCTTCCGTCATGGTCTGGAAGGCGGCCGGCAGTTCGGCCGGGTCTTCCAGGCCGTCGGCGGTGCCCAGCAGGGTGGAGGCGATCAGGCGCAGCTCGCGGGCCACCCAGTCGGCGCCGACGCCTCGGCTGTCGCAGACGAACTTGCCCTCGCAGGCGCTGAGTACGCGCTGGAAGTCCTGCGGGCTTTCGTGCTGGTTCTGCCCATCGGTGAGCAGGATCGCGTGTTTCACCTCGGCCTGCTGCCCGGCGAAGAGGTAGTTCGCGAGGTCGAGCCAGCGGCCCATGGCCGTACCCCCGTCGGCGCGCAGCCGTGCGACGGCGGCCTTCGCCTCGGCCCTGGTCTGCGCGGACGCCGGGACCATCCGGGCGTCGGGCGGATAGACCATGTACGCCGTCGTTGTGCCAGCGACGACGGCGAACGCGACCCCGTCCCGGAGGGTGTCGATGGCGATGGCCGTGGCCTTCTTCGCCTCGGCGATCTTCTGGGCCGGCATCCCCATCGACCCGGAGACGTCGACCATGATGACCTCCGCCGCGCTGGGCGCGGCACCCGTCCCACGCAGGTCCCCGCCCTGTGCGGTCACGGTGACGATGGCGTCGACGACACGCCCGCCCTCGGGCAGGTATTGATTTTGGTCGACCTCGGCGGAGAACTGTGCGGTCATTGAACTGAGCCTCCTGAGGCTGCGTGGGAGAGTACGGCGACGGTGACGTTGTCGTGGCCCCCGCCGTCCAGCGCGATGGTCGTGAGGCGCCGCGCGACGTCGATCAGTTGGCCGGACGCTGCCGCCGCCAGGGCGCGCGGGTCGGACAGGTAGTCGTGCAGCCCGTCGGTGCAGAGCAGTAGTCGTCCGGGGCCGGCCGGTCGCAGCGAGACGACCTGTGCCTCGGTGGCGTCCGAGTCGGCGCCGAGCCACCGGATGAGTGCCCGGGATTCGGGGTCGGCGTCGAGGCCCGGCGGGAGCGGACGGCCGGCGGCGAGTTGGCCGGCCACCGAGTCGTCGACGGTGAGGCAGGCGGGGTCCGCTCCCAGCCAGTACGCCCGGCTGTCGCCGATCCAGCCGACGGTCACCGTGTCGGCGGTGACGATGCCGGAGACGTAGGTGCAGCTCGGCGGTGAGTCCCCGGCATCCGGACCGGCGGTGGCGCGGGCCGCCGCCGCGGCTGCCTGCGCGCCGTCGAGGGTGGCCCTGGTGGGGTCGGCGGTGTGGGCGAACGCCGCCAGGAGGGCCGCGATGCCGGCCTCGGCGGCGGCGTACGCCGCGGTGTCGGGGTGGGTGGAGGTGGACACCCCGTCGCAGACGACGGCGGCGGTGACGTCGCCGGTCCGGCCGACCGCGATCGCGTCCTCGTTGCGGCGTCGGCGCATGCCACGGTCGGTCACCCCGGCGACGGCGCCCAGGTCCAGGTCGGCGTGCTCCCGCCCGACCGGCCTCCTGCGCCCGCAGTGGTCGCAGTAGGCTTCGTCGCCCACGTAGGCCGTGCCGCAGCTCGCGCAGGCCGGTTCGGCGGCTCGCGACGACAGCCAGGTGGGCGACACCGACTGCGGTGCCGGCTCGGACTGCGGTGCCGGCTCGCCGGTCAGCAGGTTACGACCGCACACCTCGCAGAACCGGTGGTCCGGCTCGCTCGGTGGGCCGTGGTCGGGGCAGCCGATCATATGAGCGTCCTGGGGCGGACGGTGTTGGCCCGGTCGACGAGCGCGATCCGGGTGTCGGTGTCGCGGGCCAGTTGCGCCATCGCCCGGTACGCCTTCTCCAGCCCGAAACGCAGCCCCCGCTCGGTCAGTTCGTGGCCGAGCACCCGGGCCCCTGGCGGCGGACGGTGCCCGGCTGCTCGGGCCGTGGTGAGCCAGGCCAGGGCCGCCTCCAGCACTTCGACGGCCAGTCGGGCACGGCGTTCGAGGTCGAGGCTGAGCCGTTCCAGCCGGGCGGATGCGTGCAGCAGGTCGTCGGGGTCGATCGGGTGCTGCGCGGTGGCGTGCAGGCTGGCGCGCACGGCGGCGACCTGGGCGGCGGCGTGCAGGCTGGAGCTGTCCGCCACCTGGTCGAGGACGGTCAGCGCGGCGGACCGGTCGTCGGCGGCCAGCCGGATCCGGGCCAGCCCGAAGGCCGCGCTGAGGTAGCCGTGGTCGACCCGCCACACCCGGTGGTAGAGCCGCTCGGCGGCGGTCGGGTCGCCGGTGCACTCCATCGCGGCGGCCAGCGCCAGCCGGGCGGCCGGCTCCCCCGGCAGCTCGTTGTAGACCGCGTCGAACGCGACTCGCGCCGCTCCCGCGTTGTTCGCGGCCAGCGCGGCGAGGCCCCGGTACCAGTCGATCCGCCAGTCGAACGGGTCGGCGGCCGCCAACTCGTCGAGGCCGGTGTGCGCGCCGGCCAGGTCCCCCTGCTCGATGCGCGCCCGGACCAGCCGGAACGCCACCTCGACACTCTGCACCGGGGCGGACATCAGCTGCCGGACGACCTCGTTCGGGTCGGTGACGCTCAGCGTGGCCAGGAAGCCGGCCCCGGGATCGAGGACGTCGACCTGCGGCAGCGGCAGCGCGGCGGCGACGCTCGCCGGGCTAAGGTCGGCGACCACCGTGTCGCCGATCTCGCCGGCGCCGGTGCCGAACGCCCGCCGCTCGGCGGTGAACCGGTGGGACAGGGTCGGCCGGGGTACGCCGTCGGCGGCCGACAGCACCTCGCGGAGCACGCCGAGTAGCTGCTCGCTCATCTCGGCGGCGGACTGGAACCGCCGGGCCGGTTCCGGGTGCGTGGCCCGGCACAGCAGCCGGTGGTAGGACTCCTCCTGCGCCAGCAACGGCACCTGCGACTGGTCGGGCAGCCGGTCGGCGTACGTGCTGGAGAACCCACGGAACTCGAAGCTCAGCACCGCAAGCGTCCGCCCGACGGTGTAGAGGTCCGAGGTGACCGACGGGCCCACGCTCGCCACCTCGGGCGCCTGGTATCCGGGCGTGCCGTAGATGGCGCTGACCTCGTCGTCGACCCGCCGGACGCCGCCGAGGTCGATGAGCTTGAGCTGCTCCTCGGCGTGGATGACGTTGTCCGGCTTGAAGTCGCAGAAGATCAGACCACGGTCGTGCAGGTAGCCCAGCGCGGGGAGGATCTCGACCCCGTACGCGATCACCTCCGGTAGCGGCAGCACCCGCGTGCCCTCGGCGCGGCGGGCCACCAGGATGTCCCGCAGCGACTGGCCACCGACGTACTCCATGACGATGTAGCCGACCAGTTCGCCCGTCTTCGGGTCCGGGTGCTGCACGAAATCATGGATCTTGACGATGTTGGGGTGGTCGATCTCGACCAGGAACCGCCGCTCGGTCACCGCTGACGCCATGGCGTCGGCGTCACCGGTGTTGATGAGCCCTTTCAGGACGACCCAGCGGTCGCTGACCGAGTCGCTCACGTTGCGGTCCCGGGCGAGGTAGATCCAGCCCAGCCCGCCGTACGCGAGCGCGCCGAGCAGCTCATACCGGTCGTTGACAAGGTCGCCGGCGCGCAGTCGCGGCAGGAACGAGAACGGGTGGCCGCAGTGGGGGCAGAAACCCTCGGCCCGGCCCGGCCGGCCGTCGCGTCCACGGCCCACCTCGGCCTCGCACTTCGCGCAGAAACGCCGCGACTCGGCCACCTTCGGGTCGCTCATGACCGCCGTGGCCGGGTCGCGCAGCGGTACCCGCGGAACGTCGATCAGCCCGGCGCCGAGTCCACCACGCGCCGAGGGACGGCTGCGCCCGGATCTGGTACGCACCGAGCCGGCGCCGGCCGTGGCGACGGACGGCAGGCTGGCTGCGGCGGTCGCCACGCTGACGCCCGAGGCCGGGGCGCCGGTGCGCGGGGCCGGGGCGCCGGCGGGTGCTCGGCGTCCACACTCGTCGCAGTAGCCCTCTGGGCCGTAGGAGCCGGGGCAACCGGACCGGACACACCTCATTGGTGCCCCCTCTCGGTGAGCTCGTAGAGGTATCGCTGATAGGCGACCACGGCGCGGGTGGCCGCCGGCAGGTCGCAGGGGCTGGTGTAGAGCAGGTCCTGCGCGGTCCGGTGCAGCTGGGCGAGCGTGCTGTGTTCGGCAAGGCCGAATCGTCCCGCCCGCGCGCGATAGGCGTCGAGCCGGCCGCGTAGCTCGGCCCGGCGGTCGAGCAGCCCTTGGGCCGCCTCGCGCAGCTGCGTCGCGCGTTCCCGCGCCTGCGCCACCGACCGCTCGACGGTGGTCAGCTCGTCGGCGAGCCGGGGCCAGCGCTGCTCGCGGTGCAGTTGGTCCAGCTGGGCCAGGTGCGCCCGCAGCGCCGGGACCGTGTCGGGTGCCGGCGGCAGGCCAGGGTTGGCGATCTTCGCCTCGGCGGCGGCGTACGCCTGGGCCGTCCCGGCCTCCGCCTCGGCCACCTCGTCCACCGCTGCCCGCAGCCGCTGCACCCGGTCCGGGTAGGCGCCGCGCAACCGGCCCAGGTCGGCCAGCCGGACGGCGAGGGTGTCGATCTCGGCGGCCAGCGCCGACGGTGGTCCGGCCGTTTCCAGCAGGTCGCGCATCGCGTCGAAGGTCGCCTCGGCCAGGCGTGCGTCGAGACGCCCCACCTCGACTCCCCCGGCGGCGTCGCCCAGCGCCTCGGCGGCCGTCCGGGCCCGGTCCAACGCCTTGGTCAACGGCTCGAACCGGCTGGCGACCTGCGCGTACGCCGACTGGACGCCGTCGAGGGTCCCGGTGACCTCGGCGGCGGCCCGCTCCAACTCCTGGGCCAGGCCCATCGCGGTCACCCAGTTCGGCGGTGGCCCGGCCAGCGGGTCGTCGACCACCATGCCGTCGGGTGCGAGCGGCAGGACGGGACCGCGCAGCAGCATGGTCAGCTCGGACAGCTCGTCGTCGCCGGGCTTCGACCGCGCGCCGCGTACCGCCCGCACCCGGTCCAGCGCGGAGCCCAGCGCGGCGAACTGCGACCACAGGACGTCCAGCCGCGCAAGGGTCTCGGTGGCGGCCCGGCGGGTCTTGCCGCGCAGGTCGTCGCCGCGCAGCACGACGAGGCCGGGATGGGCGTCCAGCGCGTACATGGCGGCGGAGATCCGGTCGTGCGCGGCGACGAGCCCGACAATGGCGGCGTCGACCTGGTTGCGGCTCATCGGTGCCGGTGTTGCCACGGTCAGTCCCGGTAGCGCGCGGCCGGCGGCTGCGGGGTGCTGCCCAACGCGGTCAGCCACGTCTTGTGGAGCCGGGCCCAGGTGCCGTCCGCGCGCAGCCGCTCGAGCACCGCGTTGACGAAACGCACCAGGTCGGTCGATTCCTTCTTCATCGCCATGCCGTACGGCTCTTCGGTGAACCGGTCGGGCAGGACCGTGGTGCCCGGGTCCTGTGCCGCGAAGCCGGCCAGGATCGTGTCGTCGCCGGAGACCGCGTCGACCTGGTTCTGCTGCAGCATCACCAGGCAGTCCAACGCGTCGGCCGCCGACACCGGCAGCGCCTGCGGGGCTTTGGTCGCGATGTTCCGGATCGACGTGCTGCCGGTGGACGCGCAGACCTTCTTGCCGGCGAGACCCTGGAGGTTCTTGATCGGTGACCCCTTGGTGACCAGGATGGCCTGGCCGGCGCTGACGTATTCGGTGGAGAACGACACCCGCTGCCACCGGTCGCAGGTCATCGTCATGCTGCGGATGACGATGTCGACAGCGCCCGACTGGACCGCCTGTTCCCGTTCGGCGGTGGTGACCGCCCGGAACAGCACCTTGCCGGGATCGCCGAAGATCGCTCGGGCGATCTCGTGCGCCAGGTCGATCTCGAAGCCCACCAGGTCCCCGGTGCCCGGGTCGCGGTATCCGAAGCGGTAGTTGTTCTGGTCGACACCGACGACGAGGCGGCCTCGCTCGGCGATGCGCGCCATCGTCGAGCCGGCCGGCATCCGCCCCGGCGCGGGCAGCGGGCCGGACGGCCGGAGGCTGGCGCGCGGATCACACGACGCGGGCGCCGCCGCGGGCGCGCTCGGGATGGCCGCCGGGTCCTGCGCGTCGACCGGGCGGGGCGCGGCCGCGTCGACCCGTGGGTCGGGCAGCGGCCGGGCCGCCGTGCAGCCGGTCAGGCAGAGGACGGTCAGCAACGCGAGGGCACGTCGTCTCATCGGTACTCCGCCAATCGCCGCTGGATACCGAGCGCCGCACCGAGGATCAGCAGCGCCGCCAGCACGGCGATGCCGAGATCGGCACCGGCGAGTGCCTCGGCGGCGCGGCTCACGTCCTGGTCGAACCGCTGCCGGTTGTGCTCGATGGCGGTGGCCAGGTGCTCGTCGAACCGGTTGAAGATGCTGGCCGTCGAGTCCGGGCCGGTGCCGACGGCTGCGGCAACCGCCTCGGTGTACTGCCCGCCGTCGTCGAGCGCCCGCAGGGCCTGGTGGGCCGCGAGCCACTTCTCCGCCTCGCCGGTCGCCGCACCGACCGCGCTGCTGGTGGTCGCGTCCGCGCCGGAGAGGGCGGCCAACCCGGACCGCCCGGTGACGTTCTCCATGGCCCGGGCATAGTCCTCTTCGAATTTCGCGCCGTTGCCCCGGGCGATCAGCGTGTGCGCCTCGTCGGCGCGCGCCTGCAACGCCGCGACGCGCACCCCGACCAGCTGCGCCACCGGTGTCGAGCCCTGCTCACGGCTCGCGTCGAGCCGCCCCGCGGCCAGCACCGCCGAAACCCCGAGCCACACGACCAGGGCGGCCGCTGCGGCGGTGGCGGCCAGCAACCCGAGGTTGAACACCCGGTTGGTACGCCGGGCCAGGTAGCGCTGCACCACCACGAGCGCGGTGATCGTCAGCAGCCCGAGCAACACCGCGAACCATGGGAACGCGGCTGCCCGGCCGCGGGCGTCGTCGAGCTCGGAGGCGGTCGCGTCGTAGAGCGTCTGGACCGCGGGCAGTAGCCGCTCGCGCATCAGGCCCGACGCCTCGCGCAGGTACGCGCTGCCGATCGGCACGCCCTGCCGGTTGTACACCCGGGCCGTCTCCACGAGCCCGGTGTAGACCGGCAGGTCACTGGTGATCTGCGCGACCGCCGCGTCGCCCCGGTCGCCGCCGGCGCGCCCCGCGGACACCACGGCCAGCGCCGCGCCCGCGTCGGCGATGTCGGACTGGTAGCGCTCGCGGAGGGCGACCGGCTCGACGCCGCCGGCGAGGAAGGCGCCCGCCGCGGTGGCGTCCGCGTCGGAGAGCGCACGGTAGAGCCGCTGCACGGCGACCGTCAGGTCACCGCCGCGAGCGGTGGCACCGTTGACGAGGTCGATCCGCTGGCGTACGCCGACCGCCGCGGCCACGCCGGTCGCGAGCCCGAGCACCACGAGCACGGCGGTGGCGAGGGCCAGCCGGCCCGGGGTACGACGAAGGCGCCGCTGGACGCCGGGAAGCCGCGTCGCACCGGTTGCCGGTCCATGAACGAGAGTCACGCCTACCACCACCCCCGGGCGTTCAAGATAGTGGACGACCGCAAGCCCGAAGATCAGCTTGTTGTTCACTCTCTTCGGCCGGTTCATCCCAACAGTGCCGGTGATGAGCTTTCGTGCCAGCTCAGCGGCGTCCAGTTCAGCGGGTACGCTCCGGACTACCGCAGGCCGAGAGGCTGTCAGACAGGGAGAAGCGACCGGGTGAGCCCCCAGACGACGTCGTTGTTCGTGCTCGCCGCTGTCGCGGTCATCGTCGTCGTGCGATGGGTGGCGACGCGCACGGGCCTGCCGGCGGCGGCGCTCCTGCCGCTCGTCGGCATCGCCTACGCGCTGCTTCCGGGGCCCAACGTCAGCCTTGATCCCGGCATCGTGCTGACGGTCGTGCTGCCACCGCTGCTCTACAGCGCGGCGCTGGACTCATCGCTGCTGGGCATCCGCCGGAACCTCCGTATCGTGGTGAGTTTGTCCGTGGTGCTGGTGCTGCTCACCGCAGTGCTGGTGGGACTCGGCTTCCACCTGTTCGTGGCAGGGGCCACCCTGGCCGCGGGGATCGCGATCGGCGCCGCTGTCGCGCCGCCCGACCCGGTGGCCGCGCTGGCGATCGGCAGGCGGGTCAACCTGCCGCCGAAGCTGGTCACGATCATTCAGGGCGAGGGACTGCTCAACGACGCCACCGCGCTGACGATCCTCAAGGTCGCCGTGGCCGCCGCCGTGGGCGGCGGATTCTCGTACGCATCCGCTGCCGGCCAGTTCGGGCTGGCGGCGGTGGGCGGGGTCGCGGTGGGCGCGGTCGTCGCGTGGGGGGTACGCCTGGCCCGACCGCTCACCGTGGATCCGCTGCTGTCCAACGCCATCTCGCTCGCGACGCCGTTCGTGGCCTACCTGTTGGGTGAGGAACTGCACGTCTCCGGCGTGCTCGCCGTGGTGATCGCCGGGCTCATCGTCGGCCACCACACGCCCCGGCTCGCCTCCGGCGCCAGCCGGCTGCAGACCAGCGCGGTGTGGCGGCTGGTCGACTTCCTCCTCGAGGGGTTCGTCTTCCTGCTGATCGGCCAACAGCTTCCCACGGTGGTGCGGGGTCTGCACCAGTACGACACCTCCACCGTCGTCGCTGCGGTCGCCGTTTCGGTCGGCGTGGTGCTGCTCCTGCGCCCCGCGTGGCTGGTGCTGACCCAGGTGCTCCCCCGGTCGCTGCACACCCGGCTGGGCGGCACCTCCGACGAGGACGAGGACGACGAGCCCAGCAGCACGCGGGAGGCCAGGCGGGCGGAACGCAACGCCCGTCGACTGGCCCGCCGCGAAGTCGTGGCGCTGAGCTGGTCCGGAACCCGCGGCGTCATCAGTCTGGCCGCGATCTTCACCCTGCCGTTGACCACCGACAGCGGCGCACCCTTCCCCGACCGCAACCTCCTGCTGTTCTGCACGTTCGTGGTCGTTCTCGTGACCCTCGTCGGGCAGGGCCTGACGTTCGCGCCGCTGGTGCGGGCGTTGGGCCTACGCGCCGACGAGAACGACCAGGCCCGGGTACGCAACGAGGCCCGGTCAGCGGCTGTCGAGGCGGCCCTGGCCCGCCTCGACGAGGTCGCCGCCGACGAGCCGGAGAACGCCGTGGCCGTCAACACCACCCGCGCTCAGCTGCTGGCCCGGCTGGCCCGCTACCGCGGCCGGCTGGACCTGCTGGAAAGCGCCGAGTCAGCCGAGATGCCCACCTCACCGCCGTACGAGGCGGCGCTTCGCATCCGGCGGGCAGCGATCGACGCCCAGCGGGAGGAACTCCTGCGGTGGCGCGACGCCGGTCGGCTGCCCGACGCGGGGCTCCGCATCCTGGAACGCGAGCTCGATCACGAGGAGCTGCTCCTTCCCAAGCGCAGCTCCAGCTGACCGGCGGTCCGTACGCACGCCGTCCCGACGCGATTGTCCGTGGACGCATGCCGGCGCGCTATTTGCGTCTCGGCGCAAGTATGTGGCATTGTTGCCGGTGGCTGAGGCCGCTGTGTCGAGGTGAGGGAGGTGGCCAGCCGTGTCGAGCTGTGACCCCCCTTCGAGTACCAGCCCCCGGTGCGGGCGGCGCTGAGCTCCTGCCGCCAACAGTCCGGGGTCTCCACCCGGGCCGAGGCCCGGTCTTCCCCTAGGTTTAAGCCATCTGGTGTCGCACCTGCGGTGCCGCCCGGGCGTGGCGAACTCTGATCTTTCTACCCCAGTGTGGGGGTGTGCACTGATGCTGCCCGTAAGAAAAACGTCCGGCCGGGTCGGCCGGCGACTGTCGATGCTCCCGGCCCGGCTGCCGTGGATACGGACCCAGGTCGGCTGGGCCGACGTGGTGGTGGCCGCCACCGTGCTGGTGGTCTTCTATGTGGCGATCCGGGTCGGCGCCGGCGTCGCGGTCTCGTTCACCCCGAGCCGGCCCCTGCACATCGACACCGACCCGACCAAGCTGCCGTACTACGCGGTACGCAGCCTGCTCCGCATGTTCGCCGCGCTGGCGGTGTCCGTGGTGTTCACCCTCGTCTACGGGTACGCGGCGGCGCGCAGCCGCCGGCTGGAGCGGGTGCTGATTCCAGCGTTGGACATCCTGCAGTCGGTGCCGATCCTCGGCTTCCTGACCATCGCGGTGACCACGCTGGTGGGGCTGTTCCCGCACTCGCTGCTCGGCCTGGAACTGGCGGCCGTGTTCGCGATCTTCACCTCGCAGGCGTGGAACATGACCTTCTCGTTCTACCACTCGTTGATCACTCTGCCGCGAGAGCTGGACGAGCTGTCGCGCAACCTGCGGCTGACCCGGTGGATGCGGTTCTGGCGTATCGAGGTGCCGCACGCGGCGATCGGGCTGGTGTGGAACGGGATGATGAGCTTCGGCGGCGGCTGGTTCTTCCTGGTCGCCTCCGAGGCGATCACCGTCGCCAACCACGAGTACACCCTGCCGGGGGTGGGCGCCTACGCCGGCACGGCAATCGCCAACGGGAACCTGGCCGGGATCGGGTACGCGATCGCCACCATGACGATCATGGTCGTCGCGGTGAACTTCATGTTCTGGCGGCCGCTGACGGCGTGGGTCGAGAAGTTCAAGCAGGAACAGTCCGAGGCCGTCGACGTACCCCGGTCGCTCGTGCTGGACCTGCTGCGCCGCTCCCACTGGCCGCAGTTCATCGCTCCGGCCAAGCGGGCCGCGGCCGAGGCGCTGGGCCGAATCGGCCGCGTGTTCGGCACCGACGACCAGGCGCTCTCGGCCCGCCCGGTCCGCCGCCGGGCCGGCGATGTCGCGTTCAACGTCGCCATGCTGGGCCTGCTCGCGTGGGGTGTGGTGGAAGTTGTCCGCTACCTGCACGGCAGCGGCGAGGGCCTGGGCGTGTTCACCGAGCCCCTGCTGCTGGGCCTGCTGACACTCACCCGGGTCGTGGTGCTGATGCTGGTGGCCACGGTGGTGTGGGTGCCCATCGGGGTGCGTATCGGCTTGAGCCCGCGGCTGGCCCGCGTCGCCCAGCCGGTGGTGCAGGTGCTGGCCAGCTTCCCGGCAAACTTCCTGTTTCCGCTGGTCACCTGGCTGTTGGTGCACACCGGCATCAGCCTGGACATCGGCGGTGTCCTGCTGATGGCCCTGGGCGCCCAGTGGTACATCCTGTTCAACACCATCGCCGGCGCTCAGGCCATCCCCACCGACCTGCGGGAAGCCATGACCGACCTCGGCGTACGCGGCCGGCAGCGGTGGCGACGGCTGATCATCCCGGCGGTCTTTCCGTACTACGTGACGGGTGGCATCACCGCGTCCGGTGGGGCGTGGAACGCCTCCATCGTCGCGGAGGTCGTCACCTTCGGCGGTACCACGCTGACCGCGCACGGTCTCGGCGCCTACATCGCCGAGGCGACGAACGCGGGTAACTATCCGAAGGTGCTGGCCGGCATCGCCGTCATGTCCCTCTACGTGGTGGGGCTGAACCGGCTGTTCTGGCGCCGCTTGTACACCTTGGCCGTGACCCGCTACGCCCTGACCTGACCAGCCGAAGGAACCACCGATCATGACCACTACCACGCCCACCGCGGCGGCCAGGAGCGGCGAGGTGCTGCTGGCCACCGAGGCGTTGACCAAGTCCTACGCCGGCGCCGACGGGGAACTGCCCGTGCTGGCCGGCATCGATCTGACGGTTCGGGCCGGGGAGATCGTCGCCCTGCTGGGCCGATCCGGGTCGGGCAAGTCCACCCTGCTGCGCTGCCTGGCCGGACTCATCCCACCCTCCACCGGCACGGTCGCTTACCGCGGCCAGCCGTTGACGGGTTCCAACCCGGGCACCGCGATGGTGTTCCAGACCTTCGCGCTGCTGCCCTGGCTGACCGTGCAGCAGAATGTCGAACTGGGCCTGGAAGCCCGCAACGTTCCCCCGAAGCAGCGCACTGAAGCCGCGCTGAAGGCCATCGACCTGATCGGCCTGGACGGGTTCGAGTCCGCCTACCCCAAGGAGCTGTCCGGCGGGATGCGGCAGCGGGTCGGGTTCGCTCGTGCCCTCGTGGTCGAGCCGGACGTGCTGCTCATGGACGAGCCGTTCTCGGCCCTGGACGTGCTGACCGCGGAGAACCTGCGCGGCGAGCTGGTCGAGCTGTGGGAGTCCGGCCAGTTCCCCACCCGGGCGATCGTGCTGGTCACGCACAGCATCGAAGAGGCGGTGCTGCTGGCCGATCGGATTGTCGTGCTGGGTTCCCGACCCGGCACCATCCGCGCCGAGTACCCGGTCGGGTTGCCCCGGCCCCGACCGCGCGACAACAAGGACTTCGAGGCGCTGGTCGACACGGTGTACGCGGCGATGACCGGCCGCGAGCGCGACACGGCCCCCGAGGTGTCGCCGTTGCGGCGTACCCCCGCCAACACCCCGCTGCCGCCCGCCAGCGTTGACGGGCTGTCCGGGCTGGCGGAGATCCTGGCCGAGCATCCCGACCCGATCGACCTGGGCGACCTGGCCGACGAGTTGGGCTTGGAGGTGAAGAACCTGCTGCCGCTGGTGGATGCGTTGGAGCTGCTCGGCTTCGCCACCGCCGACGCACGCGGCGTCGCGTTGACCGACACGGGGTTCGAGTTCGCCGCCGCGGACGTGCAGACCTCCAAGCAGCTGTTCGCCGCCACCATGCCGCACATTCCGCTGGTGCGTACGATCCTGACCAGCCTGCAACGCACCGACGACGGCGTCCTGCGCGCCGGGTTCTTCCGTGACCTACTCGCGCACAACTACACCGCGGAGCAGATCACGGCCCAGCTCGACGTCGCCACCGACTGGGGCCGGTACGCGGAGTTGTACTCCTACGACGCCATCACCGAGGAATACCGGCTCGATCCCGCCCAACGCGGAACCAGCACCTCGGCGGAGGGCTAGCCCCGGGCCAGCCGCGGTCGGGCGGTGGCCGTCGCCCGCTGCGGCGCGGTCGCCGCCTGGCACGCGACGTCGGAGCGAACCTCCTCCGGCGCGGCCGCGTCCAGCCGGGTGGCGGTCAACACCACCTCTTCCAGCAGCCGCGTCACCTGCTCGGAGGCCAGCCGATAGAAGATTCGGGTGCCGTCTCGGCGGCTGGCCACCACACCCGCCTCGCGCAACCGCGCCAGGTGCTGTGACACCGCCGCCACCTGCGCCCCGGTCAACTGCGCCAGCCGGGACACCGGCATTTCCTCCTTGACGAGCGCCCACACCACCCGCAGGCGGGTCGGGTCGGCCAGGACCTTCAACAATGCCAGCGACGGCTCGAATCCCGGCCCCGCAGCATCCGATATTTGCGCTTGCACGCAACAAGCGTACTGCCGGGCCGGGCCACCCGCCACCGCGCGGCGGGCATCGTGGCCCGCCGCGCGGCAGGAGGTCAGCTGGTGCTGCCGGTCACGGTGCCCCCCGACTTGGTCACGTAGTAGGTGACCTTCGTCCCGCTCCAGAAGTGGAACGTCAACGTCACCCGCCGGCCGTCGTTGACCTCGGCGAAGAACTCCGGCTTCAGCGTGATCGTGTTGCTGCTGTAGTTCGGCGCGAACGTGACGTCGAACTCCTTGAACGAGGTCCAGTTCTGCGGGCCGGCGTTGCTGCCGTCGGCGTACTTGGCCTCCATGGTGGCGAGCTGGTCACCGCGGAACTGGGTCGGCACGTTGAACGAGCCCGTCGACCCGGTGGCGTTGGAGAGCACCGGCGGGTCGTACGAGATGATGCTGATCCGCCACGGCACGCCGGAGGAGAAGCGGGCCTGGATGGTCGCGTTCACCCCGTACGCCCGGGAGCCGACCAGCCGGGTGACCGCCGCCGCGGTGAGCGTCAGCGTGCTGCCGGAGACCGTGTAGTCGGTGCCGTTGGCCAGGTCGGTGCTGCCCTGGCGCAGCCCCTGGAAGGTCGTCCCGTTCAGGTTGAGCGTCAGGCTCTTGCTGGTGATCGAGCCGGTCCGCGGCACGTACACCTGGTCGCTCGACGCGGTGCCGGAGCGGGTGGTCCAGCTCGACTTGATCTGGGCGAAGAGTTCCGGGTCGCTCCACTGGAACGACGTGCGGCCGAAGTGCTGCCCGTTGTCCCACAGCTGGGTGGTGAGCTTGCGGTTGCGCGCGTAGTAGCCGAGGAACTCGAAGAACTTCAGCTTCTCACCCTGCTCGATGGTGCCGGTGTGCCGGTCGAAGCCGAGCAGGCCGTACTCGCCGATGATGACCGGGATGTTACGGGCGACGAACGCGTTGTAGACGCGGTCGAACTGGTCGATCAGGTCCTGCTGCACCGTGGCGTCGAAGCGGGTGCCACCGGCGATGTTCACGCTGAACGGCCAGTAGCCGTAGAAGTGCACGGTCGCGATGAGGTTGGCGTCCTTCAGCGTGTTGAAGGTGCTCGCCAGCTCGTCCACCCGGGCCTGGTCGGCCGACGTGTACAGGGTCGGCAGCACGAGGAGCCGGGTGGCGTTGCCGCCGCCGGACTGACGCACGATCCGCTGGAAGGACGTGTTGAGCTCGTTCAGCAGGGTCGCGTTCTGGGCGTCGCCGGAGCTGCCGGTGAACTGTGGCTCGTTGACGCTCTCGAAGACGAGCCGGGACGAGGAGTCCCGGAAGGCGGCGGCGATCTGCGTCCACAGGGCGTTGTACCGGTTCAGCACGTTCGTGCGGTCGGTGGGCATCGTGTTGATCCACTGCCACGAGTCGTGATGCAGGTTGATCACCACGTAGAAGCCGTCGTCGAGCGCCCAGTTGACCACCTCGCGCACCCGGTTGAGCCAGGCCGCGTCGATGGTGTAGCTCGGCGCGCCGCCGTGGTGGTTGCTCCAGGTGACCGGGATGCGAATGCTGTTGAAGCCCTGCGCCCGGACGTTGTCGATGAGCGCCTTGGTCACCCGCGGGTTGCCCCACGCGGTCTCGTCCGCGCCGACCGCGTCGAACGAGTTGCCCAGGTTCCAGCCGGGCTGCATCGCGGCGACGGCGGCCATGGCGTTGCCGGCCGGCGGCGGTGAGGTCGGTGGCGCGGTGGTCGGCGGGGCTGACGTCGGCGGCGCGGTGGTCGCGGGCGGGGTGGTGCCGCCGACGCTACCGGTGCAGGTGACGCCGTTGAGAGTGAACGAGGTGGGCGCAGTGTTGGCCCCGGACCAGGAGCCGTTGAAGCCGAAGGAGACGGTGCCGTTGGTGGCGATCGCACCGTTGTAGCTGACGTTGGTCGCGGTCACCTTCGCGCCCGAGGCGGTGATGTTGGCGTTCCATGCCTGGGTGACCTGCTGCCCGGACGGAAACGTCCAGACCAGGCTCCAGGCGTTGATCGGGTCGCCGAGGTTGGTGATGCTGACGTCGGCGCTGAAACCGCCGGGCCACTCGGTGCTCTTCGTGTATGCGACCCGGCAGCCGGCCGCCGCCTGGGCGCTCGTCGCGGCCACCAGTCCGGCGCCGACCACGAGCGTCGTCGTGACCGCCGCGACCATGCCGATCCGCCATCGGATCCTCCGCGCTGTGCCTCGCAAGCCGGCCATGCTGCTCCTTCATGGTGTCGCGCGGGGTTGGGCCCCGCGGTGGGCAGGCCACGCGAGGGCGCCACCCGCGCGTGCCGCGAGACTAAGTTTGGCTTCCCAACTTTGTCAATTGCCCACCATCGATGCAGGGCGGCAACGACCAGCGGCTACCGGGTGACCGCCGACGCGAGCACGGCCGCGGCGACGGCGGCGACGATCAGATCGGGCAGTTGATCGAGCAGCACCAGACGCCACCCCCGGCCGGACGAGTCCCACCACCGCTCGGGCAGGTAGTGGGTGACGCTCCCCTTGATGAAGTGCACCAGCGCCAGCACCAGGCAGAACGCGACGACGAACGCACCGGCGAAGGGCACCGGCCCGGCCCACCGCCCGGTGACCGCCCGCGTCGCCACCCCGAGCGCGATGGCCACCGGGAAGGCCAGGCAGCCGAGCAGCAGCCACGCCGCCCCGCGCACCATGTGGCGCAGGGTCAGGTCGGTAAGGTCCTCGACGGGTGAGGTCGCCTCGGCCAGCAACTCCGCCCGCCGTTCCTCGCGCGTCTGCCCGTCGCCGGGCAGGGCGCTGGCCAGCAGGCCGGCCAGCGCCCTGGTCACCAAGGCGCCCAGGTCCAGCATCTATCCGCCGGCTATCTGAGCCATCGGGTTCGCTGGCTGCAGGACCTGAAGTACCCGCAGACGATGTGCCCGCCGGCGGCCGGCCAGGCGGCCCGCTTGTCCAGCCTGCCCCACCACTTCTCCTTGCGCTGCAGGTTCTTCTGCTCGCGGATCTTCTTGTTCCGAGCCTTGATGATCTTCCGTTTCGCCTTCTTGGCGCCCCGGAAACCCTTCGCCTTGCGAATTCCCTTCGCGATCTTGCGAGCCTGTGCCGCCTTGCGCATCGCGCCGACACCGCGGAACACACTACCTCCGCCGGGAATCGCCCCGAGGACGTCGAAGGCGGCGGCCCCGTACCGGCCGGCCCTGACGTTCTTGTACGCGGAGTAGGCGGAGAACCCGATGGCGGCGGCGCCGAACACGACGTTGATCGGCGGCGGGGTGAACATGGATATCGTCGCGCAGACGAACGCCGGGTTCTTCCGGACGAAGGTCACGGTCTTCTTGAAGCCGCTCTTGATCTTGCCCCACAGTGACTTGCCGTCCAGGTCGGTGCAGTTGACCGGGTCCGCGGAGCAGTAGTCGTACGGGCCGGCACTGCCGCCGTCGACCGGGTCGACCTGCAGGAAGCGGCCGAGCGCGGGGCTGTAGAGGCGCACCCCCATCAGGATCAGCCCACCCAGCGTGTCGCCGGAGCGCTGCTTGCCGCCCAGCCAGCCGTAGCGCTGGCTCGCCTGACCCTCGGCCGGCACGCCGAACTCGTCGTAGTCGAACACCTGCGGCTCGGTGAGGTCCCGGTCGACCGTCACGGCGACGTCGCCGTGCAGGTTGGTCAGGCACAGCAGGACGGTGCCGTCGCTCGACGTGGTCGCCACGAGGTCGTCGTCCAGGCCGGAGACGTTGCGGGTGATCGCACCCGTCGCGGTGTCCTCGACCACCCAGCTCACTTCGTCGGAGTCGTCGGCGTAGTGGTTGAGGCGGGCGGTGGACGTCACCCAGGCGCCGTCCACCAGCGTCTGGCCGGTCACCCCGAGGAAGCGGTGGGCCGGGTCGAGGGTCCACGCCTGCTTGGCGTCGCCGATCTGCTGGCCGGCAACCAGGTCGTTGACGTAGTACGTGTTCGTCAGCCCGCCCGGCAGCCCGGTGACGCGACCGAAGGCGTCGTAGGTGTAGCCGGCGTCGGTGATCCGGTCGGCGCTGTCGTAGGTGTGTCCCTCCTGCGCCGTGACGGTGCTCTGCTGGCACTCGCCACCCTCAGCGGGGTCGTACGTCCGCTTGTTGGTGCGGTTGGTCCGGCTGTCGTAGGTGTAGGCGCGGGTCACGCAGCCGCCGGTCATCGCGGAGTCGTGCTGGACCCGGCTCAGCCGTCCCTGCCGGTCGTAGGAGTAGACCTTGCTACCGCCGGTGTAGTCGTGGTTGACGACCTTCCCGGCGCTGTTTCCGACGATGGACTCGGAGTAGAGCACCATGCCGTCGGAGTCGCGGGTGTAGGTGCGCTCCACCGGCTCCTGGTTCGCGTTGAGCCGGTCGCGCCGGGTGAGCCCGCCCGGGTAGGTCATCTCGACCAGTTGCCCGTCCGGGGCGTACTTCCCCATGAAGGTGCCCGCCGCGCTGTCGGTGACGCTGGTGAGCAGTCCACGCGGCTCGGCGGCCCGGTTGTAGGTGAGGGTCATCCAGCCGGTCGGGTCGGTGACCTTCGTCGGCTTGTCGAAGCGGTCGAACTCGGTGACCGTGGCGGCCCCGGCGGCGTCGGTGTACTTCATCAGCCGGCCGAGCTGGTCGTACTCGCGGCTGATCGTCGCGGTGCCCTTGCGGGTCGTGGCGATCGTCCCGTTCGTCGAGTCGTAGGTGCTGGTCACCTGCTCGATCGCGGTGCCTTCCGTCGAGGTGATGCCCACCCCGGTGCTGCGGCCCGCCGGGTCGAAGGTGGTGACGGTCGTACGGGTCTTGCCGGCCACTGTCTCGGCGATCTCGGCCGCATCGCCGTAGCGGTCGTAGCGGGTGACCCGCCGCTCGGGCAACGTGCCGGTCATCCGGGCCGGGTCGTGGCCGGTGACCGCGCCGGTGGACCGGTGGACGCAGGCCTGCCCGGCCCACTCCGGCCGGTTGCCGCACGCGGCGTCGCGAGAGTTGGCGCCCGCGGTGTAGTAGATCGTCTCGCGTGCCCGGGCGTCGCTGCCGGTGGAGCCCAGCCCCCAGGCGGAGGTGGCGCGGCCGGCGGAGTCGAAGACGCCGTACGCGGTCAGCGGGGTGCCGCCGGACCCGGCGTCGGCCGTCATCGACGTGTACTTCTTCAGCGTCCAACCGGAGACCCCGCCGGTGTGCGCGTCGTACCCGTAGCGGGTGGTGCGCTGGTCGGCGTCCGGGTAGCCGACCACCTGCGCGCCCTCGACCTCCGTGGTGAGCAGGTTGTACGTCGCCCCGTCCGGCTTGCCCTCGTCATACTTGCGGACGGTGTGCGTCCGGCCGATGACGGTCGCCCCGGCGGGCACCGCGGTGAGCGGGCCGGAACCGTCCGGGTCGGCCAGCCCGTCCTCCACCACCATCGTCACGGTGGGGCCGAGCGTGTCGAGCAGGACCAGCCCATCGCTGCTGTAGCGGTTGACGGTGGACAGCGCCTGGGCCCGCGACGCGGTGTCCGAGCCGGACAGGCCCAGCTCGGCGAGGTGGGTCGCCGCGTCCGGCAGCGTGCCCAGTGCGAGCGCCCGGTCGGTGGCCGTGAGCCGCCGGATCACATTGCCGAACCGGTCGTACTCCTCGGTGTCGATGTGCCCGCCGGGGTTGGCGGTGTTCACCTCCTGGCCGTTGGCGTTGAGGTAGTGCACGGTGGCGTAGGGGTAGCCGGACGCACCGGGCGACGACGGGGTGGCGCTGTTGCGTCCCGGGTTGTCCTCCGGGTCGAACACCGCGGTCGCGTCGGTCGGCACGTCGGCCTGGCCCCAGGTGGCGGCCGCGGCGGCGTTCAGGTCGTACGGGCCGCCGGCCGCCCTGGTCAGCGGCACGCCGTAGACGACGTTGCTGGCGACCTCACCGTCGGTGGTGCTCTTCGTGCCGGTCTTCAACGCGGACCGGCGCACCCGCAGCAGTCGCCCGGGATCCTCGTCCCCGGCGAGGGTGGCAACCTGGGCGGCACTGAGCGCCTTGCCGTAGACCCGTACATCGTCGATGCCTCCGGCCCACAGGCTGGACGGCACCCCGCCCCACTCGGCCCGGCCGATCGCGTAGTTGCCGGTGCCGTTCCAGCCGCCGGTCGCGGCGGTGGTGGACTGGGCGATTCCGTTGACGTAGAGGGTCATCTTTCCGGAGGCGGTGTCGTAGACGCCGGCCAGGTGGGTCCACTGCCCGAGCACGGGGGCGGTGTTGGAGTAGGCGCGGATCGCGGTGCCGCTGCTGTTGTCCGAGCTGATCCGGCCGAACGCCCACCGGTCCTCAAGCTGCACGTAGTTGAGCAGGAACGCCGAGGTGTACGAGCCGTCCTTGGACAGCACGGTCCGGTTGGTGGACTTGTCGGTCAGCCGCACCCACGCCGAGACCGTGTAGGAGGCGGTGTTGGACAGGGCGGTGCCGGCCACGCTGATCTGCTGCCCGGAGGCGCCGGTGAAGTACGCGGCGCGGTCGGCCGGGTTGTTCGGGTCGTTGCCCTGGGTCCAGGTCACCCCGGACGCCATGGTGCCGGTCCGGCCGGAGCCGGAGGAGTCGGCGACCGCCGTGCCCGAGCCGGCGTCCAGGTCCCAGCGCAGCGCCGCCGAGTCGACGTCGGGGCTGCCGTAGTCGGCCGTCCACGGCAGCTCGCCGGGGGGCGTCGTGCTGTTCACCCGGCCGGTGGCGTCGTAGCCGTACGCCGTCTTGAGGGCCGGGCTGATCCGCGGATCCCAGACCTGGCGGAGCTGGCCCAGGTTGTCGTACGCGTACCGGGCGACCTCCACGGCGGTGACCGAGGCGGCCACCGGGTCCCAGTTCCACAGCTTGACCGCCGACACCCGGTCGGTGTAGTCGCCGAACACGGTCTGGCTGAGTCCGGCCGTGGTGCTGGTGGCATAGACGTACTCCAGCACCTCGCAGCCGCGGGCGGGCGTGCTGCCGGCGCACCGGTTCGCGTCGTCCACGCCCGGCTCGACCGGGTTGATCACCTTCTTCAGCAGGGCCCGGCCGCCGCTGGTGTCGTAGCTGTAACGGGTGGTGCTCGACGAGTCCGGGGTCCACGACGAGTCGATCGTCCACACCCCGCCCTGCTGGGTGAACTCGCTGGTCGTGCCCTCGACGTCGGTCAGCCGGTACGCGGTCGAGCTGTACTTCGTCAGGACCAGCCCCTCGGCCCCCGGCTCGGGGGTGTAGGAGACGCCGTCGGCGTTCTTCGAGAAGGTGATCCACCCGCCGTCGACGGTGTTGACCTGGGCCACCGACGGCTGCGGGAAGGTCAGCGTGGTGTAGTCGACGTCGACGTCGTCACCGCCGCTGCTGACGCCGCCGGACCAGGCGGGACCGAACGGGGCCACCAGCTCGGTGACGGAGAGGTTGTCCCAGTAGACCTTCTTGCCGGATCCGCCCTGCATGCCGTTGTAGAGCCGGAAGAACGCCTCGGTGGCGCCGGCGGGCACCGTCATGTCCACCGACAGCTCCTGCCACCCTTCGGTGAACCCGGCCATCGGCGAGGCGACCTCGACGTAGGTCGAGCCGACCTTGTGGAAGCCGACGATGCGCAGCCCACGACTGGTGTACGCGGGGACCAGGCCGGTGCTCGCCGGCACGAAGATCCAGCCCGTCATCCGGTACGTCTTGCCGGCCACCATGCCGAGCCGCAGCCCGCCGCTGTCGCCGCCGACGGCCACGTACGTGTCGTTGCTGGTGGTCGTGACCGGGGTGATCTCGAGCGAGGCCACCGGGGTGACCTCGCCCTGACCGCGCGCCGTCGAACGGGCGGCGGAGCTGGTGCTCGGCACGGTGAAGCCCGTCAGGTCGGTCGAGACCTGCTGCTGGTTCGCGGTGAGCCGCTCCGGCATCCGCTGCCAGCCGACGCCCGCGTCCCGCGAGGAGGAGGCGCGCGACACGGTCAGGCCGAGCACGTCGACGTCGGTCTCGTCCAGCGAGAAGTCGCCGGTGAGCAGGTTCGCCTCGCCCGGGCCGATCGGCTCGGAGGCGCCGCCGCCACCGGAGGAGTCCACCGTGATCCGGACCCAGGGGGTGGTGTAGACGGGCGAGGTCGACGTGTTGGTGTAGATCTGGGCCCGCAGCTCCACCACCCCGCCGACCAGGCCGAGGGTGTCGGTGGCGTTCCAGACCGCGTGCCCGCCGAGGCTGGACAGCGTCACCGGGCTGGCCGCGGTCGCGGTGATCGGCGAGCCGGCCGCGTTGGTGAGGTTCGCCGAGGGCACCGGCAGGACGGCCCCGCCGGGGCCGCGCCGGTACTCGAAGTACGCCTTGGTGTATCCGGCCACCGGCGTGGTCACCTGCACCTTGGTCCGCCGCACCACGTTCGCCCCGGGCAGCGGCTGGGCGATCGCGGCGTTACCGGCGTCGAACACGTAGCTGTTGGCGTTGGACAGGTTGCCCGCCGCGTCCTTGGCCTGCACGGTGAGCGTCCGGTGCCCGTCCCGTGGGGCGATCGTCACCTTCGTGGCGCCGGTCGCCGCCACCGTGGTCGCCGACGACTCGTAGTCGAGCTTGTAGACGAACGCCGCCAGGTCGGTGGTGCCGGAGGCCGGGGTGAACGTGAACGTGTCCGGCTGCTCCGCGCCGCCGTGCGGCTGGGCGTCGTTGAGGTAGATCGTCGCCGACACGAACGGCACCCCGGGCTTGTCGGTGTCGACGGTCAGGTCGGTCCACGCGGTCCAGGCGCTGTAGCCGTACGGGTCCTTGGCGCGTACCCGCCACTGGTAGGTGGTGTTGTTCGCCAGGTCCACCGCGACCTGCCATGAGGCGGTGGCCCCGTTCGTCCAGGCGGGGCTGCCGGAGCGCAGCCCGGAGGTGGCGACGGTGGCCGAGGTGGCCTTGTTGCGTACCTCGAACTCGGCCTGCAGGGTCTGGGTGGTGTCCGGGTCGGCCAGCTTGGCCGACAGGGTCGGCCGCAACGACGCGGTGCGCGCGCCCGCGCCGCAGGCCGTGTAGCACGGCGCGACGGCGAGGCCGTTCGGCGTGGTGGGCGGGGTGTTGTAGGTGACGGAGACCAGCGGCGGGTGCGTGCCCTCCGCCGAGTCGAACCTCTTCCACGAGCCGAGCGTCTCCGACGTCGCCCGCAACATGAGACTGGTGGTGGGCCAGTGGGAATCCGCCGCCGACTGCAGCGCCTTGGTGACGTCCACGTAGACCCAGCCGGCGGCGCAGGAGGAGCTGAAGCCCTTGGTCTCGGTGGAGGTGCCGAGCTTCACCCGTGCGGTCGGCTGGTTGGTCCAGCGCACCGAGGAGTCGACGTAGTCCGTCTGCCACGCCTCCCACTGGTTGGCGGTGCAGGACCACGAGTGGTAGCTCCACAGTTTGAGCTTCGCGCTGGTGACCTGGGCGTCATAGATGCCGCTCGTGGTCAGCCGCAGGTATGACCGTGCGGTGTTGTTGCCGCCCTCGTTGTGGTAGCCCAGCTTCAGGTCGACCGAACCGGACTGGTCGCTGGTGTAGGTGTTCTGCACGAATGCGTCGAACGCGGGTGACAGCGACGTCGGCGGGTCGATGGTCACCGGGAACCGCAGGTCCTCCCGCGCCAGGAACTTGGCGTCCGGCGTCAACTCCAGCACCGACCGACCGGCGCCTTTGGCCACCGTCCGCAACGCCACCGGACCCCGGCGGACGTGTTCCAGCGACCGCGGCGACACCTCCGCGTCCCACATCTCCGGCGTCTGCGCCCGCGCGACGGCCCGACCCGACCGGTCCTTGAACAGCAGGCCGCCCATGCCGTCGCCGGTGGCGGTCAGCTTCCCCGTCCGCATCGGCAGCGACAGCTTCCGCACCCGGGCCAGCGCCGCCCGGTCCTTCACCACGAACAACTGCTGATAGCCGGTCGCGTGCGCCTCGAACACCAGATCCACACCCGGCATCACCTCCGGGTAGGTCACCGTCCGCCCGGACAGCACCGGCTGCGGCAACGGGCCGTCCCACGACACGCTCGTACGCACGTCGCCCTCCCCCAGCGACACCACCTCGTGCGCGCCCGTGCCCGCCGTCGCACCGGCGAACCACAGCCCACCCGGATGCCCCTTCGGCGCCACGGAACCATCCGGCCGCGCCACCAGGTCCAGGTCCACGGCGCGCCACTCGCCGCCGTCGAGGAACCGCACGGGCGCGAGCGACCGTTCCTCGGTGAACGTGCCGTCCGGATTCGCGAACATCTGTGTCGTCTCGCTACGCCGGCCCAGCACCTCCACCCGGGCCCCACACAGCTTCGCCGCCACCGCCGCGGACACCTCGTCCGCCCGATCGGGTGGGCACGGCGACTGTCCCGCCGTCGGCGCCTGCCGCTGCGGGCCGACCACCGCCGCCTTCGCGGGCGCCGCGGGCGCCTCCAGCAGGCCGGCGACGAGCGCGAGCAACACCGCGTACGCCGTCCAGCGCCACCATGCCGGCGCCCGGCCGGTCCCCATCCACCCGAACCCGCGTGATCGCACGACACCCTCCCCTGTGGACATGGCCAACGCACCATAGGCGCCATGGGTGGCTCGGAGGCATCGAAATCTGGTTACAGATCGATATAGGCGGCGATGACTTTCCTGTCCGCCCTTCGGCTATGCGCCAGCGATCCGGGAGGACAGGTCGAGGGCGGCCCGGATCGGGTCGTCCGACCAGCGGCTGGCGAAGACGTCGTGCAGCCGCCACCCGGCCCGCAAGAGGGCCCGCTGCCGTTCCACGTGCGCCGTGACCCCGTCCGGATGCACCCCGCAGATCACCCCGACCGCGTGCTCCGCGCTGCCCACGCAGAGGTCGATCCGCCACCGGCCGACCGGGTAACCCGGCCGCACCGACAGCCCGAGCCGGCGCAGTTGCTCGGCGAGCGCGGCCGGCCAGCCGTCCGCCGGCTCGGCGTCCGGGGCGACGGGCGGCGGCTTCCCGGCGTACGCCAGGTAGTCGCCGATCAGGCCCACGGGAGACCGCAGGGAGGTCACCACGGTCAGGCGTTCGCGGGCCCGGGTGATCAGGACGTTGAACAGGTTCGGCTCGGCGACGAACCGCTGCCGGGACGGCGGATCGGCGTCCACCAGCCCCAGCGAGGCGACCAGCACGTCCGCCTCGCTGCCCTGGAACGCGTGGACGGTGCCCGATCGCAGGCCGAGGCGCTCGATCTCGTCGACGTCGAAGGTGGCCAGCAGCGCTGCCTCCAGGGCGTCCGCCTGCGCCCGGAACGGGCTGACCACCGCGATCCCGCCGGCCGGCGGGTCGGCGGCGAGCCGGCGGACCAGGTCGAGCGTGACCTCCACCTCGGCCTGGTTGACGCCGTCGGCCACGCTCGCGTCGGGCACGGTCAGCACGTCGATGGCATCGGCGCGCTCGTTGCCGGGGCGCCGGGTCACCAGTTCCACCCGGTCGCCGTAGAAGCGGTGGGCGGAGAACTCGATCAGGTGCGGGGCCGAGCGGTAGTGCTCGCTGAGCCAGGTGACCGGCGCCGCGCCGGCCGCCACATCGAAAGCACTGGATCGGCGTACGTCGAGCCGGTCGCCGAGGTGGTCCAGGCCGTGCCGGCGCAGTGCGGCGGCGACGTCCACGTCGGCCACGAACGACACGAACCGCAACTGCCGCGGATCGCCGGCGACCAGTGCGCGCCGGGCCCGGGCCAGCGCCGGGGCGGCCCGGAGTTGGTCGATGTGCGCCGCCTCGTCGAGCACCACCAGGTCGAACATGCCGGCCATCGGGGGGAGCAGATCCTCCACGTCGGCCACCGTGCCCACCCACAGCGGCAGCGCGCGGACCAGCGCCTCGGCGTCCAGGTCGGCGAGAAGTTCGCGGCGGCGGTTGCGGCCGGCCCGCAGCGCCGCGCCGAGGCCGCTCGCCGCGCGGCGGGCCGCGCCGGTCCATCGGCGGGCGCTGGCCGAGCGGTGCCGCATCGCCGTGCCGACTGCGGTGGCCAGCGCGGCGTCCGCATCGGCCAGGCTGCGCCAGGCCGGCGCCAGGTCGGTGCCGTCGGCAGTCGCCAGCCGCGCCGCGGCGCGTACCGCGCTCGCCGCCGCCACCGCCGCCCGCAACCGTTCCACCGGTACGTCCGGGCCGGCGCCCGTTCGTCGCCGCAGCCGCCAGTCGGCGTACGCCCGTCCCCAGCGCCGCCACCGCCCGCCATCGGCCCCGGTCGCGGCGGCCAGCGCGGCCCGGACGGCGGCCAGGTCGGCGGTCGGGGTGAACGCGCCCGGCGCGTCGTGGGCCAGGGCCGGCAGGAGCGGCTGCCAACCGGGCAGCGTGGCGGCGAGCGCTTCCTCGTCGAGGGCGGCGACGATCCCCGCCAGGACGGCCGCCACCCGATCCCGGGCGGCGGCCACGGCTGCGGCGTCAGCCCGCAGCGTCGCGTCGTCCGCACCCGCCGCCGCGCCACCGGCCAGGTCGGCGGCGATCGCCTCGCGGCGTTCGGCGTCACCGAACAACACCGGCGTCGGCCCGGGGTGGCGATGCAGCAGCTCGCCCAGCACGTTGGCGGCGTGCACCGACTGGGTGGCCACCAGCACCGATCCGCCGCGCTGCACGGTGTCCAGCGCGGCGGCGACCAGCGTGTGGCTCTTGCCGTTGCCCGGTGCGCCGGAGACCACCACGACCGGTTCGGCCCGGACCCGTCGGACCACGTCCCGCTGCGCCGCGTTCAGCGGCAGGGGCGACAGCACGTCATCGCCGGCACCCCGGGGTTGCGTGCTCGCGTCCGGCCGGTCGGCCGCTCCGGCGCGGTAGAGCCGGGCCAGCGCGGTGTCCGCCAGGCCGGGCCGGCTCGCCCAGTTGAGCAGGGTGTCACGCAGCCGGCCGGCGAGCACGTCGCGGGTCACGAAGAGCGCCGCGGCGGCGACGCCGGTGAGGGTGGCGTCGTCGTTGCCGCGCGGCGGTTTCGTCACCACCGCGTCGAGCTTCAGCCCGGCCGCCTCGGCGGTCGCGGTTATCCATGCCGTGGTGCCGGGCGCGCCCAGCCAGCCCGGGCCGGCCAGCCCCGGCGCCGCCTCCAGCCGGGCGGCGAGGTCCCTGTCCTCGATCAGCGAGGTCAGCTCCAGGTCCCCGGCCGGGACGACCCGGTAGCCGCGGCGGGTGCGTTCCAGGCGTACCGGCTGGGTCAGCAACGGCAGGCGGATCCGCCGCCGGCCGCCGTTCAGGTCGGTCGAGCCCAGGACAAAGGCCAGGCCACGGCGCAGAATCCGCTCGTCGCGGTGCAGCGCGTCCAGGGCGGCGAGACGGTCCAGTTGGGTGCTGCTCGGCCCCCGGTCGGCCGCCGGCAGCCAGACCAACGGGCGGCCGGTGCCGGACACGTCGAAGTCGTGCTCGGCGCCGGCCGGAGCCAGGTCGGCGAGCGCGGTGAGGATTCTCGCCGTCTCCATCGCCCGCCGATTCTGCCGTACCCGGAAAACGCCGGCCGTTGTCCCGGCGGGCGACAGCGGCCGCACGCCGCCGCGCCACGTTCCGGGCGTACGGGAGTCAGCTCGTCGGCCCACTGCACGGGAACACGAGGCCGAGTATGTCGGCGTATGCTGGCACCCCCCGAGGACTGGATCACGCCGTGTCGTACGCCCCGCAGAACGCCGCGAAACCATCGCCGGGCCGCGCATCGAAGTCGCCCTCTCGCCGTGCCGGCGGCACCACCGCGCCGGGTACGAGAAAGCGCCGACGCCGGGACCCGCTGTGGGCGCGGCTGCTGGTCGTCATCGGCGCGACGCTGATGATGATCAGTGGGGTGACCGTGGTGGGCGTCAAGGGTCTGGTCGGTGCGGCGACGAGCAACGTCACGCAGCAGAACCTGATCGGCGCGGCCAACACGGAACGCCAGCATGTCAGCATCAAGGGAGCGAAGACCATCCTGCTGGTCGGTCTCGACGGCCAGGGCGGCATGATGCGGTCCGACTCGAACATTCTCCTGCACATCCCCGCCAGTCACGATCGCGCATACCTGGTCTCGCTGCCGCGTGACAGTTACGTCCGCATCCCCGCGTACGACAACGGGAAGGTGCCGTACGGCGGCGGTCAGAACAAGCTCAACTCGGCGTTCGCGTACGGCAGCCGGGGCCTGACCGGCGACAAGGCCCTCGCGCACGGCTTCGAACTGCTCAGCCTGACCATCAAGGACCTGACCGGAATCACCCCGGACGCCGGCGCGATCATCGACTTCCACGGCTTCAAGCAGGTCGTGCAGGTGCTGGGCAAGGTCTGCATGTACGTGGACGAGGACACCACCTCCATTCACATCGGCCACACCGCCGACGGCAAGAGAGCAGCACCTTACAAGATCAACCCGGACGGGACGCTGCACCACAAGATTCCCGGGGTGACGGCGAACTTCTACGCCAAGGGCAACCACTGTTTCACCCCGTCGCAGGCGCTGGACTTCGTCCGCCAACGCGACCTGCTGGCGAACAACGACTTCGACTACGGCCGCCAACGCCACCAGCAGCAGCTCATCAAGGCAGTTCTCAAGCAGGTCGTGAACGACGGGCTCAGTTCGCCGATGAAGCTACCCGGCCTGCTGTCCGCCGTCGGAAAGACCATGACCGTCGACGGTGGCGGCATCTCCCTGGAGGACTGGGCCTTCGCGATGCGGGGCATCAACCCGGACGACATGATCACCATCAAGACCAACAACGGCAAGTTCAACAGCCAGTCGGTGCCGGGCGTGGGCAGCGCCGAGATCCTCAGCGAGACCAGCATGCAACTGCTGCAGGCCGTCAAGGACGACACCGTGGACAACTTCGTCCTCGCCCACCCCGACTGGGTCGCCACCAGCTGACCCCGGCCCATGGCCAGCATCGGGACGGGTGGGCCAGCCATCTTGGACGCAACGGAGCTGGCCTCCGACCCGGATCTCCAGGCCCGGTTTGCGGAGTCGGCCCATCAGATCCTGGCGGACCTGGTCCGCAGGGGCGCCGCGCTCGGCTGGGTCGCACCGCCGTCCCGCCTTGACGTGACGGAACTCCTCGGCCACGTCCTCCGCGCGGTGCAGGCGGGCGACGGGTCCCTGCGTGCCGCCTACCTCGACCGTCGGCTGGTCGGGCTGGGGTACTGGCTGCGCTATGCCCGGCCCACCCATCGGCCGCACGCCGATCTGGAGAAGATCGCGGTGGCTGCTGCCGCCCAGGGCAGCGGCGTCGGCCGGGCGTTGACCGCTGCCTTGATCGCCGACGCCAGGCGGGCGGGTATCGAGATCCTTACCCTGGACGCCCGTGGCGACAACAGCGCCGCCCTGGGCCTCTACCGGTCGCTGGGTTTCACCGAATACGGCCGCCTGCCCGATTTCGTCGCGGTCGGCGAGCGCCGCCACGACAAGGTCTTCTACATGCTGGACCTGCGCCGACGAGTCTGACGCCTGCGTGCTCAGCGGCACCCGCGCCACCCTCATTCAAGATTGCTGACCGTTTCACGTAACGCATCGACCGGTTGAAGCGTCTGTATAAGAGGGGGTCCACGGCGGACCGCCCGAGGAACGGGGAGGCACATGCGATCCAGCAGAAGCACAAGAGCCGTACTGGCCGGGGGAATCGTCGTCACGCTGCTGACGGGCGCGCCCGGCACCGCGGCCGCCAGGCCGGCGGCCGCACCGAAGGCCGTCAAGCCGGTGGCCGCCACCGGCGGGTCCAAGACGGTAACGCTGATCACCGGTGACCGGGTGACCGTCGCCGGCGACGGCCGCCTCGGCATCGTGCCGCGTAAGGGCGTCACGTTCCACAGCTACCGGACCGGCAAGCACCAGTACGTCATCCCGTCCGACGCGGTGCCGCTGCTGCGGGCGGACCGGCTCGACCAGCGGCTGTTCGACCTGACCGAGTTGGTCGCGGCGCAGGCCGCGCGTCCGTCGTCGATGCCGTTGATCGTGTCCGGTGCCACCGCCGTGCCGGGCCTGACCGTGCAGCGGCGGCTTCCTGCGGTGCGGGGCTTCGCCGCCGAGACGCCCGTCGAGTCACTCGCCTCCCGCTGGCGGGCGACCCGCACCGGCGTGACCGCGGGCAAGATCTGGCTCGACGCCGTGCGTGAGCCGGCGTTGGACCAGAGCGTCCCGCTGATTGGCGCGCCCACTGCCTGGTCGGCTGGTTTCGACGGCACCGGTGTGCGGGTAGCGGTGCTCGACACGGGCATCGACGCCACGCACCCTGATCTGGCCGGGAAGGTCTCGGCGCGGCAGAACTTCACCGAGGGCATGGAGGACGACCGGGATCAGGTCGGCCACGGCACCCACGTCGCGTCGACGATCGCGGGCAGCGGCGCCGGTTCCGGCGGGAAGTACAAGGGCGTCGCGCCCGGCGCGTCCCTGCTCGACGGCAAGGTCTGCGTCCAGTTCGGCTGCATGGAGTCGTGGATCGTGGCCGGCATGCAGTGGGCCGCCGAGTCCGGGGCGAGTGTGGTCAACCTGAGCCTCGGCGGGCCGAACGGCCCCGAGGTCGACCCGCTGGAACAGGCCGTCAACGACCTGACCGCCCAGCACGGCACGCTGTTCGTCATCGCGGCGGGCAACGACGGTGAGGACGAGACCGTCGGCTCACCGGCGACCGCCGAGGCGGCGCTGGCCGTGGCGGCGTTCACCAAGTCCGACGAGCTCGCCGACTTCTCCAGCCGGGGCCCCAGCGCCGACGGCTGGGCGGTGAAGCCCGAGATCGCCGCGCCCGGCGTCGACATCGTCGCGGCGCGCGGCAAGGACGGTTTCCTCGGCGAGCCGGGTCAGCTCTACATGCCGTTGAGCGGCACCTCGATGGCGACCCCGCACGTGGCGGGCTCGGCCGCGCTGTTGAGTCAGGCGCACCCGGGGTGGAGCGCGGCGCAGCTCAAGGCGTCGCTGATGGCCTCGGCCAAGCCGTCGACCGGTATCGGGGTGTTCGCGCAGGGCGCGGGCCGGGTGGACGTGGCCCGGGCGATCACCCAGCAGGTCACGACCTCGCCGACGTCGGTGACGTTCGGGTTGCAGGAGTGGCCGCACGACAACGACGAGCTCCGTAGCAGCACCGTCACCTACCACAACAGCGCCAGCGCCGCGGTGACCCTGAGCCTCGGGCTGACCACCGACGCGCCGGCCGGGATCTTCTCACTCAGCGCCGACACGGTGACCGTGCCGGCCGGTGGGCAGGCCTCGGTCACGCTGAGCGCCGACACCCGTCAGGGCGGCAACGTGACCGGCGGCCTCGGCGGCCAGCTCACCGCGACCGCGGCGGGCGTCTCCGTGCAGACACCCTTCGGCGTGGTACGCGAAGAGCTCAAATACCCGGTGAAGGTCACCGCGACCGAACGCGACGGCGACCCGGCCGAGGACGCGTTCACGGTGATCGTAAGCAAGGATCGGTACCGGAACTACATGGCCTTCGGCGCGAGCAACGACCTGCGCCTGCCGCCGGGCGAATACTTCGCGTTCAGCTGGGTCCACCAGGAGGACGGGGACAACTACAGCACGTCGCAGCTGGTGTATCCGAAGCTGACCATCAACGGGCCGAAGACGGTCTCGATGGACGCCCGCGGCGCGAAGGGCTTCGACGTCACCGTGCCCGACCCGACCGCGATGCCACTGCTGGCGGGGTTCGACGCCGTCTACCACGAGGCGGGCTTCGGCTACGACGTCGCGCTCCTGGGCGACGACTTCGGCTCGATCTTCGCCAAGCTGATCGGGCCCAAGCCGGCAAAGGGTCTGAGCTCGTTGCTCACCGGCACGCTGGTCAAGGCCGACGAGCAGGGCGACCTGGCAGGCACCCCGTACGTCTACAACGTCGGCTGGCACAGCAAGAACGACCTACTCGGCGGGCTGGTCAAACACCTGAAGCCGAGGGACTTCGCCACGGTGCGGGCCTCGCACGCGGCGGTGGTGCCGGGCACCAACGGCATGAAGATGTCTTTCCTCTCACCACCGGAGGGCGGTGGCTGGGCGGTCGGCTGGGATACGCCGCTCCCGTTCACCCGCACCGAGTTCTACGCGGGTGACGCGCCATGGCAGAACGAGTTCATGGTGGAACTGCCGGCCGAGGGCGACGACTGGCCGGAGACGCTGACCGACCACGGCTCGCTCGCCACCTACAAGGCCGGGCGCACCTACCAGGAGCAGTGGAACAAGGGTGTGTTCGGGCCGAGCGTGGCACCGTTCTTCCCCGGCGACGTGCCGGCGCTACGTGAGGACGACGTCATGTACGTCGCTCCCGCGCTGCTCGGCGACGGTCAGGGACGGGCCGGCTTCGGGCAGATCACCTCCGGGCACGGGGCGCTCTACCGCAACGGCAAACTGATCGCCGAGTCCAACCAGTATCCGACCGCGTACGCCGAGGACGTGGCCCCGGGCGCGGCGACGTTCCGCTTCGACGGCAGCCTGGAACGCGACGCACGCCTGACCACCAAGCTGTCGGTGAGCTGGACGTTCCGCTCGGCGCACGCCAAGAAGCCCCAGTCGCTGCCGCTGACCGCGGTCAGCTTCGCGCCTCCGCTGGACGACCACAACGTCGGCAAGGCCGGCAGCACGGCCGTCTACCCGGTGACGATCACCCAGACCGAGGGCTCGGGACCGGTGGCCAAGCTGACCGTGCAGGTGTCGTACGACGACGGCAAGACCTGGAAGAACGCGTCGGTACGCAAGCACGCCGGGTTGTGGGAGCTGGAGGTGGCCCACCCGAAGGCGGCCGGCTTTGTGTCGCTCAAGGCCTCGGGCGCGGACGCGAAGGGCAACACCTTCGACCAGACCGTGATCCGGGCGTACGAGCTGCGCTGATCACCGCATAAGGGGCCCCGGCGACCACTTGGCCGCCGGGGCTCCTTCTTCGGCACCGTCAGTCCAGACCGCGCTTGCCCGGCGCTCAGAACGCGCTCCGCGGTCGGTCAGTCTCGGCCGACGGCGCGGCCGATCGCCGCCTCCACCCCGCCGATCCGATCGGCGAGCAGGCCGAGCGCGCCCACCGCCCGCTCCACCGGGTCGTCCGAGGCACCACCGAGGGCTCGGGCCCGTTGGAATCCCGCCTTCACCTCGGCCCAGCGCCGCGCCTGCTCCGGCGTCAGCCGGCCACGCAGCTCGGCGAGCTTGAGCAGGTTGGCCTCCGCGCCGGCGGCCAGGGTCTGCGCCTCGGCCAGGTAGTGGTCGTCGATGACCGCCTCCAGTTCCTCGTCGGTGAGCACCGGAACGATCCGCTCGGCCAGCTTGTTCATGTTCCGGTACGAGCCTTGGAGCCGGTACGGCGGCTCGGTGCGGGAGTCGTCCGACCGGGCCGCCGAGGCGATGTACGCCTGGTTGTTGGCCAGCACGACCTGCTGCACCCGCAGCAGCTTGCGCAGCACCGCGACGATCTGCTCCAGTTCCACCGTCGGGTAGGGGTGGGCGAGCTGATCCGCCCGGACCGTGTCGTCGCCCCGCGCCATCCGGACCAGCAGCTCGACGTCGCCCCGGTCCCGACCGGCGAGCGGCGCCAGCACCGGGTTGGAGGTGAGCGCGTTCTCGATGTAGCTGAGCGCGAACACCTCTTCGCGGCCGGAGAGCACGTCGCCGAGGTTCCACACGTCGGCCCGGTTGGCGAGCATGTCGGGCACCCGGAACCGCTGCCCCGACTCGGTGTACGGGTTGCCGGCCAGGCACACCGCGAACCGCTTGCCGCGCAGGTCGTACGTGCGCGGCCGGCCCGCCCAGACCCCCTCCATCCGGCGCTGCCCGTCGCAGAGCGGGATGAACTTCTGCAGCAGCTCCGGGGAGGTGTGCTGGATGTCGTCGAGGTGGAGCAGGACGTTGTTGCCCAGCTCCAGCGCGAAGGAGATCTTCTCCACCTCCCGCCGGGCGGTCGCGTCGGGCGCCTCGGCCGGGTCGAGCGAGGTGACCGCCGAGCCGAGGGCCGGCCCGTCGACCTTGACGAAGACCATGCCGAGCCGGCTGGCCACGTACTCCATCAGGGTGGTCTTGCCGTAGCCGGGCGGGGAGATCAGCAGCAGCAGGCCGGACTGGTCCACCCGCTTGGCGTCACCCGTCGCGCCGAGCTGCCGGGCCAGGTTGTCGCCGATCAGCGGCAGGTAGACCTCGTCGAGCAGGCGGTTGCGGACGAAGGCACTCATCACGTTCGGCCGGTACTCCGCCAGCCGCAGCCGGTCCCGCTCCGCGGCCACCAGCGCGTTGCGCCGGCGCTGGTAGTCCCGGTAGGCCGGCACCAGTTCGGTGCGGAACCGCCGGGTGCGGGCGAGGGTCTCATCCAGCCGCAGCGTGATCGTCGACCGGTCGACGCGCGGGTGCGCGCCGAGCAGCCCGCCGACCGTGTCCGACATGGTCGCCGTTGCCTCCTGCCGTGGCAGCTGCGTGTCGCACAGCTCGACGGCGACCGCCTCCGGCAGGTCGTATCCGGACAGGGAGCCGTCGTCGGTGGCGAGGAACGCGGTCAGCCACGCCTCGACGAGCTGGTGCCGGCTGGCCAGGTCGCCGTCGAGCGCCCGCAGGTCGTCGTCGAACTCGCGTGCCGCGGGTGACCGCGGGCCGCCGAGGGCGCGCCGGAACCGGTCGAGCAGGGCGCGCGCCCCGGCGGCGGTGGCGAAGCCGACGGGCTGTCGGGACAGTTCCTCGAAGAGGTACTCGCCGGCCAGGTCGGCCTCCCCGGCCGGCTCGGTCAACCCGGTGTCGCGCAGGAACCGGCCGATTTCGGCGGCCAGCTCGGCGTGCAGCCGGTCGGTCGCGTCACCGGCCGGCTGCGGTCCGGCCCCGGCGGCCTCACCGGCTTCGGTGGCGGTCGGCGACGGCGGGCGGGCCGGGCGGCCGAACCGTTGCCGCGAGCGGGCCAGCGAGGCGGCTCGGGCCGTCCAGGAACGCCGGGCGGGCTCGTCGGTGCCGAACCGCCAGAACAGCTGCGCCGCGGCCCGGGTGGCGGGCGGGTAGCGCAGCAGTCCGGCGTCGGCGTGCAGGCGTAGCAGCGCCCGCAGGATCTCCGTGGCGTCGTGGTCGTGCACGCCGCCCTCGTAGCCCTCGTCGTAGCGGGCCTCGGCGCGCTGGCGGACCAGCTTCCGCAGGTCGTCCGGCTCGACCGCTGCCGCGTGCAGCCCGTCCAGGGTGAGCCCGTCCCGGCCGGCCTCGGCGTCGGCCAGGATCGAGGTGGCCAGGTATTCCGCGCGGTAGACCTGCGGCGACTCCGAGACCAGCGGCTGGTCCCAGAACCGGCGGGTGTGTTGGAACTCCTCGTCCCGGATCGGGGCGCGGTAGTCGGTGCCGGTCACCGCGACCGCCAACCGCCCGTCCTGCGGGACCACGGTCAGGTCGATCGGTTGGGTGTTGACCGCGAACCGGTGCCGGCCCAGGCGGATCGTCTCGCCGCCGTCGGCGTACAGGTCGATTCGGTCGCGCAGGCCGCGGGCGGCCTCCTGGCGGGTGGCGCGGATCCGCCCGTCCAGCTCCTCGGCCCGGACCTGGTCGCCGAGGGTACGCAGCTCGTCGACGGTCGCGCGTAGCTTGCCCACCATCGGGTCGGCCGCGAAGTACGTGTTGATCTCGTCGAGTGACGCCAACGTGGTGACGCGGCGCCGCACGCTGACCAGGATGCGGTCCGCCGACGAGACCAGCCGGTCGGCGCGGCGGGCCCGCTCGTCGAGCAGCGCCTGCTTGCGTGACGAGAACGCCTCGTAGATCTCGGTCCTTCGGGTGGCCAGCTCGGCGAGGAAGTCGTCGAACTCGCCGAACCGGGATTCCAGGCCCTCCACCCGCAGCAGCAGCCGGCCGAGCTGCTCGTCGCAGCGCTCAGCGGTGTCCGCCGCCGCCAGCGCCCCGGTCACCGCCTGGCCGAGCAGTGCGAACTCGGCGGCGAACCCCGCCCTGCCCTCGGCCTCCCGAAGCTTCCGGCGGCGGTTGTCGAGCGTGGCCCGGGCCCGGTTCACGCCGCCGAGGACCTCGCCGACGCCGGCCAGAATGCCGGTACGGACGGTCGCGTCGGCGATGTCCAGCCCGCCGACCACGTCGGTGATGGTCTGCAGGCCCTCGGCGCGGTCGGTCAGCGCGTCCCGGACCGCCCCGGCCTCGGCCACCGTGCCGATCGCGGCGGCCTGCCCGGCGAGCCGGTCCACCTCGTGCTGGTAGCCGTCCAGCGCGTCGGCCCGACGCAGGAACTCCACCGCCCGGCGGCCGGCGGCGGCCAGCTCCTCGTCGAGCCGCGCGGCCAGCGTGTCGACCCGCTCGTGGTCGACGTACCGCAGCTCCCGCAGGGTCTCCAGGTGCCCGCGCGCCTGGCGCAGCCCGCCCAGCTGCGTCACCCAGTCGTCGGCGGAGAGCGGCGCCTCGCCGCGGGCGCGGCGGGCCAGGGAGGCGATCCGGGCCTCGCTGTCGTCCACCGCGCCGCGCGCCTGTTCGGTCAGCGACCGAACCTTCTCGTACTCGTCGAGGACCGCGACGGCGGTGCGCCGCAGCTCGGCCAGCGGGGCCAGCAGGTCGCCGAGGTCGGTGTCGCCGAGCCAGGGGTGGTGGTCCCCGATCCGGGCGCAGGCGGCGATCAGCGTCTCGTAGACCCCGGACGCCGAAGTGGTGCCGTCGGCCATCCGGGCCACCGAGAGGCAGTCGGAGATCCCCCGGACGAGATCGGCGTTGCCGACCCGTTCGAGCGGTCCGGTTCCGGCCGGCTGGGCGGCGGAGTACGCGTCCGACACGTACGGCGTCTGCCAGATCTGCATCGGGTGGACCCGGGTCGGCTCCGCCGAGGTGGCCCGGAACACCACCAGTGTGCCGTCGTCGAAGAGTGCGAAGCCGTGGCACGGGATCGGTGCCGCCACCTCCTTGCGGATGGCGTTGTACGGCAGCAGCAGCGAGCGCCCCTCGGCCCGGGCGCGGAAGACGTAGAGGACGTCCTCGCCGTTGGGCGAGCGGATGACCCGTTCGAATTCCAGGTTGGAGACGTCGGTGTCGAAGGTGCGGGTGACCCCGGTGGCCAGGTGGTAGCCGCCCGGGAAGATGATGCCGTGGTCCTCGGGCAGCCGCTGGCAGGCCGGCCCGATCCCGTCGAGCCGGACCACCTTGCGGGTCAGCGTGTTGAAGACCAGGTGCCGCCACTCGGTCTCCTTGTACGGCCGAATCCGCAGCAGGATCAGCGGGCCGACCCGTGCCCAGCTGACATCGGCGTCGGCCAGGCTCTGCAACGGCTCGTCCACCGGCTCGCTGTAGATGCCCTCGCCGGTCTCGGTGTTGTTCTCCACCTTGACCGTCAGGGTGCCGCCGATCGTCTCGACGAAGACCTCGTGCTGGATGGAGATGTGCGGGTGCCGGCCCGCGACGTGGTCGTCCCGGGTGGTCTCGATCCACTCGAAGTCGTGCGTCGGTGGGAAGACGTGCTCCCGTTCCCCCTGGTTGTCGAGGTATTCGACGCTGCCGTCGGTGCCGACCCGCCAGCGCAGCACCCGGATGTCGCCGGTCCGCGGGCCGGTCTGGAACACCGCGAGCAGCCGCCCGTCGAGGTGGCGCAGCTGCAACAGACGGGACTGTCGGTAGTAGCGGTACAGCTCGCCGAAGTCGCGCAAGAACCGTGGGTCGCGCAGCAGCCCGGGCAGTTCGTTCGGGCCGGCCGTGTCGAACCGGAACGCGTCCCCGTCGACGCCGGTCTCCCTGGTGAAGGCGTGCAGCGAGAAGACGTCGTCGACCGTCGTCTCCGGCTTGAGACCGATGAAGGCGTTGTAGCCGAAGAGCATCAGTCCGCCGACCGAGGCGATGTCCCGTGGCACGCAGTTGTGCCTGGTCCGGATCCGCTCGGTGCTGAGCAGGCGCAGCTCGGCGCTGCCGAAGACCGCCAGCCGGCGGGTGTTCAGCGTCTCCGCCCGCCGGGTCAGCTCGGCGGCCTGCCCGACCAGCCGGTTACGCAGCACCTCGTAGCTGCCGGCGTCGAGCCCCACGTCGGCGGCGGTGCCGCCGGTCACCGGCTCACTCACCGGCGCGCTGCCGCGCGCCGGCCAGGGCGGCCACGGGGGTGTCCGCCACACCGAGGCGCTGCGCGGCCGTCAACAGTTCCTGGAGCTTGCCCTGGTCGACGCCGCCGGCACGCATCTGCTGCAGCAGGAACGCGGAGAGGGTGAGGTTCTGCACGTCGCCGGTGTGCAGCGAGCTGAGCATCCGGGTCAGGTCGTCGGTGAAGCTGGCGGTGCCGTCCCGCCACCCTCGGGTGAGGTCCCGGGCCACCTCGGAGTGGTTGACGAAGCCGTCCACGCTCTTGCCGAACGAGATCGAGCTGAGCAGGCGGTCGAAGAAGACGCTGTCCCCGCCGACGATGTCGATGTTCGCCTGCTCCAGGCCGGTCGAGACCACCTTCGCCTGCGCCTCGGCGACCTGCCGCTGGGCGTCCAGCCCAGCGAGGCGTACCTCCTTCTCCAGCTCGAGCCGGAGGCGGTACTCCTCGTGCTCGCGGGTGGCGTCGTCCAGCGCGGCCATCGCGGCGGCCTTGTCGGTGAGGCCCTCGGCCTCGCCCTTCAGCTTCTCGCGTACCGCCTCGGCAGCGACCAGCGCCTTCTCCCGCTCGACGGCGGCCTCGGCACGGCCGACCTTCTCGACCGCCTCGGCGCTGCGCTCGCGGACCTGCACATCGGCCAGCCCGGCGGCCGCGGCCTCGGCCTGCAGCCCCTCGGCCAGCCGGATCTTCGCCCGGGCGTCCAGTTCGGCGGCCTGCTGCCGCGCCTCGGCCAGCACCAGTTCCTCCCGGGCCTTGAACTTGGCCGCCGCCTCGCCGGCCTCTGCGGCCTTGATGTCCTTGACGAGGTTCTCCTGGGCCTCGGCCTCGGCCTGGATCACCACCGCCTGGCGGGTACGCTCGGCCTCCTCAACCACCCGCAGGCGCTTGATGTTCTCCTCCTGCTCGGCGACGGTCTTCTCCACCGCGATCCGCTCCCGGACCACCTCGGCGATCGCCCGCTTCTCCGCCTCGACCTCCTTGTCCTTGGCGATCGTGCTCAGCTCGGTCTCCCGCTGCCGGCCGATCACCTCCAGCATGCGGTCCTTCTCGATCCGCTCGGTCTCGATCGCGATGACCCGCTCACGGTTCTTCTCGGCGACCGCGATCTCCCGGGCCCGGTTCTCGTGCTGGACGCCCAACTGCTCGTCGGTACGAATGTTCGCCGCCTCGGCGCGCAGCCGCTCCTCCGCCCGTACCCGGGTGATCTCCGCTTCCTCGCGGGCCCGCACCGTCTCGATCTCCCGGCGCTGCTTGGCCTCGGCGTCCGCCTGGCGCCGCTCCAGCTCCAGGATCGCCTCCCGGGCCTCGACGTTCTGCCGGGTGATCTCCTTCTCCTCGCCGCGCTGGAACTCGTTGGTCCGGACGTGTTCGATGGCGGTCAGCTCGGTGATCTTGCGGATGCCCTGGGCGTCAAGGATGTTCGCCGCGTCCAACTGGGACATCGGCGTCTGCTCCAGGAAGTCGATCGCCGCGTCCTCCAGGCTGTAGCCGTTGAGGTCGGTGCCGATCACCCGGATGATCTGGTCCCGGAACTCGTCGCGCTTGGTGTAGAGGTCGACGAAGTCGAGCTGCTTGCCGACCGTCTTCAGCGCCTCGGAGAACTTGGCGTTGAACAACTCCTGCAGGGTCGCCCGGTCGCTGGCCCGGCTGGTGCCGATCGCCTGGGCCACCTTGATCACGTCCTCGACCGTCTTGTTGACCCGCACGAAGAAGGTGATCCGGATGTCGGCCCGGATGTTGTCCCGACAGATCAGCCCTTCGTTGCCGGTCCGGGCGATCTCGATGGTCTTGACGGAGATGTCCATGACCTCGGCCTTGTGCAGCACGGGCAGCACGACCGCGCCGGTGAACGTGACGTCGACCCGGCGGACCTTCGACACGATCAGTGCCTTGCCCTGTTCGACCTTCCGAAACAGGCGGCCGATCAGGAGAAACATGCCCAGGACAACGAGGAGGAGAACGGCGAGCAGTACGCCGATCCCGGTGGCGATGACATCCATGATTGAGCGCGCGGGGCTGACCTGAAGGTAGGGGCGGACCGCGCATCCTCCTTTCAATGGGGGGCAGGGCGGAACGAGCCGGATGACCCGGGGTGACCCGCAGCGGACGGTCGCCGACGACGGTTACGTCGGTGCGGACCGGGAAGGGTCGGAATCGAAGGCGAACTCGGCGGGCGTCACCCAGAAGAACTCGCCCTCGACGTCGTAGTCGTAGATGAGCGCGGAACTGCCGGCGTGCAGCGGCTCGGCGCCGGGCTGACGCACCTGCACGATCGCGGTGGAGCCGTCGGCTGCGGCAACCTCCGCCTGACCGAAGTCGACGGTCACCCGGCCGGTGCGGATGGTGCAGAGGCTGCCGACGAAGGCCTGCCGGCTGGCCTCCGTACCCGCCGGGAAGAGGTGACCCAGCGGGACAGCGACCAGGCGGGTCACCAACCAGGCGGCCAACGCGGCCACCAGCAGCACCCCGACCGACGCCCCGATCCGGGCCGCCGCGCCGAGGCCGAGCCGGTCGAGCAGCGCGGTGCCCGCGAGGCTGACGAACCAGGCCACCGCGACGAGGAGCGAGAACACGACGGCGCTGGGCAGGCCGCCGAACCCGAGTCCGGCGAGCATGCCGCCGGTCACCCCGTCGACGTCGAGGTCGTCCCCGAGGTCCAGCACGCCGGTCAGCACCAGGAGCCAGTAACCGACCACGACCAGCAGCAGAAAGCTGAAGAGCACGGTGGGAAAGGTGAGTGCCGCACCAAAGAAGTCGGCCACCGCGCCCCCTCTCCGTACCCAGCGAACCGTGAGCCCACCGGCATGATGATCGTGACACGAGGTGTCAATGGCCTCAACAACGGGCGCGCCGGGCCCGACGCCGGACGACCGCGTGGCCGACTCCCTAGAGATATTAGTAAAGTTTCCTAATAATGAACTGATGAACAGTCTTCGATATCTTCTCGCGACGTCGGTGACGGCTCTGGCCGTCGCGGCGGGCGTGGTCGTCGACGCCACCCCCGCCGCCGCAGCCAACCTGCTGGGCAACCCGGGCTTCGAATCGGGCGTGCTCGCACCATGGACCTGCAGCCTCGGCTCGGTCGTCACCACACCCGTGCACAGTGGCACGAAAGCGCTGCAGGGCGCGGCGTCGGCCTCCGACACCGCCCAATGCACGCAGACCGTCGCCGTGCTGCCCAACACGGCGTACAGCCTCACCGGGTGGGTCCGCGGCAACTACGTGTACCTCGGCATCACCGGCGGGGCGTCGACGTGGACGCCGAGCGCGGCGAACTACACGCAGCTGACCGTGAACTTCACGACGGCGGCCAACCAGACCAGCGTCGAGGTCTACACCCACGGCTGGTACGGCCAGGGCACGTACTTCGCCGACGACATCTCGCTCGACGGCCCGGGCGGCGCCTCGCCACCGGGCGTACCCGGCACCCCGACCGCAGGCTCGATCACGAACACGTCGGTAGCGCTGACCTGGGGCGCGTCGAGCGGGACCGTGACCGGCTACCGGGTCTACGAAGGCACCACCGTCCGGGCCGACACGACCGCGACGAGCGCCACGATCACCGGCCTGGCCACCTGCTCGACCCACACGTACACCGTGGCGGCATACAACGCCAACGGTGAGTCGGCGAAGTCCGGCACGGTCACCATCACCACGACCGGCTGCACGACGGCACCCCCGACCCCGTCAGGCCTGACCGTCACAGGCACCACGAACACGTCGATCTCGTTGCAGTGGAACGCCTCCAGCGGCGCGACCGGGTACCGCGTCTACGAAGGCACGGCCCAGGTCGCCACCGGAACCGGCACCACCGCGACGCTCAGCGGGCTCGCCACCTGCTCGACCCACTCGTACACCGTCGCGGCGTACAACGGAAATGGTGAATCGGCCAAGAGCGGCGCGGTGAGCGGGACCACGACGGGATGCGGCAACACCGGACTACCCAAGCACGCGCTGATCGGCTACCTGCACGCGAGCTTCGCGAACGGCAGCGGCTACCTGCGGATGGCCGACGTGCCGGCGGCGTGGGACATCATCAACCTGTCCTTCGGCGAGCCGACGTCGGTGACCTCCGGCGACATCCGGTTCAACCGGTGCCCGGCGGCCGAGTGCCCGAACGTGGAAAGCGACGCCGACTTCATCGCGGCCATCCGCGCCAAGCAGGCGCAGGGCAAGAAGATCCTGCTGTCGATCGGCGGCCAGAACGGCCAGGTGCAGCTGAACACCACAGCCGCGCGGGACACGTTCGTCAGCTCGGTGAGCGCCATCATCGACCGCTACGGCCTCAACGGACTGGACGTGGACTTCGAGGGCCACTCGCTGATCCTCAACGCGGGCGACAACAACGTCGCCAGCCCGACCACGCCGGTCATCGTCAACCTCATCTCCGCCCTGAAGACCCTGAAAGCCCGCTACGGCAGCGGATTCGTGCTGACGATGGCGCCCGAGACGTTCTTCGTCCAGCTCGGATACCAGTTCTACGGCGGCAACTGCGGTGGCTGCGACCGGCGGGCCGGGGCCTACCTGCCTGTCATCTACGCCCTGCGCAACGACATCACGGTCCTGCACGTCCAGGACTACAACTCCGGGCCCATCATGGGCCTGGACAACCAGTACCACACCATGGGCGGCGCGGACTTCCACATCGCCATGACCGACATGCTCGCCGCCGGTTTCCCGGTCGCGGGCACCGGCTTCACGTTCCCCGCCCTTCGCCAGGACCAGATCGCGTTCGGCACCCCCGCCGCGGTCAGCGCCGGCAACGGCTTCACCTCGCCCGCGGCGGTCCAGGCCGCCCTCAACTGCCTGGTCCGCGGCACATCCTGCGGGGGGTACGCCCTACGCGGCGGCACGTCGCCGAACCTGCGCGGCCTCATGACCTGGTCCATCAACTGGGACCGATACTACGGCTGGGAGTTCATGAACAGCCATAAGCCGTTCCTGAACGCCCTCCCCTAATCCTCTCGACGTACGTTGATCATGAACCTGAGGTCCTGTTCTGATCCGGATTGCGACCCTAGGTTCATGATCAACCGAGGGAAGGTGGGCTTGTCTCTGGTGGATGCCCCCTGGCCCAGATCGGCCACCGGCAAGGACACCGCGCCCGCCCGCCAACTGGGCAAGCAGGTCCACCGTCGGGTCACCCTGACCCATCGCGGGGTCCGCCGAAGCCGTCCAGATCCTCGCGGACGACGCCCCGCTTCCGCGTCCCGACGGGCCGATGACAGGATGCGACCACTGGGATAGCCTGCCGTTGGCACCGCGCCGATCGAGTCCAGCTCTCGGCCTACGTCGGGCGCCACAATCCATTTCGCCGCCGTACGTCGAATCCGCGTCTGGCGGGCGCTTCCTGCCTGTCCTGTTAACGGAGAAAGTCATGCCTGGGTACATCCTTACCGGCACCCCGGGGGCCGGCAAGACAGCCATCCTGCGTCAACTTGAGATCGACGGCTATCCGGTCGTCGAGGAAGCCGCGACGGACATCATCGCGCTCCAACAGGCCCTCGGTCGGCCGGAGCCGTGGCGGGAGCCGGGCTTCGCCGGCCAAGTATTGGATCTCCAGCGGAAGCGACAGCACACGGCCGAGGCGAACACCCGGGACGTTATCTTTTACGACCGCTCACCGATCTGCACACTGGCGTTGTGCCGCTACCTCGACCTGGCGGCACCGCATCAGCTGCTCGAAGAGACCGAACGCGTGGTGGCAGAGCGCCGGTACGAGCAGACGGCCTTCCTCGTACGGCACCAGGGTTTCATCCAGCCCACCACCGCGCGTCGGATCAGCTTCGAGGACTCGCTCGCCTTCGAGAAAATCCACGAACAGACCTACCGCGAGGCCGGGTTCAATCTCTTCGACATTCCGGCAGCTCCGCTCCCGGTCCGCGCGGCAGCGATTCGGCAGGCCGTCGATCGGCTGCGGAGCGGCTGGAGGTACACCATGCGAACCACACCGCCACGATCGCCGGGGATCCACTCCCGCTGAGTTCGACCGGGGTCGCGGCCAGGTGGTGCTCGATGGCGCTCCTCGAAGGCGTACCGCTCGACGCGCCCGGCCGATCTCTCGCTCGTCGCGCATCCTGGAGAGACCGCCAGGAGGATGATCCGCTTGTCGGACGCGATACAGTAGGTATGCCTCAACCCCTCGATCAGCGCCGGACAGTTGACCGAAGGCAGAGTTGAACGGTTGAGGCTGGGCTGTTTCGGGAGCCCGCTCAATACGAGCGGGCTCCCCGGAGCCTGGCCCGACTCGAACGGTGCTGCCGCCCCTGGGCTCAGTGACGCGCGGTACCGGCGCCGCGCGTTGGGCAGGCCGACCTCCAAGCATAGTTCGCCCGGGCCCATCCCGCGTGTCCGCACATGCCGCGATCCACGCAAGAAGCATTGCGGCAGATCCGGTCCCTCATGCTCGGCCCGCAGCCGTCAACGGTCGCGCTGCGGGTAGCCCGGGATGCCTGCAACCCAGTGCATAAAAGCCCGAACTCGGTCGGCCGGTGCTGCGGGAGACGACCAGCGCGCTCCACACCCGGACTTGACCGCGGAGCAGGCCCGCGCTCACGAGGACCTGCCGTTCGTGTGGTGGGTCGCCGACCGTGTCATGGAACGGGATCGACGCGCGT
>NZ_JBEZFI010000019.1:0-115944 GCF_040649295.1 Micromonospora sp. NPDC048999 | reverse complement strand
TCGACGAGTTTGTCCATGCGCCTGGTGGACACGCCGAGCAGGTAGCAGGTCGCGACGACCGAGGTCAGCGCAGCCTCGGCCCGCTTGCGGCGCTCAAGAAGCCAGTCGGGGAAGTAGGAGCCGGAGCGCAGTTTCGGGATCGCCACGTCCAGGGTCCCGGCGCGGGTGTCGAAGTCGCGGTGCCGGTAGCCGTTGCGGGTGTTGATCCGCTCCGGTGAACTGGTGCCGTACTCGGCGCCGCACAGCGCGTCGGCCTCGGCGGACATCAGCGTGTTGATGAATGTGGTCAGCAGGTCGCGCAGCAAGTCGGGTGAGGCGGACTCCAGGTGCTCGTGCAGGAAGCGGGCAGGGTCGATACTGGACGGGGCCATCGCGGCGATCTCCTCAATCATGAGCGGGAACTCAGATCGAAGAATCACGCGATGGCCGCCTCACGTCTCGTACGTCATGTCCGTCGAGGCATCAACGAACCTTCCGTACACCACTCTGCAGGACGCCACTGACGTCTCGCGAGGAAGCAAAGACTTAGCGGGCTGGGTACGGCTCGGACGACGGCCGCCACTCACGCCTGATCAGCCCGTAGACCCACGAGTCAGAGACCTCGCCGTTCACGACGCAGTCTTCCCGCAACGTCCCTTCACGCACGAACCCGAGCTTCTCCAGCACGCGGGCAGATGCCACGTTGCGTGTATCGGTCTCAGCCTGGACGCGATTAAGGTCCAGCGTGTCGAATGCCCACCGCAGCAAAACGCGCGCGGCCTCCGTCGCGTAGCCGTGGCCCCACGCTGCCTCGTTGAAGCAGTAGCCCAGCGATGCACTGCGGTAGTCCGGATTCCACCGGTTCAGGCTGCACCAGCCGATGAAGGCCCCGTCGGAGACACGATCCACGGCCAGCCGCGCCCCGGTGCCCCCCTCTGCCATCTGCCGGCAAGCCGCGATGAACCGCTCGGAGCGCACGTGTTCGCTCCACGGCGGCGCGTCCCAGTAGCGCAACACGTAGGCGCTGCTGTGCAGCGCGAAGAGGTCGGTCGCATCCGCGTCATCGAAGGGACGCAGGCGAAGGCGAGCGGTGTGCAGCGTGGGGGTCGGCAGCGACATGCGCGTCATGTTCCTCCCGTGATTGGTGGCCGATCAACCGGACATCTGATGCCGGCCACTCGCAACGAGCTTTCTCGGCGCGCGGGAGAGCGACGTACCCGCTCATCAGAATTGCGGCGTGGAAACCCAGCCGTTCACGGCCGGGAGGAAACGCCGCCGCCTCCCCTCAAGGTATGTCTTACATGGACGATTGTTAGATTGTGGGGCGTGGCTGAGGTGGTGAAGCGGGCGTACAAATACCGCTTCTACCCGTCCCCTGAACAAGCTGAGCTGCTGGGCCGCACCTTCGGGTGTGTGCGGAACGTGTACAACCTTGCGCTGGAGGCCCGTACCCGGGCGTGGACGGTGGACCGCCAGCGCACCACGTACGTGCAGTCCTCGGCGTGGCTGACCGAGTGGAAGCGCACGCAGGAGTTGGCGTTTTTGAACGAGGTGTCGTCGGTGCCGTTGCAGCAGACGTTGCGGCATTTGCAGGCCGGGTTCGTGGCGTTCTGGGACAAGCGGGCCGGGTATCCGAGGTTCAAGTCCAAGCGCAAGTCGCGGGCGTCGGCGGAATTCACCAGGTCGGCGTTCCGCTGGCGGGACGGCCGGCTCACCTGCGGAACCGTCGACGGTGACGGTGTCCCGGGACCCTGCCGGCCGTTGGTTCGTGTCCATCTTGGTGGAGGACCCGGCCGTGGCGCCGCTGCCACCCGTTGCCGGGGAGGTGGGGGTGGATGCGGGCATCACCAGCCTGCTCACCCTGTCCCGCCCGATCCCCGGGGTGAGTGACGAGGAAGGGAAGGTGGCCAACCCGCGTTTCGGGCAGGCCGACCGGCGCAAGCTGGCCAAGGCCCAGCGGGACCTGGCCCGCAAACAGAAGGGCTCCGCGAACCGGGCGAAGGCCCGGCTCCGGGTGGCGCGGATTCATGCCCGGATCGCCGACCGGCGGCGGGACCACCTGCACAAGCTGACCACTCGACTCGTCCGTGAGACTCAAACGGTCGTGATCGAAGACCTCAGCGTGCGTAACATGCTGCGCAACCGTCGCCTGGCCCGCGTCATCTCCGACGCGAGCTGGTCCCAGTTCCGCAGCATGCTGGAGTACAAAGCCCAGTGGTACGGGCGGGAGGTGATCCCGATCGACCGGTGGTACCCGTCGTCCAAGACCTGCTCGACATGCGGACGCATCAACACCACCCTCGCCCTCAACGACCGCACCTGGACCTGCCCCGGCTGCGCAACCGAGCACGACCGGGACATCAACGCTGCTAGGAACATCCTCGCCGCCGGGCTGGCGGAGAGGTAAAACGCCTGCGGAGCTGACGTAAGACCTCAAGGGAAGAAGTCCTCCCGGAAAGGCAGCCGGCGATGAAACAGGAAACCCCACGGGCGACCGTGAGAATCCCGGTCCCTTCAGGGCCGGGAGGATGTCAACGGCCTTGAGGATGCCCGTCCAGCTGAGCAGCGAGAGCCACGGATGCTGACGTCTTCGGGGCCGCCAAAAAGCTGATCGTGCCGGAGGCCTAGGTCGGGGGACGGATGCTGCCGGATCAGATCGCCGTCGGCCTCAACGCCGGCCCGGACGTCACTGCCGGCAAGCGCCCGAGCGGTAGTGCGACGGCCGCTCGGCAGGCCGCCGCGCCCCGGTTGCGGCAGGTGAGGACGCCGACCGCTCCAGCCGGGCGCTGATCTTGCAGACGGCATCTCGCACGATGGTTCGGCGCATGAGGAAGACTGGCGGGCATGGCTGACTTGGGCGATGCGAAGGCTGCGCTGCACCACTACCTCCAAGCGACTCGCGAAGACCTGATCTGGAAGCTCGACGGGCTGAGCGAACGCGAAGCCAGACTGCCCCGCACCGCGACCGGCAACAACCTGCTGGGAGTCCTCAAGCACGGCCTCAATGTCGAAGCCGGCTACTTCGGGCCTACCTTCGGGCGCGAATTCCCGACGCCTGAGGAACTGGTCCCCATGCAGGCGTACGACGAGGACCCGCAGGCAGACTGGTACGCGCGGGAGGACGAGCCGAAGGATGGGTTGATCGATCTGTATCGCCGTGTCGGGGTGTTCGCGGATCAGACGATCGAACAGCTACCGCTCGACGCGCCGGGGCGAGTGCCGTGGTGGCGGCCAGGTGACCAGGCCGTGACGCTGCAAAGGATCATCATCCATGTGACCTGCGACCTCGCCCGTCACGCCGGACATGCCGACGTCATGCGCGAGCAGCACGACACGGCGATCGGCCTGCGGCGGGAGAACACCAACATTCCTCACGACTATGACTGGCCGGCGTACGTCAACAAGCTGACGAAGCTGGCTAACCGCTTCGGATAGACGCCCGGTCCCGTCGGTACAGTCGGTGAATACAGCGTCCGCTCCTCGACAGTTCCGGGCACCTGCCGGCGCGCCTTCCACGCTCACGTTACGTGACGCTCGGATCGCGGCGATAGTGGATGGACGTCGATCACTCGGTGAGGAATGCGATCAGGGTCTTGAGGTACTCGTCCGGAACGGTCTCGTGAACCAGGTGGCCGGCCGGGATCGTCGTCAGCCGTGCGTCGACCAAGCGATCGGCGAGTTCGGCGAGGTGCTCCTGGGGGACCGGGCTCGCTGCCCCGCCCCCGATAAGCAGCGTGGGTGCCGTGATCCGGGCGACGACGTCGGCCCATCCTGGATCTGGATCGTCGATCTCGGGCCGGACCTGTTCCACCATGTGCCAGTCGAAGGGCAGATCCCCCGCGGGACGGTCGGGAAGCCCCGGCGGTCGAGGGTGCGGGTAACCGATGTCCTCAAGCACGAGTTTGCGGACGTGTCCCTGCCGTTCGGCGGCCACCCCGCAAGCCACCAGACCGCCGAGGGAATGGCCAACCAAGTCCACCGCGCCGATGTCCAGCTGGTCCAAGATGCCGATGACATCTTGCGTGAACAGTTTCAGGCTGTACGCGCCGGGCCAGTCGCTGGCACCGTGGCCGCGTAGGTCGACGGCGTACACCGTGCGCTCAGTACGAAGGCCCGAGGCGATCACCCCCCAGTCACGTGCGGTCTTTCCGGTGGCATGGAGCAGCACGGCGGGCGTCTCACCCTTGTCGACGGCTCGCCATACCCGCAGGGAGAAGTGAAGATCCGCGACCGCGATGTCCATCAGCTCAGGCACATCCTGAGCATCGCCAGCCATCGCCTCCGAATTCAAGACATTCCGCCGTGGGCAGACCCACACGCTGCATCCGGCAGGTCCGCGCACCGACCGGCTGACCGGACCCATCACCCGAGGAGGCCGCCCGTGACCGCGACCCCGCACCCCCTGCTGGACCCGCTCGCGCAGCTGGACGCGCAGGGCGCGCAGTTCGACTGGGACGCCCACGACGTGCTCCGCCTCGACGAGCGCTACCGGCGCCGGCAGCTCCCACTGCTGCACGAGGCCCCGCGGCCGCCGCTGACCGGCCATGACCTGCCGCCGGCGGAGTTCTGGCCCCCGGTCAGATCCGCGGTCATCCCGATCGACGACGCCGTGCTGCGGGCCGACGCTGACTTCACCGCGTTCCTCGACGACCTGCGCCGCGCTCTCAGCCCCGCCGTCTGGTGGCCCGGACTGCAGCTGCGCGCCGACCGGGTGCACGCGACGCTGGCGCCGGACCTGGGCATCGACGCGCAGCTGCCCGACGAGCCGCTCGCCGCGGTCCACCTGGCCGTACGCGGTCCCTGGATCGGCCGAATCAACACCGGGCGCATCTACCTGCCGGTGCAAGCCGCCGACGCCGGTTCGGCGCGGCAACTGGAAGCGGTCCGGGCCTGGCTGGGAGCCGAACACCGCCCGCTGCTCGCCGGCTACCTACAGCTGACCGACGACGTAGGCGGCGAGCAGTACGCCGCACTGCGTGAACTGGTCAGCAGGCACCAGACCCGCATCCACGTGCCCGTCACCCCCGCCGAGCTGCGGCTGATGGACACGATGGACGATCTCGTCCTACGGTCTCGCGTCGCGCAGCGCGCGCCGTTCACTTCGCCTACGGCGGCCGATTCAACGCGCAGCTTGGCCCGCCAGCCGAGCAGGGAGTCGGTCTGACGCCCGAGAATGTCGACCGCCTGTGGCTACGGGCGGCGGTGGAGTCGCCGAAGTTGCTGCGGACGTTGCCTTGTACGGGCTTGGTGACCCAGTCGCGCTCGGCCGTGCCCTCGCCCCGGACGAGCAGCGGCTTTGGGCAGGGGCAGCGCGGGCGAACGTCGGACACTATCCTCCGGGCCATGACTTCCACCTCGCCCGATCGGCGCGGCGTCGACTCCGCCCTGGACCCCTCGGCCGAGCAGATCCGGGACATGGGTGGGCGTGCCGTCGAGTGGGTCGCCGCCCACCACGACTCGATCCGGGACCTGCCCATCGCCCCGCGAACCTCCGCCGCCGCGCTGAAGAAGGTGCTAGCCGAGCCGCTGCCCGTCGAGGGCCGTGACTTCACCGACCTGCTCACGGTATTTCGTGAGGTGGTCGTGCCCGGCAGCCGGCACAACGGGCATCCCCGCTTCTTCGGGTACGTCTCGGCGCCGGGCACCGCCGTCGCCGCGGTGGCCGACTTCCTCGCGTCGGCGTTGAACCCGAACCTCACCGCGTGGCGGTCGGCCCCGGCTCCCGTTGAGCTGGAGCACGTAGCCATCGACTGGATCAAGGAGATTCTCGGCTGCGACCCGGGCGCCGGGGGCCTGTTCATGAGCGGCGGCTCGATAGCCAACTTCACCGCGCTCGCCGCCGCACGACACCGCCACTGCGGCGACGCGGTCGCCACCCACGGTGCGTCCGCGCACCCCGCGCCGCTGCGCGTCTATGCCTCCACCGAGACCCACCACTCGATCCACAAGGCCGCCGCGCTTCTCGGCATCGGGCGGGCAAACGTGCGCGAGATCCCGGTGGACGCCGCCTTCCGGATGGACGTCGACGCCCTTGTCCACGCGATCGACGAGGACCGGGCCGCCGGGGCGGAACCATTCTGTGTGGTGGCGAACGCCGGCAGCGTCGTCACCGGCGCGGTCGATCCGCTGGCCGAGATCGCGGCGGTGGCACGACGGCACGGGATGTGGATGCACGTCGATGCATGTTATGGCGGCTTCGCGCGGCTTGCCCCCTCGGCCCGCCCGCTCTTCGACGGCATGTCGGAGGCCGACTCGATCGCCCTTGACCCGCACAAGTGGCTCTACCTGCCCGCGGACTGCGGCTGCCTCATCTACCGCGACCCCGAGGCGGCACGGCCCGCCTTCAGCATGGACGCCGACTTCATCCGGGTCATGCAGACCGAGCCGGCCGAGGCCTTCGCCTTCTGGGACTACGGTCCGGACCTGTCCCGGCGCTTCCGGGCTCTCAAGGTCTGGATGGCGCTGGCGTACGCCGGTTCGCGAGCCGTCGGCGACGCGATCGAGGGCAACCTCGACTGCGCCCGTCACCTCGCCGAACTTGTCAATGCCAGCGCCGACTTCGAACTGCTCGCCCCGGTCGAACTTTCCATCTTCTGCTTCCGCTACCTGCCGCCGGGTGCTCGTGCCGGCTCGCGGTCGCAGGCGGACGAGGAGGCACTGGACCGCCTCAACGAACGGATCATGGTGGCATTGCAGCAGGCCGGCAGCTCCTATCTGTCGAACGCGACCATCAACGGCCGCTTCGCGCTGCGCGGCTGCGTGCTCAACTACCGCACCACCCGCCGCGACATGGAGATCCTGCTCGACGACGTACGCCGCGCCGCCGAGCAGGCGATCGAGGAGACGCGCTGAAGGTCGGCCTGCGGTTGCCACACCCGGCGTGGCGGTGTACGGCGAGGATCCACACACTCAGCGGAAAACCGGTGAACGTCAGTGGACACCGCACTAGATCGGGAAGCGGCCGCGGCGCCAGCGCCAGTGGCGGCCAGCCTTCAGATGGTCGACGACCGCGCGCTGGAGCACGGTGCGGCGCGGCAGCTGGTCGAGCGGCGTGGTCAGGGTGCGGAACACGAACCGCAGCACCTCGACGTCGGCGTCGAGGCCTTCCGGCTCCTCGTAGGGCTCCAGCTCGAACCTCTGCTGGAACCGGGCGATGTTGGAGTCCCCGGGCAGGTACTCCAGCAGCTGCGGGTCGAGCAGCCACGAGCCGCAGGAGAACGCCGTGTAGCGCTCGTCGGGAAAGTGGCGCGGGAAAAACGTACGGGCCTCGTCGAGCGACGCCGCGACCGCCTCCGGGGTCATCGGCCCCGACTCGGGTATGTGCAGATCGATGGCAGTGTCGCCGCGCTGGTACTGCAGCCGGCCCAGCTCGTAGACGCCGCCGCGCGCGTGCAGCGTCAGCCAGCTCTGCATGACCGGCCAGCCCTCGCGGTGCATCCGCCGGTCGATTGCGAGGTTGCGGCCCAGGTCCGCGAGGGTCAGCCACGACACGTCATCGGCGATGCCGTGGTCGCGGTGGTAGCCCGTGACGACGTCGACCAGGGCCAGGTACGCGTACACGTAGAGATGCCGCCAGGCGGGGCCTCGTTCGCGGGGCAGCGCCGGACCGGGCGGCAGCCAGCCGTGGCCACCGAGGTCGGCGCGGACCAGAGCGATCGAGCGGTCGAGCAGCCAGCGCAGCTCCGAGGTCCACAGCGGCGAGTGCGGGTCGGGCCAGCCCGCCATGATCTCGGCGGCGTCGTCCGGCTGTACCGCGAGCCGGTCGAGGATCGCGGGCGCGTCGGCCTCAGCGGGCAGCGGAGCCGACGGCAGGTCGCCGGCGAGCCGGTGCACGCGGTCGATGTCCTCGACGGGTACCCCGAGCCGGGCGGCGGTGTCGTCCAGGTCCACGCGGACGACCCTACCGACCGGTGGGGTCGCGGCGACAGGCCCGAACGCGCGATCGCCGCAGTCCCCTGCTCAACCTGACCGGCCGGACCGAGGCTCAGGCGACGGACGCGCCGACAGCCGTGGACACGGGTTTGGTCAGTCCAGGGTCACCGTCTGGATCCTGAGTTCGTTCTTTGGCCTGCCGCCTCCTGCGGTGCTGGCGTAGGAATCGTCGTGGCCGGCCGCAGCGACCCGATCGACGATGTCGAGGCCACTTGTGACCTCACCGAACGGGGTGTAATCCGGCGGCAGCGATTGAGTGCTGTCTTTGAACACGATGAAGAATTGGCTGCCGTTGGTGCCGGGGCCTGCGTTCGCCATCGCCACCACGCCCCGGTCGTACCGCGCGCCGGTCAGGTTTTCGTCCGCGAACTGGTAGTCCGGCCCGCCTTGACCGGTGCCGGTCGGGTCGCCGCACTGCAGGACGAAGATCCCCTCGGTGACGAGCCGGTGGCACGAGCTCTGGTCGAAGAAGTTCGCCGCTGCGAGATGCTCGAAGCTTGCCACGGTGCACGGCGTACGGGCTCGGTCCATCGTGACGACGATCGGCCCGTGGTTCGTGGTGATCCGCATCGTGGCAATGCCCTGGCCGGGAGCGTTGGCGAAATCAGGTGGGCCGACGGCTATGACTCCGGGGCGCGCCTGCGGGATGACCAGGCCACACGTCGACGATGCTGGCGTGGCCGGTGCCGGAGAATCGGCCTGCTCGGTCGGTTTCTCGCCGGTCGGATCCGCTGGGGTTGACGGATCGGAGTCGACGGTCCCGGCCCCGGCCCCGGCCGCATGCTCGGCGCTCTGGCGCAGGTAGTAGACGCCCAGCCCGGCGCAGCCCACGATGCCACACAGCAGCATCGCGGCGGCCGCACTGACCAGGCCGATGATGAGGCCGCGTCGGTTATTCGGCGGTTGCGCGGCTGGCAGGTATGCCATCGCGGGCGGATCGGGGTGTTTCGGCATCTCGGGGGGCTGCGGTGGATCGGTGTGCGGGTGACTCACAGGATCAACCTCCTCTGTCGCCCGCCGGAGGGCGGTGCCGGGCACGATGACGGCGAGACCTGACAACGCCCAGAGCGAGACCGCCACCGACGACAGCGGCGGGCGTATCTCGAACAGCGCGAAGAGCGAGTACGGTCCCGCACGTCGAAATCAGCCGCAATGATGCCATGGCTACCCGGGCCTTGGTCGAATGGCAGCATCACCATCAGGCCGATGCCATCCCCGTTAATTGGCAACCTTGGGGGCGATGCCACGCGGCGGGGGCTGCGGCACGATCGGCACGCCGGTGCCCGGCGTGGATCCCGCGCCTTGGCGGGTCACCATGGGGGCGGTCGTCGATGCCCGGCGGGCACCAACACGGGGCCGAAGGCCACCGCGTACCGGGATAGAATTCGATGCAGATCGCTGGGTGGCTCGCGGGGCCCCTTGGAAGGGGGCACCGCGACGTTGACAGGTCATTGAGCCCGATGGAGGTTCCGATGAGCAGCGAAGAGTCGACGTTGGCGGCCGGTGCAGAGGCGTTGTCGCGCATTGACACGTCGGTGGCGCACCCGGCCCGGCGGTACAACTACTGGTTGGGCGGTAAGGACAACTTCCAGGCCGACCGGGAGTCCGGTGACGCCATCGCCGCGGTTTTCCCCAGCGTCCGGATCGCCGTGCTGGAAAACCGTGCTTTTCTGCGCCGGGCGGTGGCCTACCTGGCCCGGGAAGCTGGCATCCGGCAGTTCCTCGACATCGGCACCGGCATCCCGACCGCCGACAACACCCACGAGGTCGCCCAGGCGATCGCGCCGGAGTCGCGCATCGTCTACGTGGACAACGATCCGATCGTGCTGAGCCACGCTCGGGCCCTGCTGACCAGCACACCACACGGCGCCACCGCATACATCGACGCCGACCTGCGCGAACCGGAGAGGATCCTCAGCCACCCCGACCTGCTGGAGACCCTGGACCTGTCCCAGCCGGTGGCGTTGATGCTTCTCGCCGTCATGCACTTCATCGAGGACGAGGATGACCCGTACGGGATCGTGAATCGGCTGCTGGACGCACTGCCCTCCGGCAGCTACCTGACCATCACCCACGGCACCGTAGACTTCATGCCGGAAGAGCAGCGGCAGCAGGGACACGCCGTGGCGACCAACGGCCGGCACGGCGCGCTGAAGCCGCGCACCCGCGAGGAGTACGGCCGCTTCTTCGACGGGCTTCAGTTGGTCCCCCCGGGCATTGCCGTCGTCACCGAGTGGCGTGCCGAGGGCGAGTCGGGTGAGCGCCCGGCACCGGCCGATGCCGCCATCTTCGGTGCTGTCGCCCGCAAGCCGTGAACAGCGGCACGAGGCTCAGAGTCCGGGTCGCACGGGGGCAACTCGCTGCGGTCGAGGCGTTACGCCTCCAGCGCGTTTCCACGGTTACAGCTGCAGGGCGGCGTTGAGCGCGGCCAGGTACGCCCCGGCCTGCGCCCCGTTGACCAGCCGGTGGTCGTAGGCCAGCCCAAGGTCCGCGATCATCCGCTCGCGCACCTCACCTGCGGCGTCCAGCACGACCTCGCGGTGCACGTCGGGCAGCGACAGGGCGCAGGTGACGCCGGGCGGGATGATCGGCTGGGCGTAGCGCACGCCGGGGGTGTTGTTGAGCGCGACCAGGAAGTTCATCCCGGCCATGTCGTCCTCGCGTAGCCGGTTGCGCAGCGCCTTCATCCGCAGCTCGACCACGGTGTCGGCGAGGTCGCTGAGGTCCAGCTCTGCCGCGTCGCGGATCACCGGCAGGAACAGCCCGGTGCCGACGTCCACGGTGAGCCCGACCGACGGCTGTGCCGCGTCGATGACCCGGCCGTCGCTGGTGAGCTGCGCGTAGAGGGCAGGGAACCGCTCGTGCAACGTGGCCACGGCAGCGATGACAACCTCGGTCAGGGTGACATCGGCGCCGGTCTCGTCGGCGGCCCGGCGCGCGTACGCGAGGGCGGCGGTCACGTCGACCCGCACGGCGGTGAAGGCGACCGGGATCTCCCGGTGTGAGGTTGCCACCACGTCGGCGATGCGGCGTTGCGACGGTGGCAGCGGCCGCCCCGGCAGCGCCGGTTGCGTGGCCACGGACGGCTCGGCGGCCGGGGGCGCCGCAGCGGGGATGGCGCCGGCGGGCAGGAGGTAGCCGATGGTCGAGCCCGGGACGCAGTCGGCCCCGGCGGCGAGGTCCTGGCGCAGGACGCCCGCGTGTGTCGCTGCGACTTCCTCGATCGCCTTGGAGGTCTCGACCGCCGCGATCGGCTGTCCGGTCTCGACGGTGGCGTCGGCCGGGACCAGCCACTCCAGCAGCACGTAGCTGTCGTCGTTGTTGTTGAGCTTGGGTACGGTCACCGCGATGCCCTGCTCCGCCGCCCGCGCCTGGCGCGACCTGGTCAGCGGGGAACCGGTGCGGGGAACCGGAGCCGTGCCAGAGAGGTGCATGATGCGGTCGAGGATCGTGTCCGCGCTGAGCAGGACCGCTCGTTCCAGGTGCGGCGCCGACGGGACGATGCTGTCGGCCGAGCTGACCAGGTCGATCGGCCGACGCAGCAGCGGCCACGCGGCGGCGTAGAGCTGGGTGGCGACCTCACTGCCCCAGGTGCCGCCGGTCGTGCTCTCTTCGGCGACGATCACGCCGTCCGCACCGTCGAGCAGGCCGAGCACACCGTCGACGTCGAAGGGGTAGAGCCGGGCCGGGACCAGCACCTCGACGTTGCGCCCCTGCTCCCAGGCCTTCCTGGCGGCGGCGATCGCCCGGTTGGCGACCCCGCCGGGCGCGATGACCAGCGTCGGCGCGGCGGCGGCAGCCGGGTCGTGGACGCGGGCCCAGTTTCGGTCCCCGCCCAGCAGCTCAAAGGCGAGACGGTCGTCGACGCGGTTGTCCACGTACCTCCGCTGGGTGTAGAGGATCTTGTCTTCGAACAGCATGGACGGTTCGCCGGATTGCAGCGCGGCGGCGAGCACATCGGCCGCGTCGTGCAGTGGCGACAGCTCGAAGAGCGTCAGGTGCGGGATGCCGATGAAGTGCTTCTGCAGGCTCTGGCTGTGCGTCGGGCCGTAGCCCCGCCCACCGCCGACGGGGCAGCGGATCACGACCCGCATCGGGGTGTGCTCGCCGTACATGGCGACGGATTTGGTGAGGAAGTTGATGATCTGGTCGAAGGCGAGGCCGACGAAGTCGCCGAACATGATCTCGACGATGACCGTGTCACCGCAGAGCGCCAGGCCGCCCGCGACGCCGGTGATGCCGTTCTCGCTCAGCGGCGTCGACAGCACCCGGCCCGGGTAGGCCGTCGACAGGCCGTGGGTGACCTTGAAGGCGCCGCCGTAAGGGTCGGCGACATCCTCGCCCAGCAGCCAGGCCCGTTCGTCGGCGGCGAACAGCTCGTGCAGGGCGCGGTTGAGGTGCTGGCTCATTCGTTCGGCGCGCGTCACGCCACGCCTCCGTGCACCAGGGGCCGGGCCAGCGCCGCGGTCGAGAGCTCCGCGACCCGCTGCCGGGCGTGCGCGTCGGCGGCCGAAAACTGTGGCGGGTACGCGGTCGCATACCGCTGCAGCCAGTCGAGGTGGCGCAGCTGGCGGATTTCGTCGGCCGGGCGGGAGTCGTCGCCCTTGCTGTGCGGGCCGAGCCGGACCGTGTGCTGCACCAACACGTGCGGCTGCCGGGTGGCGCGGACCCGCTCGATGTGCGGCGCGGCGGTGGCACGCACCTCGTTGAGGTCCAGCGAATCCGACTCGCTGAAGGTGATCCCGAACCCGGCGACCCGGCCGCCGATGGTCCCGGCCAGCTGCTGGGTGGTCGGGGTGGACTGGGCGATCCGGTTGTGCTCGACCACGACCAGCAGCGGCACCCGCCACAGCTGCGCCATGTTGAGCGCCTCGTAGACCGCTCCTTCGCCCCAGGTGCCGTCACCGATGTAGGTCACCACGATCCGGTCCTGGCCGGTCCGGTTGAGGTGCAGCCCCACGCCGACCGCGGCGGGCAGGCTCTCTCCCTGCACGCCGGTGGACAGGAACCGTTCCCGGCGCAGGTGTTGGCTGCCGCCGTGCCCATGGCACACCGCGCCCTCCCGGCCGAGCAGTTCGGCCAGCAATCCGTCCGGGTCGGCGCAGTGGGCCAGGTAGTGCCCGTGCCCCCGGTGGTTGCTGAACACGAAGTCTCCGGTCAGCAGCGGGGCCAGCGCGACCGGGATGTATTCCTGGCCGAGGCAGGTGTGCGTGGTGCCGCTGAGGTGGCCGTCCGCGTACAGGCGGAGCAGGTTCTCCTCGAAGCGGCGGATGAACAGCCCGGTGCCGAGGTCGGCGTCGCTGAGCGGAGACGGCGCGGCGACCGTCATTCCTCGACGCCCCGCTGCGCGAGCAGGTCGCGCAGGTCCGCCACCGACCGGACGGCCCGGATCTCCCGTGGCGTGATGGCGATCCCGTACGCGTCCTCGACCGCGGCGACGATTTGGAGGTGGCGCAAGCTCACCCAGGCCGCTGTGGTCGCGGGGCCGGTCTGCGCGTCGACCTGACCGACCGGCAACTCCAGCACGTCGGCGACGAGCCGCACCAGGCGACTGGACATCCGGTGTCCCTTTCCAGAACGGATATCGGGCAGCGGCGGCGCGCTGGCAAAACCGACCGGGCGATCGATGCTTACACCTCGATGATGGTACAGGCCCAGTGCATGCCCCGGCCCAACGAGATCAGCGCGACCCGGTCGCCGTCGCCGAATTCACCGGCGGCGAGCAGGCGGCTCAGCCCGAAGATCTGGTCCGCCGCGCCGAGGTGCCCGTGCTCGGCCGCCAGTTCCCGGTTGGTACGCGCCAGCGGCACCCCGTGTGCCTGCGCCAGAGACGCCATGGCCCGCTCGTTGTCGCTGACCAGGATCAGGCGTGCCAGGTCGGCGACCTTGACGTCGGCCCGCTCGCAGGCCCGCTCGGTGACCCGCACGGCACGCTCGTCGAGGTCCCGGGCGAACTGTTCGAACTGTTCGGCGTCGTAGTCGAAGAACTCCATCACGTGCCACACGTCGCGTACGGCGGGCGGCTCGGTACCGGGGCCGAAGGGTGCCGCCGCGCCGCCCACGTCGAGCCGGTGGAACGTGGCGTAGCGGCCGTCGGTGGCGGCCTCCGTGGCGAGCCACCGCAGCCGGGAATGCCCGCGCCGGGCCACCGTGGCGACCGCGCCGTCGGAGAAGACCATCGGCTGGGTGTCCATCCGGTTCCAGTACGTCTCGCAGGTCCGGTTCGCGGCCACTACCAGGGCGTTGGCGTACCGGGGGTGGGTGGCGAACTTGCCGGCGACGGTGTCGAAGCTGAGCACGCCCGTCGTGCAGGCCTGAGTGAGCAGCACCGCTTCGGCGTTGACCGCGCCGAGCCGGTGCGCCAGGTCGGCGGCGGCGTCCCAGTAGAGGTACTCGGTGAGGTCGGTGACGGCCAGCACCAGCAGGTCCACGTCCGTGGCGGCGAGCGTGGCGGCGTCGAGGGCCTGGCGGGCGGCCCGCTCGGCGAGGTCGGTCAGGCCAATCTCCGGCGCGCTGCGGTGCACCTGGCGGTAGCCGTACCCGAGGACCCGGTTGACGTCGTCGGTGTACTGCCCCACCACGTCCCCCACCGGTACCGGGTCGCCGAGCGCCTCGCCAAAGGACACCAGCCCGAAGCTCATTTTGCCGTCCCGCCGCAGATCCTTCGATGCATACCATTGCCGGATGCCCCGAGAGCATCTCACGTCGCTGGCCGGAACCCCGTGGTACGTATGGCGTTCGGCGCTACTGCGGTCGGCCGGTTTTCCGGTGGCCGGGATGCGGCGGTTCGCGGCGCCCGCGCTCGCGGCGGCCGCCGACGGCCATCTCACCGGTGCCTCCAACGTGACCGCTTTCGAGGCCGCGTTCGACGCCGCCGCAACGGATCTCGGCCAAGCGGTCTACGACATCGCCTGCGACGATGCGTTCCGCGCTGCGCTGGCCTGGCAGAATCCGGCCGTCCTGGTCGCGGTCGACGCGATCCGGCGCGACGGCCCGCACGCCCCGCGCAATCTGCGCCGACGGCACCGCGAGGAGGTCATCGCGAAATACTGGCAGCGTTACTGCCTCAAGAACGACACCGTCGGCTTCTTCGGTCCCATCTGCTGGACGGAGCTGGGCGGCCCCGGTCCCGTCGCCACGGTGCGCCCGGGTGCGGCTTTGACGCGTACCCGCCGGGTTTTTCTCGAGCGGTGGGCGCTGGACGCGCTCGGCGAGGCGTTCGCCCGCGCGCAGGGCGTGCGGGAGTGGCTGCCGGTGCGGCTGGCGCCCCAGTTGACGCTGCGCGACGGGGTGCTGTTGCATCCGCACCGCGCGCCGCAGGCGCTGCCGGCGGCGACGGCCGCGCTGCTCGCTCTGGCGCAGCGGCGATCGCGCGTCGCGGACCTCGCCTCCGCGCTGGTCGGGGACCCGGCGAGCGGGTTCCGCCGGGCCGTCGACGTGTACGCGCAGCTCGACGAACTCGCCGAGCGGGGCGTGCTGCGGATCGGGTTCGACCTGCCGATCGACCTCACCGCCGAGGATGTGCTGCGCGAGCAGCTCGCCGCGATCGGCGACGACCTGGTCCGCGAACGGGTGCTCGGTGAGCTGGCCGCCATCGGCGTGCTGCGCGACGCGGTGGCCGCCGCCGACGACTCGGACACCCTGGCCGCCGCGATGTCCGCTTTGGAGGGCAAGTTCGTCGAGGTGACCGGTCGGGCCGCGCGGCAGCAGCCCGGCGAGGTGTACGCCGGGCGCACGCTGTGCCACCTGGAGACCGTACGGGACCTGGACATCAGCTTCGGTGACAGGCTGCTGGAGAGGCTTGCTCCGTTGGAGCCGCTGCTGCTGTCGGCGCGGTGGCTGACGGCGGCGATCGGCGACGCGTACGCCGAGGCGTTGGCCGCCCTCTACCGTGACCTGTCGGCCGATTCGGCCACTGCGGATGTTCCGCTGCCGGACCTGTGGTTCCTGGCACAGGCGGTCGTGTTCGGGGCTGACCCGCCCGGCGCTGCCGTCACCGCCGATTTCCTGGCCCGGTGGGCGAAGGTGCTCGGCCTGGCCGACGCCGATGCCGACGCCCGGGAGCTGCGGTTCGGCGCCGCCGAGCTGACCGAGCGGGTCGCCGCGGCGTTCCCAGCCGCCGTGCCCGGCTGGGCCGCCGCCCGGATTCACAGCCCCGACGTGCATCTGTGCGCCCCGGACGAGGCGGCCCTGCTGCGCGGAGACTTCACCGTCGTGCTGGGCGAACTGCACGTGGCCCTGGCCGCGTTCGACACGCACTTTTTCGCGTACGGGCACCCGGATCCGCAGCGGTTGCGCGACGGCATGCGGGCCGACCTGCCTGAGGGCCGGGTGCGGCTGCTGGCCCCGGTGGACTGGCCACGTCACACGGCCCGTATCGCGGAATGGCTGCACGGGCCCGCCGACGCGCAGCTCGGCTTCGTCAGCGCCCCCGGCGCCGACCCGGACCGCCTTGTGCCGATCACCGGCCTCACCGTGCGACCGGAAGCCGACGGCAGCCTGCGGGTGCACGCGGGCGACGGACGGCAGTGGCCGCTGGTGGAGGTGTTCGCGCAGCTTTTCGACTACCAGGTGTTCGACACGTGGAAGCTGGCCGGGAACGTCGGGCATACCCCGCGTATCACCGTCGATGACCTCGTGCTGGTGCGGGAGACCTGGCGCACCACGGTCGGCGACACCGGGCTGCACAAGGTGAAGGGCGAGCGGGAACGCTACCTCGCGGTGCGGCGCTGGAGGCTCGGCCTCGGCCTGCCCGAGCAGATCTTCGTACGGGTCGACACCGAGCTGAAACCCAGCTTCGTCGACCTGACCAGCGGCGTCTACACCCGGCTGCTGTGCACCCTGCTGCGGGGCGCGCACGAGCGGGGCGGCGACGGGGTCGGGCTGACCATCACCGAGTTGCTGCCCGGCCCGGGCGACGCCTGGCTGACCGATGCGGCCGGCCAGGCGTACGCCTCGGAGCTGCGGCTACAGATCGTCGATCCGGCGGCGGCGCTGGTGCGGTAGCCACGCGGTCGCATCCGCCGGCGCGTCGGGGGTCTCGGTGTCGAACAGTCGCAACCGGTGCTGGCCGTAGGCGCCCAGCGACACCACGGCCAGGGCCAGCCCGGACACGACGAACGCGAACCCGAGCCCTCGGCCAGGGCCGGTCCCGATCAGGGCACCGACGCTGTCGGCCAGGGCGCCGCCCGGAGCGAACATCGGCTCCAGCACCGACCCGCTCAGCGGCACCAGTACGGCGAAGCCCAGCGGCAACGTCGCCCAGGTCAGGGTCTGGATGATCGCCAGCACCCGGCCGTGGAACCGCTGCGGCACCTTCACCTGGATGATCGACAGGTAGATGCCGTTGTGCAGGCCCAGGCCCAGTCCCACGCCGAAGCTGCCGAGCGCGACCAGCGCAAGGTTCGGGCGTACGCCGCTGAGCACCAGGCTGATCGCGACGCCGAACGCGATCGTGATCAGGGCGGGCATCCGGCGCCTGGTCGGGCCACCCCATACCGCGATCACGAGGCCGCCCAGGACAGCGCCCAGCGCCTCGGCGAACGCGACGGTGCCGACCTGGCCCATCGTGCCGAACGCGAGCACCATCGGCGGCACCAACAGCAGGCTGGCCAGGCAGAGGTTGTAGAGCGAGAAGAAGCCGAGCATGGCCCGGAACCCCGGCTCCGCCCACGTCATCCGTGCCCCGCCGATCAGCTCGGCCAGGAATGGCTCCTTGCGTCGGCGGCCGAGCAGCTTGGGGAACTTCACCACCGCGAGGACGCTGATCGCGACCGCGTAGCTGACGATGTCGATCAGTAGTACGCCGGTCAGGCCGATCGCCGCGAGCAGGCCCGCCGCCAGCAGCGGCACCGCCAGCGAGCTGAGCCCGACGGCCAGTTGGGCGATGCCGTTGGCGTGCCCGAGGTAGCGCTTCGGCATGACCTGCGGGATCGCGGCCAGGTAGGTGATGCGTTGGAACACCGACGCCGCGCCGAGCACACAGACCAGGGTGTAGATGGCGGCCAGGCCCAGTTGGTCGGTCCACAGCAGCGTGGCCAGCAGCGCCTCCGCCGTCACGGCGGCCGCGCACGCGGCGAGTAGCACCTTGCGCCGGTCGAAGCGGTCCGCGACGGCACCTGCGACCGGCAGCGTCAGCAGTGCCGGGAGGTAGGCGATCACCCCGGACAGGCCGAACCACAGCATCGACCCGGTGGTCAGGTAGACCCAGACGGGTACGGCCCACTGGGTCAGCGCCGAGCCGGTGGCCGAGATCAGCTGGCTGGCGGTGAGTGCCAGGAAGCGGCGTACGCCGGGCTGCACGTCGGCGCCGGCGGTGGCGGGGTCGGCGCTGGTGGCGGCTAGTTCCCAGTCGCCACCAGCGAGCCGGTCCGTCGTGGCCGGCGCGGCGGAGGGCTCGGCCAGCCGGAGATGGGTCTGGGTGACCACCTGGGCGAGCGCCTTGGCCCGCTGCTTGATGAAGTAGTGCCCGGCCTGGTCGAGGACCACCAGTGCGGTGGATACGCCGAGGAAGCTCCACTCGCGGTAGCGCTCCTCGTAATACTCGGTGAGCATGTCGTGGGTGCCCACGACGGAGATCACCGGCGCGGCCACCTGGACAGGCTCGGCCTCCAGCCACTCGGTGAACTTCTCCTGCGCCTCGGCGGCCTCCCGCCGCACGTGGTAGACGAACCGGTCGACCTGCGCCTGGTCCAGGTCGGCCAGCTCGGCGCCGATCGAGCGGAGGAACGTCTCGTAACGCCGGTCCGCGCCGCGGGAGTCGACCCAGTCGACGAGGCGGCCGAGCATGTTGTCCGGCCGGGCCGTCGGGAACACGCCGCCCGCGTAGATCGCTTCGATCGGGCGGCCCTGCTCGTGCAGCCGCCGGGCGATACCGGTCAGCAGGGCGCCGCCGACGCAGTGGCCGTACAGGACCAGCGGACCGTCCACCCGGTCCTGGATTTCGGTCACGCACCGGTCGACCAGCTCACCGAAGGGCAGCGCGGTGTCGCTGACCCCGACGTCATGTCCAGGGACCGCCACTGAGAACAGCGTGTGCCCGGGTGGCAGCTCGTCCGCGAGCGGCTGGTAGATGCTGGCCAGCCCGCCACCATAGGGTACGCACACGTAGGTCCGCACCCGCTGCGCCGCCGGGACCGGCTTGGTCAGTTCGTAGAGCAGCGGCCGCTGGCGCTCCGCGTCGGCCGGGCCGTCGATCAGCGCGGCCAGCCCCTGCACCGTGGGGTGCTGGAACACGTCCATCACGCCGACGTCGATGTGCCCGAACGCGTCGCGCAGCGTGGCCAGCATCCGGATCGCCAGCAGCGAATGCCCGCCCAGTTCGAAGAAGTCGTCGTCGAGCCCGACGTCCTTGATCCCCAGCACGTCCTGCCAGGCGGCGGCGATGGCCTGCTCGACCAGGGTGACCGGTGGCCGGCGCACGGCGGCCGGGCTGCCGTCATGCCCGGGCGCGGGCAGCGCGGCGGTGTCCAGCTTTCCGTTGGGAGACAGGGGCAGCGCGTCCAGCGGCACGAACGCCGACGGCACCATGTACTCCGGCAGCCGCCGCTTCAGCGCCTCCCGCAGCGCCGCCCGGTCCAGGGCCTCGGTCCCCGTCGCCAGCGTCACGTACGCCACCAGGCGCTGCTCGGCGGGCGTGGCGCCGCGTACGGCGACGGCGGCGGAGCCGACTTCCGGCTGCTCGCGCAGCACGGCGGCTATCTCCCCCAGCTCGATCCGCAGGCCGCGCAGTTTCACCTGGTCATCGACGCGGCCGAGGAACTCCAGCGTGCCGTCGGTCCGCCAGCGGGCCAGGTCACCCGTGGCGTAGAGGCGCCCGCCGGTGTCGTCGAACGGGTCGGCGACGAACGTGCCGGCGGTGAGTTCGGGGCGGTGCAGGTAGCCCCGGGCCACCTGCACCCCGCCGAGGTGGAGCTGCCCGGCGACGCCGACCGGTACCGGCTGCAGAGCCTGGTCGAGCACATAGGTACGGACGTTGCGGATGGGCCCGCCGATCGGCACCCGGCTGACCCCGGCCAGCGCTGTGGGCGTAGCGGCCCAGGCGGTGACGTCGATCGCGGCCTCGGTGGGCCCGTAGAGGTTGTGCAGCGCGGCGGCCGGGAGGGCAGCCACGGTCCGGCGGGCAAGTTCGAGCGGCAGTTCCTCGCCGCTGCACACGATCCGCCGCAGTGACCCGCATCGGGCGAGGTCGGCGGGACCGGCGGTGGCCAGGAAGGCGTCCAGCATCGACGGCACGAAGTGGACGGTGGTGACCTGCTCCCGCTCGATCAGATCCCGCAGGTACGCCGGGTCGCGGTGTCCGCCCGGCTGGGCCAGCACCAGCCGCGCACCTACGGTGAGCGGCCAGAACACCTCCCACACCGACACGTCGAAACCGATCGGCGTCTTGTGCAGCACGGCGTCGTCGGGTCCGAGCCCGAAGGCGTCCTGCATCCAGTCGAGCCGGTTGACGATGCCGGCGTGCTCGTTGATCACGCCCTTCGGTCGCCCGGTGGACCCGGACGTGTAGATCAGGTACGCCGCGTTGCCCGGCCCTGCGGCGGTGCCCGCTGCAGTCTCGGGCTGGTCCGGACCGGTCAGCGGCAGCACCACGCCCGGTACCGCCAGCCCCTCCGGCACCTCGTCGGCCAGCAGCACCCCGGCACCGGCATCCGCCAGCATGAAGGCCAGCCGCTGCGCCGGATAGTCCGGATCCAACGGCAGGTACGCCGCGCCGGCCCGGTGAATGCCGAGCAGCCCGACGACCAGGCGGCTGGAGCGGGGCTCATGGATGGCGACGATCGACTCAGGCCCCACACCGTGCGCGATCAGCCGCCGTGCCACCTGCTCTGCGGCGGCGGACAACTCGGCGTAGGTCAGCCGGTTGCCGCCGTCGACCAACGCGACCGCGTCCGGCGTACGCCGGGCCTGGCCGTCGAACAGCTCCGCCAGGGTGGTCTGGCGCACCGGGGCGTCGGTGGCGTTCCAGCCGGTCACGACCTGGGCGCGCTCGGCTTCCGACATGATCGGCAGCGCGCCCACCCTGGTCCGGGGCGCTGCGGCAGCGGCCGCGAGCAGCAGCAGGTAGCGGTCCGCGAACGCCTCCATGCTGGCGGCCGCGAACAGGGCGGTGTTGTACTCCAGCCGCAGTTCGTCCCCGGCGATCTCCAGCGACAGGTCGTCCATGGCGCCGCCGAACGCCTCACCGCGGCCCGTCGGCAGATGATGGAACGTGACCTGATACAGCGGCGGTACGCCGGGGTCGCGCCGCACCGCCAGGTCCTCGACGAGCTTCTGGAACGGCATGTCCTGGTGGTCCCACGCGTCGAGCACGACGTGGCGCACCCGGCGGACCAGGGTCAGGAACGGCGGATCACCGGAGACGTCGACCCGCAGCGTCAGCATGTTCATGAACATGCCCAGCAGCGGCGCCAACTCGGCGCGGTCGCGGCCCACCACCGGCATGCCGACCACGATGTCGTCGCTGCCTGAGAGCCGGTGCAGCAGCGCGACGTAGGCGGCCAGCTGCACCATGAACGGGGTCGCGGCGGCCTGCTGGGACAGCTCGGGTAGCGCCTGCGCCACGCCGTCGGGCAGGGTGCGGCGTACGTCGCTGCCGCTGAACGTGCGAGTCGGCGGGCGCGGATGGTCGGTGGTCAGCGCGTGCACGGCGGGCAGGCCGGTCAGCGTCTCCCGCCAGTAGTCGCGCAGCTGACCCAGCCGAGGGCCGTCGAGGCGGTCGCGTTCCCAGGCGGCGTAGTCGGCGTACTGGATGGGCAGGTCGGGCAGGTCCGGCGTCCGGCCCGCGACGGCGGCGGCGCACAGCTCGGTCAGCTCGGCACGCAGGTTGAGCAGTGCGGTGCCGTCCAGGATGACGTGGTGCCCGGCGAACAGCAGCCACCAGGTGTCCGCGTCGAGCCGCAGGAGCCGCGCCCGCCACAGCGGTGCGCTGTCCATCGGCAGGTCGAGGCGGGCGTACTCGGCGACGATCTGGGCGCGGGTGCGTTCCCGGTCCGGCTCGGTCAGCCCGGACAGGTCGGTCACCGGCAGCTCGATCGGCACGGTGGGGTGGATGTCCTGGTAGAGCTCGCCGTCGGTCAGGCGCAGGGTGGTGCGCATGGCCTCGTGCCGTTCGGTGACCGCTCGCAGCGCGGCGAGCGCCTGCTGCGGCCCCGCGCCCGGTGGCAGGGTGACCGCGTCGGTCATCGTGAACAGCGGCTGCCCGGGGCTGAGCTGGGCGGTGAACCAGACCCGCTCCTGAGCATAGGAGGCGGGGACGGTGTAGACGTCGCCCACCGCCGCGAGGTCGTGCCGCGTCTCGGTCATGCGGGTTGCCCCGGTCTGCGCAGCCGCGGGATGGGTGCCTCCGCGGCGGCGGCCGGTGGGGCGCCGCGTAGCGACTCGATCCGGGCGGCCATCGCGGTGACGGTCGGCGCGTCGAACAGCACCCGCATGGACAGCCGGGCGCCGACGGCCTGGCGGATGCGCAGCACCAGCTGCGCCGCCACCAGCGAGGTGCCGCCGAGTCGGAAGAAGTTGTCGTGTGGGCTGACTTCGGCGACGCCGAGGACGTCGCCCCAGATCCGGGCGATGGTGGCGGTCAGGTCGCCGTCAGCGGCGGCCGCGGTGGAGGTCACCGTGGCGGCGGCCGAGGCGAGTCGCCGCTCGTGGCCGGCGACCGCGGCCACCGGGTAGGCGCCGATCGCCACCGAGCCGGTGCGGCCCTCGGCGAGGACCCGCTGCCCCGCGGCGACCGCCGCCACGGCGGGGAGCCCGTCGTGTTCGGGCACGCCGTCGTCCTGCCACGCGCCCCAGGCCAGCGACACGAGGCGGGTCGGCCAGCCGTGCGGGCTGCGCGGGTACGCGTCGAGGAATGCGTTGCCGGCCGTGTCGTCGGCCCGGCCCAGGCCACCCGCGAGCGCGGTCACCGACGAGGTCAGCGCCACGAAGTCGAGCGGCAGGTCACCGAAGACCTCGCGCAGCACCAGCGTGCCGGTGACCTTCGGTCGCAGTTCCGCCGCCGCGTCGGCCAGCCGCGACCCGGCGGACAGGCCGGTGTCGGGCAGCTTCGCGGCGTGGATGATGCCGTCGAGGCCGCCGAGGTCACGCAGGACTTCGGCGCGTACCGCCCGCATGGCGGCCACGTCGGTAACGTCGGCGGTGAGGTGCCGCACCCGGGCGCCCGCCTGTGCCAGGGCCTCGATCGTGGCCGGCGGCGGCTGCGCGGTGCGGCTCACCAGCACCAGCTGCGCGCCGCGCCGGGCCAGGTCGGCGGCGAACGCGCCGCCGACGCGGCCCAGCCCGCCCGTGATCAGGTAACGCCCGCCGTCGCGGATGCCCAACCCCGAGGTGGTACGCCCATTCGGCCGGACCGCAGCGAACTCGCGGGTCCAGCGGCGCCCGCCCAGCCGCAACGCGACCGTCTCGGCCCGCTCGGTGCCGAGCAGTTCGTCCACCACCGCGTCGATGCCGGGGTCGCCCGGGTCGGCGTCGACCCAGTGGCAGCGCACCTGCGGGCGTTCCAGCGGCACCGAGCGCACCACCCCGGCCACGGTGGCGTGCTCCGGGCGCACCAGGTCGGCCCCGGTCACGTCGGCCACTCCGGTGGTGGCCACGTCTAGTTGCACACCGGCGGCCGGCAGCGCGTCCAGCAGCGTCAGCAGCGCGTAGTACCCGTGCTCCTGGGCCGCCGACACAGCGTCCGCATCGGAGTCGGCCGGGTCGCCGTCGAGCGCCCAGGCGTGCACGATCCGGGCGGCCCGGCCGTCGTCGGCGCACTCGTCGAGCAGCCGCTGATAGTCGGCGGCGTTGGTCGCTCGCAGCCGGTAGCCGTCGGGGCTGACGGCGAAGGCAGCCCCAGGGCGGACCACGGTGATGTCGGTGCCGCGCTCACGCAGCCGGGCCGCGAGGGCCGTGCCCCGCTCACCGGCGGCGAAGAGCAGCAGCTGACCGGGCGCTTCGGCGGGTGCCGTGGCGGGCAGTTGGTGCCAGACCGGCACCTCGACGACCCCGTCGTCGTAGCGGCGGTCGGCGGCCGGTTCGGCGGGTGCGGCCACCGGCGCCGGGTCGATCCAGTGCCGGGTCCGCTGGTACGGGTACCCGGGCAGGGGCACCCGGCGTGGCGTGCCGGGCGCGGGCAGGCGTACGGGGATCCCGGCCGTCCACAGCCGGCCCGCCGCCTCGTAGGCGGTCTGCCGGTCGGTCAGCTTCTCCCCCGGCGCGGGCAGCGTCCGCAGCGGCGCCCTGGCCCCCTTGGGCTGGCTGAGCCGGGCGAGCCCGGCGAGCTGGCGGCCGGGCCCGCACTCCAGCAGGAGCCACTCGTCGGCGGCACCCGTCGCGGCGAGCCCTGCCACGGTGGCCCCGAACCGCACCGGCCGGCACAGCTGTTCCCCCCAGTACGCCGGATCGGTGACCTGCTCGTCGGTGAACGGTGCGGCGGTCGCGGCCGACCACACCGGCAGGTTCGGCGCCCGGCGGGGCACCGCCGCCACCAGCGCCGCGAACTCGTCGCGCACCGGGTCCAGCAGCGGCACGTGCATCGCGTACGGCGTCCGCAGCAGGGTGCAGCTGACGCCGCGTTCGCGCAGCGTGTCGGCGAAGGCGGTGACCGGCTCTGGTGCGCCGGCCAGCACGCAGGTGTTGGGCCCGTTGCTGATCGCCATGGCGACGCCGGCGGGCAGCAGGGGCGAGATGTCGTCGGCGCCGCGCTGCACGGCGAGCATGCGGCCCTGCGGCGCGGCCTGGACCAGGCGGCCCCGGGCAGCCGCGAGCCGCAGCGCGTCGGGCAGGTCGAAGACCCCGGCCACGGTCGCCGCCACGAGCTCGCCGATGGAGTGGCCGATCATCGCGGCGGGCGTGACACCCCAGTGTCGCCACAGCATCGCGGTGGCGTATTCGATGGTGAACAGGGCGGGTTGCAGCGCCGCGGGTTCGGCCAGCCGCTCGTCGGCACCGGGTTCCGTGTTGAAGATCAGCTCGTGTGGGTTCCAGCCGAGGATCCGGCCGCATTCGTCCACGGTGGCCGCGAACACCGGCTCGGTCGCGGCGAGGCGCGCGCCCATGCCGGGGTGTTGCGAGCCCTGGCCGGGGAAGAGCAGGCCCACCCGGGGCACCGTCGCGGCGTCCCCGCTGGCCCGACGCTTCGGGTCGGTCAGCGCCGCGGCCGCCTGGGCCGCGTCCACCGCGACGACGGCGGCCCGGTGCTGATAGACCGGCCGTCCCTCCCGCAACGTGTACGCCACGTCGCGCAGTTCCCGCTCCGGCCGGTCGGTGAGCCGGGTGGCCACCTGGGCGCACGCCGCCGCCAGCGCGGCCGGGGTCGCGGCGGACACCTGGATCAGCTCGCCCCCACCGTGATCCGGCGCCGTGGCGGGTGCGGGAGGCGGTGCCTCCTGGAGCAGCAGGTGCGCGTTGGTGCCGCCAAGGCCGAGTGAGCTCACCCCGGCCCGCAGCGGTCGCTGCTCCTCGGGCTCCCACTTGGTCAGCGTCGACACCACGTAGAACGGGCTCGCCTCGAAGTCGATCTCCGGGTGCGGCCGGTCGTAGTTGATGCTGGGCGGGATGAGCCGGTGCTGCATCGACAGCACGGTCTTGATCAGGCCGATCACGCCACCGGCGGCACTGAGGTGGCCGATGTTGGCCTTGGTCGAGCCGACCCCACACCAACCCCGCTCGGTGGCACGCCGCCCGTAGGCCGCCGTCAGCGCCGCGATCTCGATCGAGTCGCCGAGGACCGTACCGGTGCCGTGCGCCTCCACGTAGCTGACCGAGCGCGGGGCGACGCCGGCGACCGCGAGGGCCTGCACGACGACCTCCAACTGCCCGCTGACGCTGGGTGCGGTGAAGCTCGCCTTGGTCATGCCGTCGTTGTTGACCGCATTGCCGATGATCAGCGCCCGGATGTCGTCTCCGTCGGCCCGCGCGTCGGACAGCCGCTTGAGCACGACAACCCCGACCCCGCTGCCGTAGACCGTGCCGTTGGCCTGCGCGTCGAACGGGCGGCAGTGCCCGTCGGCGGACGTGTATCCGTCGTCGGCGACGTACCCGACGGCGTGCGGCAGTTCCACGCACACCCCGCCCGCGAGCGCCGTGTCGCACTCGCCGTTGCGTAGCGCTTCGCTGGCCAGGTGTATCGCGACCAGCGACGACGAGCAGGCGGTCTGCACGGTCATCGCCGGGCCGCGCAGGTTGAGCCGGAACGACACGGTGCTGGCCAGGTAGTCGGGCTTGTTGCCCAGCGACACCCGCAGCTCACCCGCGCCCGCCAGCGCCTGCGGGTTCCGCCGGACGTTGAGCCACTGGTAGAGGTCGGCGTTGCTGCCCGCGTAGACGCCGATCTCGCCGTCGTAGCGGGTCGGGTCACAGCCCGCGTCGGTCAGAGCGGCGTGCGCGTGCTCCAGGAACAGTCGTTGCTGCGGGTCGGCCAGCTCCGCGTCGCGCGGGCTCATTCCGAACAGACCCGCGTCGAACTGGTCGAACTGGTCGAGCACGGCCGCCACCGGCACGTACGCCGGATCGTCGAGCTCGTCCTCGCTCACCCCGCGCGCCAGCAGCTCAGCCCGGCTGAACCGGGTGAACGACTCGGTGCCGTCGACCAGGTTGCGCCAGAACTCCTCCGCCGACGATGCCCCCGGCACGCGCAGGCTGAGCCCGACGATCGCGATCGGCTCCACTGCCTCGTTCGTCATGGCGTCCCTTCCGGCTCGGCCGAATCGCTGATGTGCAGGCGCAGCTCGCTGACATAGTGGCGGCCCTGGCCGTCGGGCAGCCACGCCTGCGGCAACCCGGGCAGCAGCTCCGACACCGTCACCGGCACGTCGTCGCCGCCCTCCAGATGTGCCGCCCGCAGCAGCAGGCAGAGCCGGTTGGCGTACAGCGGGCTGGTCAGGTCGGCGTACGTGGGTTTGAGTTCGGTGGCCACCCGGATGAAGACCCGCTCCGGCAGGCCCAGCGCGGCCCGCCACCGGCGTACCGCGAGGTAGCGTTGTGCCTGGTCGATGGCGCTGGTCAGGCCGGTCTGCCCGACCGTGGTGCGCCACGTCTCCCGGGCCAGCACCAGTTTGTCGACGGTGACCCGGGCGCTGTGCGGGCGCTCGGTCATCAGCTTGAACGCGTCGCCGGCGTGCACCGCGATCAGGTCGGCGAACACTTCGACCAGCGGCCAGCGGGTGCCGTCGGGCCCGGTCGCCACCAGCACGCCGTCCACCTCAGACACCAGGGCGGCGTTGGCCGGCACGAGCCGGTCCCGCCCAGCGCCCGGCGCGTCGGCGAACGCGAGCCGGTAGTCGCCCGGCCCGAACAGCGACGCCGACAACCGGCCGCCGACCCGGGGGAATTCGACCGGGTAGATCGGGCGCAGCCGTCCCGAGCCCAGGTCCGCCGCGTACGCGCGCCGCAGCCGGTTCAGGTCGGGATGGCAGTGCGTGAACAGCTCGGCGTTGAACGTCGCGTACGCCGCGTGCAGCTCACCGAGCACCGCCCCGAACTCGCCGTCGACCAGCGCCCGCGGCGACTCGGCGAAGATTTGCAGGTCCGGGCTGTGTACCCGGCCCGCGCTCCAGCCGGGGCGGGTCGCCGGGAACTGCTCGGCCACCCGGGGCGCCAGCTCGGCCGAGCTGACCTCCAGCCGCGCGGCGTCGGCGGGCAGTTCGGCGAGCCCGAGCACCCGTTCCCAGCGGGTGGCGAATTCGTGCGCGACCCGGTCGACGGGCCGGTCGCCGGGCCCGAACAGCGGACCCTGGGCGAGGAACCACAGGTCGCCGAGCCGGACCGGTCCGTCGCCGCTCAACTCGGCGTACAGGTCACGCAGCGCGTCGCCGTACGCGGCGGCCAGTGCGGCCGTGAGCCAGCGCGCCGCCTGCAACGGCAGGGCCAGGGCCGGGGCCAGGGCGTCGAGCAGGCCGGTGCCGACGGTGAACTCCACGTCGCGGGCGGTCTCCTCGTGGCACAGCGCCCGCCCGGCGTAGTTCTGCCCGGCCCGGCGGCGCGGCGGCAACCCCGTCAGCTCGGTGAACTCCGAGTCCAGCGCGGACAGCGCATCGGCCAGCGCGGCGGGGTCACCGGCGGCGTCGGCGACCCGGGTCCGGGCTCCGGCCAGCCGGTTCAGCCCGGCCAGGGCGTTTTCCCGCAGCGCCGGGTCGCCGATGGCGCCGATCCGCTCGCGCAGGCGCTCCGCCGCGGCGAACCCCTGCGGCAGGTCGAAGTCCCAGCGCAGCAGGCCCCGTTCGGCCAGGTGCGTCAGCAGCAGGAACCCGTCCTCGGACTGGCGCACGCCGGCGCGCTCGTCGCGGACCAGGTCGTCGACGATTTCCCGCGCGGGGCGGCTGCCGTCGCACCACGCCAGCGCGACCGACTCGGTCAGCGACACCGGTGTCGGGCGTTGGGCGGGCCGGTGCACGACCCGCCCGTCCAGGTGGGCGTGCGGCGCCAGGGCCGGGGCCAGCCACGCCCGCACCAACGGGTCAGCCGCCAGTTTGTCCGCGTACGCGGACAGGGCCCAGTATTCGAGGTAGACGGCGCGCCGGCGCAGCAGGCCGGGGCCGGGCATGGTGGTGATGGTGGCCGGGCCGGGTTCGACGGTGCCCCAGCACACCGGCCCGAAGAAGCCGATGGTTTCGCACTTGGCGACATATCGCTGCCAGTACCCGGCGACGACGTTCTCCCGGCCCCGGCGGCGGACGTTGCGTGGCCCGTCCGGGCCGTCCTTGACCAGCCCGTCGAGCGCCACCAGGACGTCCGGGTTCTGCCAGGTCACGGCCTCACGGAACAGCGGGTCGGCGGCGATCTCGCACACCGCCGCCGCCGACGCCCGGGTGGCGTCGGCGTACGCGGCCGTGAACGCCGACGCGTCGAGGTCACCGGCGAGGTGACGGTCGGCGGCGTCGGCGCAGTCCGGTGCGGCGAAGCGGTCCAGGCCGTCGGCGGGGAACCCGGCGCTGCGCAGCAGCGCGTCCCGCCAGACCGACCAGCCGGTGTCGCCGAGTGGGACCAGGTGGGTCACGTCGGATCAGCTCCGACAGCGGGCTCACCGGTCGAGTGGCGCCGGGCGCGCTGGAGACGGACGGCACCGCGACGCGTAGCCCGTTCCACCGCCGCGTCCTCGGCGCTTCCCGCCGGCGATTCCGTGGACGCGCGGGCGTCGTCCAGGTATGTGGCGAGCGTACGGACGGTCGGATGGCGGAACAGGTCCACCAGCCGCAGGTTCGTGCCGAGCAGCCGGTTGAGCTGCCGCTGCACGACGGCGACGGCCAGTGAGCCACCGCCGACGTCGAAGAAGCTGTCCGTCGCCGCCACCTCTGGTACGCCGAGCACGCTGCACCAGACCGACGCGATCTGCCGTTCGGTGGCGGTGGCCGGGCGCGCGGTGATCGCGCCCGAGCGGCCCACGGCCCGCTTGACCCGGGCGGCCCGGGTCACGTCGCCCGGCCTTCCGGCCGGGATGGCCGTCCAGCCGGGCAGCTGGGACACGGGTTGCCGCGGATCGGCGGCTCCGGCCCGCAGCATCTGCTCGACCTCGCCGAGCACGGCCGCCATCAGGCCGGTGCCGTAGACATCCGGGTTGAAGACGATCTCCACTCGCAGCTGCCCGTCGCGGGTCACGCCGTAGAGGGTGAGGTCGAACGGCGACCCGGGCGCGGCCACCGGCACCGGTTCGCTGCCGAGCCCGGCCAGGTCCAGGTTCGGCTCGTCGAACGTGTACATGTTGAACAGCACCTGCACCAGCGGGCTGCGGTCCAGCAGACCGCCGAGGCCGAACCCGCCGACGACGCGTTCCACCGGCGCTTCCGGGTGCGCGAGCGCGGCGAGGAGTTCCTCCCACGCGGCGCGCACCTGCTCGGCGAAGCCCGCCTCGGGGGCCGGGCGCAGCCGCAGCGGTGCGATCTCGATGAAGAACCCGACCATCCGCTCGAAGTCGGCGGCTCGCCGGTCCACCGTGGGCGTGCCGATGACCAGGTCCGGGTGGCCGGTGCGCCGGGCCAGCACCAGCGCGAACGCGGCCAGCACGGCGGCGGCCGGGGTCGCGCCGAGCCCGGCGGCGAGGTCGGTGAGGGCGGCCGTCGCGGCCCGGTCCAGCCGGGTGGTCACGGTCGCGCTGGTGAAGGTCTGTTCGGCGGGCCGGTCTCGTCCCCCGGGCAGCTCGATCACGACGGGTACGCCGGTCAGGTGCTCCAGCCACCAGTCAAGGTCCTGCTCGGCGCGTCGCAGGGAGCGGTCGGCGCGCCACGCGACATAGTCGCCGTAGGTGGCGGGCAGCGGCGGCAGCGGCGCACCGTCGCCGAGCGCGGCGCGGTAGGCGGTGGCGAGGTCGGCGTAGAACAGCGACTGGGACCAGCCGTCGAACACGGCGTGGTGGGCGTAGACGGCCAGCACGTGCTCGTCGGCGCCGGTCCGGATCAGTTCGGCCCGCCACAGCGTGTCGGTGGCCAGCGTGAACGGTGCCGCCGCAGCCGCCGCGAGGTGGGTGGCGAGGTCCGTGCCCGGGGCCAGTTCACGCACGGGCAACGGCACCGGCGCGGGCGGGTCGGCCACGGCGTACGGGACGCCGTCGGTGTCCGGGATGCGCCAGCGCAGGATCTGCTGGCGGTCCGCGACGGCGGTGAGCGCCGTGGCCAGGGCCGCGATGTCGAGGGGGCCGGTGAGCCGTTCGGCGAAGGCGACGTTGTAGGCCGACGCGGCGGCGAGGAAGTAGCGGTCGAGGAACCACAGCCGCTGCTGCGCCGGGGACAGGGCCGGTGGACGGCCCCGGGTGACGGTGGCCGGGCTGGCCTCGGCGGCGGCGTCGGCGCGGGCGGCGATGCCGCGCAGCGTACGGCCGATCAGCACGTCCTCGATCGCGATGTTCCGGCCCAGCCGCTCCCGCAGGTCGGCGACCAGCCGCATCGCGGTGATCGAGTGTCCGCCGTGGTCGTAGAAGTCGGCGTCGCGGTCGACGGCCGGTTCGTCCAGCAGCGCCGCCCAGGCCTGCGCGATGAGGCGCTCGGTGTCGGTGGCCGGTGCCTCGCGCTGCGGTGCCGGGGCGGGTTCGGCGGCGGTGAGCGCGGCCAGCCGTTCGGTGTCGATCTTGCCGTTGATGGTGATCGGCAGCGCGGCCATGGTGAACATCCGCGCCGGGACGGCCGCGGGTGGCAGCAGCCGCGCGCAGTAGGCGCGCAGGTCCGCCACGTCCAGGCCGGTGGCCACGTACGCGACGAGTTCCTGGCCGCCGGGGCCGCCGCGCGCCTGGACGCTGGCGTTGCCCACCTCGGGGTGGCGGCGCAGCACCGCCTCCACCTCGCCGAGTTCGATCCGCTGTCCCCGGATCTTGACCTGCCGGTCGGCCCGGCCGAGGAATTCCAGGCTCCCGTCGGGCAGCCATCGGGCCAGGTCACCGGTGCGGTAGAGCCGCTGCCCGGGCTGCGCGGTGAACGGATCGGGGATGAACCGCTCCGCGGTACGCGCGGCGTCGAACAGGTACCCGCGGCCGAGCCCCGGCCCGCCGGCCAGCACCTCGCCGATCTCACCGGGGCCGACCTCGCGCAGGCGGTCGTCGACCAGGTGGATACGGTGGTTGGCGGCGGGCTTGCCGATCGGGATGGGCCCGGTCCAGTTGCCGCTGCCCTCGAACCAGGTCACCAGCACCGTCGCCTCGGTCGGGCCGTAGACGCTGATGAACCGGCGGCCCCCGTCGGTCCACCGGCCGACCTGCTCCGGTCCGGTTGCTTCCCCACCGGTCATCACCAGCCGTACGCCGGGCAGCCGGGCCGGGTCCAGTAGCGGCAGGATCGGCGGCGGCAGCACCACGACGTCGACGGCCTGCTCGGCGCAGACCCGGTAGAGCCGGGTCGGGTCGGCCCGCTCGGCGTCGCCGGCCAGCACGACCGTGCCCCCGGCAGCCAGCGGAGCGAGCAGGTCGGCCACCGACGCGTCGAACCCGATCGAGGCGAACGCCAGGCATCGGGTCGTCTCGTCGTAGTTGGAGAAGTCCGCGATGTTGGTGACCTTCTCGGTCAGCGCCCGGTGCTCGATCACCGCGCCCTTGGGCTGCCCGGTCGACCCGGAGGTGAACATCGCGTACGCCGTGGTGGCCAGCGTCGCGGGCGTCGGCTGCCAGGGCGCCGTTTCGGCTGGTACGCCCAGCACGGTCAGGTCACCGAAGGCTTCGGGCGCGGCGGTGGGCGTACCCACGATGAGGTGAAGGCGGGCCTCGGCGGACAGTTCGCGCAACCGCTGCGGTGGCAACGCCGGGTCGAGCGGCACATACCCCGCGCCGGCCGCGTGCACGCCGAGCAGGGCGACCACCAGGTCCGGACGGCGATCCACGCAGACACCGACGAGGTCGTCCGGGGCGATGCCGTGTGCGCGCAGCGACGCGGCGAGGGCGCTGGCCCGGCCGACGAGGTCGCCGTAGCTCAGGGTCAGATCGCCCTGCACGACCGCGGGCGCGTGGGGACGCCGCTGGGCGTGCCCGGCGACCAGGTCGGGCAGGCACAGCTCGGGATAGGGCAGGTGGGGGCCGGTCATCGTCTTGCCTCGATCCAGTGTCTGGTCCGTTGGAACGGATAGCCGGGCAGCGGAACCCGCCGCCCCCGCACCACGGGCAGGTCGCCACCGTCCAGCCAGGAACGCGCGACGGCGTCGTCGGCCACCGGTCCGCCCTGCGCGAGCGCGGTCAGCTGCCCCACCGCCTCGTCGGCGTCGGCGCACCCGACCGCAGCCCGGTACGCCAGCCGCCGCCGTCCCACCGCCAGCGTGTGCGCCACGTCCGCCACGGCGAGGTCACCCACGGCCAGCCGCTCTGCCAGCCGCCGGGCCAGCTCCCGCAGCGCGGCCGGGCTGCCCGCCGACAGCCCCAGCACCACCCGATCATGACGTTCTTGCTCGTCATGGTTGTTCGCGCCGGGCGCCTGCGCCACCAGCACGTGCGCGTTGGTGCCGCCGAGGCCGAACGAGCTGACCCCGGCCCGCCGCTCCCCGGCCCACGGCCGGGTCTGCGCGCTGACCTCGGCACCCGCCGCGGCCAGGTCGATGTCGCCGTGCGCGCCGGTGAAGTGCGCCGTCCCCGGCACCTGCCCGGTGTGGACGGCGTACACAGCCTTGATCAGGGATATCACGCCGGCGGCGGCGTCCAGGTTGCCGAGGTTGCCCTTCAACGAGCCGAGCAGCAGCGGGCTGCCGCGGCCCCGGCGTACCCGAGTCAGGGCGTCGACCTCGATCGCGTCCCCCACCGAGGTGCCGGTGCCGTGACCCTCCAGATAGCCCACATCGGCCGAGTCCCAGCCCACCGACGCCAGCGCCTCCGCCAGCACCGCCGCCTGCCCCGCCACGCCCGGGATGGTGAAGCCGGGCCGGTCGGCGCCGTCGTTGTTCACGGCCCAGCCCGGCAGGACGGCGTAGACGTGGTCGCCGTCGGCGCGCGCCTCGGCGAGGCGTTTGAGCACCACGGCGCCGGCGCCGTTGCCGAACACCTGCCCGGTCGCGGCCGCATCGTAGGGACGGCACACCCCGTCGGTGGCCAGCAGTCCACCCGGCCGCCGGCGGTAACCGGCCTGCCGGGTCGAGACCACCGCCGAGCCACCCGCGATCGCCACGTCGCAGCGGTAGTCCAGCAGGCTCTGCGCCGCCTGACACACCGCGACCAGCGATGTCGAGCAGGCGGTCTGGATCGCCACAGCCGGTCCCGCCAGCCCCAGCGCGTACGCGGTGCGCGTCGGCAGGTAGTCGCAGCCCGAGCCGGTCAACACGTCGTCCCAGTCCTCAGCCAGGCCACCGAAGCCGGGCTGCAGAGCGGGATTGCCCAGCAGGTGATGGTGCAGGTAGCGGTTCGGGCCGCAGCCGGCGAACACGCCGACCTGGGCCGGGTCGCGGTCGGGATCGATTCCAGCGTCCTCCAGGGCGCGCCAGGCGACCTCGAGGAACAGCCGGTGCTGCGGATCGAGCAGCACCGCCAGCTCGGCGGGATAGCCGAACAGGTCCGCGTCGAAACCGTCCAGGTCGTCGAGCCGCCCGAACACCGGCACCCAGTCGGGGTCGGCGAGCGCACCCTCGGCGGCCGTCAACCGACGCACCGAGTCCACCCCGGACAGCAGGTTCCGCCACATGGCGGGTGCGTCGTCCGCGCCGGGCACCCGGCAGGACAGGCCCACCACCGCGATCTGGTCGGCCTCGCTCACGCCCCACCCTCCCCGCCGCCACCGCCCCGCGCGGCCCTGCGCCGCGCCATCCGGTACCCGACCGCCGCCAAACGACCATCCGCCGGTACGCCAGCGGCGTCCGCCGCCGCCAGGTGTGCCGCCAGCGCCGCCACCGTCGGGAACTCCACCAGCCGGGCCAGCGGCACCCGCCGGTCGAGGCGTTCCTCCAGGTGCCGCTGCAGGAGGGCGAGCTGGAGCGAATGCCCGCCCAACTCGAAGAAGCTCACCTGGCGGTCCACCCCGGGCAGTCCCAGCACCGCGCACCAGCCCGCCGCGATCGTCTCCTCGACCGGCCCCGACGGCGGCCCGCCGGCCCCCGCGACGGCTCGCGCCGCCTCGGCATCCGGATCGGGCAGGGCGGCCTGGTCGAGCTTGCCGGTCGGGCCCATCGGCAGCTGCGCCACCGCCACCACGGCGCGGGGCACCATGAAGTCCGGCAGCACCGCCGCCAACTGCTCCCGCAGCCGTCCCGGCTCGATGCTCGCGCCTGCGGCCGGGACCGCGTACGCGATGATCTCCTGCTCGCCGGTGCCGGACGCGGCCGCGCTGCGCCGGGCCACCACGGCCGCCTGGCCCACCCCGGGCAGCCCGGCCAGGTGGGCTTCGACCTCGCCCAGCTCCACCCGATAGCCGCGGATTTTCACCATCCGGTCGCGGCGACTCAGGTAGACCAGCATCCCGTCGGGCAGCCGCCGCGCGATGTCCCCGGTCCGGTACGCCCGCACCCCGCCGTGCTCGATGAACCGGGCCGCAGTGAGCTCCGGCAGGCCCAGGTACCCCAGCGCGACGTGCGGGGTACGCACGATCACCTCGCCGGTCAGGCAGGTCGGGCGCCCGGCCGGGTCGGCCAGCACCACCTCGATGCCCGGCAGCGGGTGCCCGATCGGCACGACGTTCTGCTCCAGCTGGGCGCCGGGCGGCAGGTGGTGCTGTGCGGCGAAGCTGATCTCGGTGGTGCCGTACCCGTTGACGAACACCACACCGGGCGCGAACGACCGCCGGGCCAGCGTTACGTCGTGCCTGGTCACCTCCTCGCCGCCGAGCACGACGGCGCGGATCGACGGCAGCCGCCCGCCCTCGCCCAGGCTCGCCACCACGTATCGGTAGACGGTCGGGGTGGAGTGGTAGATCGTGACACGCCGGTCGGCGAGGGCGCCGGCCAGGTGGCCGAGGCCATGCGCGCGAACGTCGACGGGGACGGCTGCGGCACCGGACAGCAGGGCGCTGAAGGTGTCGGTGACCGCCATGTCGTAGCCGAACGAGGTGAGCACGCTGGTGCGGTCATCCGGCCGGATGGCGAAGTTACGCACGTGATTGCGTACGCCGAACAGCACGTTGCGGTGGCTCTGCACCACACCCTTCGGCATCCCCGTCGACCCCGAGGTGTACAGCACGTACGCCGGGTCGTCCGGCCGTCCGGGCCCCCGCAGCAGCGACAGGTCGGCCGGGGAGGTGCCCGGCCGCGGGTGCACGATCGGCAGCTGCGGCAGCCCGGCTTCGGCGGCCAGCGTGGCGGCGAGCCGCGCGTGCTCGGGGTCCGTGACGATGGCCCGCACCCCGGCATCGCGCAGCATCCCGGCCAGCCGGACCGCCGGGAACCCGGTGTCCAGCGGCACGTACGCGGACCCCGACGCCAGCGCCGCCAGGATGCCGGTGATCGTGGCTACGCCGTGTCGGCACAGCACCCCGACCGGCGCAGGCGCTGCGATGGTGCCCGGATCGGCCAGGGCCACGGCGGTCGCGGCGACGGCGGCGCCGAGCTCGCGATAGGTCACGGTCGCGTCGTCGGCCAGCACCGCCACCCGCTGCGGGTACGCGGCAACGACCGAAGCGAACGCTGCCGGGATCGTGTCACCGCGTACGCCGTCGGCTTCGGTGCCGTCGCCACCGTGCAGCCGGCCCAGTTGCGGTGCCGGCCGCTGGTCGTAGCGGGCCGACGGCAACACGTCGGCCGACGACGCGGCCGGGTCCAGGGCGGACAGAAACTCGGCCAGGTCGGCGCACAAGTCATCGGCGTAGTCAACGGGCAGCCCCGACAGGGCGCCGTCGACCAGATCGGGGCCCAACTGGACGCTGGCGTCGGCGGCGGAACCCGGCGGTGCCGGGCGCACCGCCCGCCACAGCTCGCGGATCTGCGCGTCGGCGGTCAGGTCCAGCGCCACCAGGTCGTCGCCGTGCCCCAGCGTCACGACCTGGGCGCCCGTGTACCGGCGCACCAGCAGGGCGACCGCGGTGAGGACCACCGCAGCCGGGGTGACCCCGGCGGCGTGGGCCTGCGCGGCAAGCCAGGCAGCCCGCTCGGGTGACAGGCCGAGCGGGCGGTCGGAGCACGTCGGGTTCACCAGGTGTTCCCGACGGCGGCCACGACGTCGGCGACCGTGGACACCTCGGCGTCGGCGACGGCTACGGCGAAGTCGTTGGAGTAGCTCCCGGTGCCGTGCACCACGATGTCGTGCCCGGCCGGCACCAGGCCACGGTCGATGGCGTTGCAGACACCGGTCAGCGCCATCACGATCGACCACTCCCGCAGCTGCTCAGGGTCGGCGGGGAGCGTGAGCCCGGCGTTGGCGAGCCAGTCCCGGGCCACCGGGTAGCGCTGGGCGCATTCGCGCCGCGACACGACGATGCCGTCGCCGCCGTGCCGCTCGATCAACGCGTTCATCGCCGGGGAGGTCACCGGGCAGTGGGTGTAGAAGGTGGGGTCGAGCACCTCGGCCGGGTCATCGGTGACGGCCGGGAAGTGGGCGTCCTTGTCCTGCGTCCAGGCACCCACGCCCTCATCCAGCGTGTAGGCCGGGCAGTTGTCCCGCTCGAACGAACCGTGGCGCAGGCTGAGCACCATGTCGGGCGTACCGAGGTGCTGCACGAGCAGGAAGCCGGGCCGGTCGGCGGGGCTGGCCTTGCCCGCCGCTTCGAGCACGTCGCGGCCCAGGTTGTAGCCGAGCAGGCCGAAAGCGCTGGAGACGGCGTGCGCGTGCCAGCGCGGGCGGGCAGCGCCGGCCGGGGCCACGTCAGCCTCGAAGGCGGCGCGGGCGGCGTCCGCGACCAGGTAGTTCTTCAGGTCCAGGGTGTACCACAGGGTGATGCCGTGCTTGTCGTGCATCGTGGCGGCGTACTCGTCGACGAACGCGCGGCCGAGCGCCTTCACCCCCTCCGGGTCGCTGCCGGTGTACCGCAGCAGCGGGTTGACCTGACGCGACCGCGGGTCGGCGGCCAGCGCGTCGTGGCGGAACTTGTGCCGGGTCGACTGCGGTGCCAACACCACGATGGACAGCTGCTCCGGCGTCACCAGCCCGGCCGCGTAGGCACGGGCCACCGAGTCGCGCAGTGCGACACCCTTGTTGCCGGAGGTCGGCGTGAAGATGCACAGCCGGGTCCCGGTGCGCCGGATGTGTTCCACCGCGCGGGCGACGATCACCATCGACGCGAACGTCTTGGTGGTCTGGGTGCCCGGGTTCGCCGTCAGGTCGAGCAGTTGGAGGTGGTGCCCGCCGTATTCGCCCAGCCGGGACCAGCTCGCGGTGGCGGCGGCGTAGTACTCGCGCACCGCCGGGGTCAGCTCGGGCAGGTCGAAGCCGGGCGCGAAGCCGGGCGTCCCGGCCGGGCCGCCGGGAACGGCGCCGCACTGATCCACCGCCGCCGCGATGACGTCGTAATAGTCGGTGATCAGGTTGCGTGTGGTCGGGGCGGTCACGGACATCGGGATTCCTCCAACACACGAGGGGCCTGCGCCGGCGCCGGTGGCATCGTTCGCAGCTGGTCGCGCAGGGCGATGAACCGAGCAAAGACCTCAGGCAGTTCCGTCACGCGCCAGCCTTCGGCCAATTCCGGCTGGTACGCCGACAGCGCCGCCCGGGCACGCTCCGGATATCGCACGTGGCCGTCGCTGACCTCGACGCCGTCCCGGTGCCCGGCGACGGTGTTCCAGGCGACAGCCTGCGCCGCGCTGACCTCGGGCGGCAGCCGCAGCTCGGCCCGCCCACCGCTGAGCCGGACCGGATAGCCGCCCGGCAGCCCCAGCGGCCCGGGCAGGCTCGCCACCACCTCACCCGCGTCGGCAGCCAGCCCCGCCACCAGGGCGGCGGCGGCATGCCCGGCCAACGCGTTCAGCTGCGGCCGCGGCAGGGCACGGTAGCCGGCCAGCAGCCCGGTGACGTCCGGGACGGGCCGGCCGTCCAGCCAGGCGCGTACCTCGGCGGTGGTGTCCCCCGTGCGGTCCGGGCCGGGCGCGGCGAGGTGGGCATGGTGGCCGAGCACCGCCAGCCGCCCCGGCCCGGGACGGTCCAGCGCGGCGTCCAGACACGCGGCCAGGGTCGCCACGTTGCCGATGCCGCACAGCACGGGCAGATTCAGCGCCGCCAGCAGCGGGTTGACCGCGTCCGGGAAACAGCCGTTGACCAGCAGCGCGTCCGGTGCGCCGCCGGCCAGCGCGGCGGCCAGCCGGGACACCAGCTCGGCCTGCAACGCCAGCGTCACCCCGAAGCCGGCCGCGGCGACCAGGTCCGTCCAGGCCGACGGCGCGTGCACCCGCTCGTACGGCGACTGCGTCGACGCGGCGCAGACCAGCACGTCAGGGCGGAGCCGGGCCATCGACGCGGCGTCGGCGGCGTACCCGTCGCCGGGCTCGGTGCACGGTTCGGCGGTGAACGGTTGGGCGGTGAAGCTGACCCCGGTCCCGGCGACCGTGGCGCGCACCTGCGCGCCCCGGGCCGCGCCGGCCGCAGCGGTCAGGTCCCGGGCCAGCACGGTCACGCGTACCCGCTGGGGGGTGTGAATCGAGGCCAGGGAATCGCACAGCGAGCGGGCGAGCTGGCCGCTGCCCACCACGACGACATGCCGCGGCGCGTTACCGAGGGGGACTGTCATCGCGTCTCGCGTCCGCGACCCGGGCCAACCAGTCGGCGAAGGACCCGGCGCGCAGGCAGCTCGCCGGGGACACCTCCAGGTCAGCCATCTCGCGCACCCGGTGCGCCACACGCAGCGCGGTCAGCGAGTGCCCGCCGAGGGCGAGGAAGTTGTCGTCGTCATGCACGGCCTCGACGCCGAGCGTGACCCGCCACGCCTCGCGCAGCCGGTCGGCGAGGCCGCCGCCCTGCTCCGGGGCCGTCTCCCCGTGTCGCCGGGGTGGCGGCGGCAGTTCCAGCCGGGCCACCTTGCCGTTGGGCAGGCGGGGCAGGCTGTCGACGAAGACGAGCTGGTCCGGGTGCATCGCGGGCGGCAGCACCGACGCCAGGTAGCCCTGGAGGAGCCCGGTCGTCAGCAGCTGGTCGGCGGGCTCGTCCCAGGGCGAGGCCGCCGGCGGCTGATCCTGCGGCCGCATCGCGTAGAGGTAGCTGACATCGGCGTCCGCGCCGACGTTCCAGTCACCGATCTCGTGCACCTCGAACCCGGCCGCCGACAGCAGCTCGCGCACCTGCGGCGCGGTCACGCTGCTGCGCTCGACCTCCAGGCACACCTGGCCGATGCGGCGCCAGTGCTCCGGGCGCAGACCCCGAAGCACACTCAGCTCGGCGCCCTCGGTGTTGACCTTCAACAGGTCAACCCGGTCCAGCCCGAACCGGTCCAGCAGCTCGGACAGCGTCACCGTCGGCACCATGTGCGCCACCGAGGTCAGGCGCCGGTGCGCGTCGGCCAGCAGCGCGGCCTGCTCGGCCTCGTCGGCGTCGCCGCCACCCTGCCGGTAGTGCGACTGGACCAGGTCCGACGCGGCTTCGGCCCGATCGGCGCCCAGGCCGGACAGGTAACTCAGCTCGGGGAACGAGATCAGCTCGGCCGTGCCCGCCACATCCGTCACCGCGGCCTCCACGATCGAGGCGGACTCGGCGTAGAGGCTGAGGTTGGCCCGAAGGTACGGCAGCGTGTCCGGGTTCGGCTCAACCGCGATCAGGTGCACATCGCGCGCCTGCCGGGTCGCCCACAGCGAGAACAGACCGATATTGGCGCCCACATCGACAACGACCGCACCGTCACCGAGGCGTACGCCGAACCGCGAATACTCCGCGTGGTCGAAGATCTGCCGGTAGAGGAAGACCGCCTCGTCCGGCGACGCCGCCGTCACCGCCATGCCGTTGGGCAGCCGGAACCGGGTCAGCCCGCCGATCGCCGGGGCCCGCCGAGGCTGCGGCACCACGTACCCGACCAGGCGCGGCCCGGAATCCTCGTCCGGCACGGCCACGACCACCGCGTCGTGCACGGCGGGATGCTTACGCAGCACCGCGGCGACCTCGCCCGGCTCCACCCGGATGCCCCGGACCTTGACCTGGTCGTCAACCCGGCCCCGGAACTCCAGGAAACCCTCCGGCGCGACCCGCACCAGGTCACCGGTGCGGTAGAGCCGGGCACCCGGCCGGACCGGATCGGGCCGGAAACGTTCCGCTGTCCGCTCGTCGTCGCGCAGGTAGCCCAGGCCGACCGCGACCCCGCCGATCCACAGCTCACCGGTCTCGCCGTCGGCGACCGGCCGGAACTCCTCGTCCAGCACCCGCGCCGACACCCCGCCGATGATCCGGCCGACCGGGGCGATGCTGCCCGCGTACGCCTCGGAACAGTCCCAGTAGGACACGTTGATTGAGGTCTCGCTCGGGCCGTACCCGTTGAACAGCCCGCACGGCAGCGCCGCACGCCACCGCCGGACCAGTTGCATGTCCAACGCCTCACCCCCGCACAGCACCCGCCGCAACGTGACACAGCCGGCGAGTTCCGGCTCGTCGAGCACGTGCCGCAGCATGGTCGGCACGAAATGGGCGGTAGTGACGGCTTCCCGCTGGATCAGCCGGACCAGGCCGAGACTGTCGAACTGCAGGCCCGGCCCCGCGATGACCACGGTGCCACCCGCGATGAGCGGGGAGAAGATCTCGTGCACCGACGCGTCGAACCCGATCGACGACTTGTGCAGCACCCGGTCGTCGGCGGCGAAACCGAACCAGTCGTGGCCCCAGGCCAGCCGGTTGACCAGCCCGGCGTGGTGCAGCACGACACCCTTCGGCTGGCCGGTGGACCCCGAGGTGAACAACACCAGCGCGGCCTGCTCCCCCGGCGGCAGCCAGCCCCCACGATCCAGCGGATCGGCCCCCGCCACCACCGAGGCGGTACGCACATCGCGCCAGCGGGTGCCCGCCGGCGCGGCGACGGTAGCGTGCCGCTCCGCGTACAGGACGAGCCGGGGTGCGGCCATGGCGAGCAGCTGCTCGACTCGCCCGGAGGGCAGCTCCGGATCGACCGGCACCGCGACCGCGCCCACCGCGAGCGTCGCCAGCAGCGACGTCACGTAGTCGGCGGACCGGTGCAGGTAGAGGCCGACCAGGTCACCCGGCCTGATCCCGCCCCGGCGCAGCAGTTCGGCCGTCGCGCCGACCCGCTCCCACAGCTGTGCGTAGCTCACCTCACCGTCGGGGCCGACGATCGCCGGCCGGTCGGCGTCGACTCCCGAGGGCCGGTGCACCAGATCGAGCAGGTAACGCGGACTGGACATGGCGGTCACGCCGTCCTGGTCGCGACCGCGACGATCGCCATCCGGGGCACCTCGGCGACGAACTGCCCGTCGGCCCGGTAGACCACCGGCCGCGCCGGGATGCCGTCACGGCCACCGAGCGCGGCCAGGTAGCCGGTGTGGTCGAAGTGGTGCGTCAACAACCGCCACACCTCGTCATCGCTCAGCGTCGCGAAAAACTCCCGCACCCCGTACATGTCGCCGACATAGTCGCGAATCCGCTCGTACGCGGACTGCTCGGTGTCGGCGCGCACGATCAGCGGATCGTAAAGGTCGACGATGCGCACCGGCAGATCCACCTGGGCGAACAGGCCGGCCAGCTCCGCCCGGCTGAAATGCTGGTAGTCGTGGCCACCGGAGGCGTGCGAATGCACCACCTCACCGAAAAATCCAGCCATCGGGCTCGACTCGTCGAAGTCGTGCAGCACGATCCGGCCACCGGGACGGACCACCCGGGCCGCCTCCGCCACCGCCAGCGGCCGCTGATGTGCCGGGATGTGATGTGTTCCGTAGGCGAGCAGCACCGCGTCCAGGCTGGCGTCGCGCAAGAACAGGAAGTGCGCGGCCTGGCGTACGGCGGGCAGGCCGTGCGCGAGCGCCTTGTCGACCATGTGGCCGGACAGGTCGCCGGTGATGAACGCCAGCTTGGACTCGAAACAGGCGGACTGACTGCTCGCGGCGCGCGCCACGGTGCCGTCGCCGCCGAGCACGTCCAGGATGAGGGTGACCGGCTCGGACCCGGCCGGAGTGGCCAGCTCCAACAGTTGCCGCATCCCGGTCCAGCGCACCAGGGTGTCGCGCTGGGCCCGCCGATAAGAGTCGCCCCGGCCGGTGGAGTCGGTGTCGAACTCGCTCACCGTGGCGGCCAGCTCCGCGAGCGCCGCAGCCGCACCCGGGCGCTCGAAATCAAGCACCTCGCGTAGCTGGGGGTGGACGGTCGCCACCGTGTGCAGGTACTCACGCAGAATCAAGGACGGCAAGTACGACGGGCTCATGTGCACCTCGGCGCACGCAACGGTTTGCCGCCTCGTCAGCGACGTCCCTTCGACGAACGGATGGCGAACTGTAACACCGCATCTCGCCGGTCAGCCAGGTCGAACACCCGACACCATGGAATCCCTGGTGCGGGCAGGAGTCCTTACACATCCTTTGTCGACGATTACGACACAGCGGTGTGATCGGCGACGATGCGACGCATTAGGTCCAGGATTTCCGACTGGTAGTCAGTCAGGAAGAAATGCCCACCGGCGAACACATACCGCTGTGGCGGGGTCGCGCATTCCAGCGCCCACCCGGCCGCCCGGTCCAGGTCCACATGCTCGTCCGCGTCGCCCAGCAGCACGTGCACCGGCAGCTCCAACGGCGGCTCGGCACGGTAGGCGTACCGCTCGGACAGGGCGAAGTCGGCCCGGACACCCGGCAGAATGATCTCCATCATCTCCCGGTCCGCCAGCAACCCGGCCGGGGTGGCCCCGAAGTCGCGCAACGCCTCGATCAGGCCGGTGTCGTCGAGTTCGTGACAGCGCTGCTTTATCAGCCGGGTCTGCGGCGCCTCGGCCCCGCTCACCAGCAGCGCCAGCGGATCGGGCGCGCCCCGGCGGCGCAGCTCCCGCGTCACCTCGAACGCCACCAGCGCACCCAGGCTGTGCCCGAACAGCAGAAACGGCCCCGACGCCCGCTCGATGACCGCCGTCGTCAGCTGATCCACCAGCTCCGCAAGGTCGTCGACGGGCGGCTCGTGCATCCGGATTCCCCGGGCCGGCATCAGCGCGACCTGCAACGACAGTTCCGGCTCAGCCATCGTCTGCCACTCCATGAACGATGTGGCGATGCCACCGGCATGTGGGAAGACGAAGACCTGCGCGTCGCCGGAGGACTGCGCCACCGGCCCGAACCAGCGGCTCGCGCCGCCCGCACTCACCCGGGACATGACCGCGAGCATAGGTCAACCAGGGAGTCTGTCGGCGAGCCATCGTGCCGAGCCGGCCGGCACCTACCCGGTGCCGGCCGGTCCCGGCGTGACCCTGCCGCCCCCTCAGAGGCGACGACCGGATCAGTTGGCCCGCGGAGGCCGCCCCACCGTCACCTGGTGACGGGCGCGGTCGTCAGCCGCAGTGGATCGGTCCCCACGTTTCCGAGCTGAGGTTCCGATAAGTCACGGACACGATGATGCACCGGCTGGCCGTGCCGGTGACCTTCACCGGGCCGGCGTAGTACTGGAAGTTGCCGGGATCGTGGTCGAAGACGATCGGCTCGCACGGGTAGCCCGGGTTGTTGGTGCCGCACCGGCCGACGAGGATGTCCATCGACTCGGACTTGTCGCGGTTGAGGTTCTTCTGCGCCCAGACGCAGTTGGTGCCGCCGTTGGCGCTGGAGTAGTAGATGAACACCGAGATCGCGCCGCCGTACGCGTCGCGGTGCGGCGACAACTCGGTGCCGGGACAGGAAGCCCCTGGGCTGAGTTTGGTGTGGGCGGCGGCGGGCGAGCTGGTGACCGCGAGTGTCGTCGCCACCAGTACCGCAGTCAGGAATGCCCCGAGCAGGCTGCGCATGGACCGGTACGTCGAGGAGGCCATGAAGGATCCTTCCAATCAGAGGTACGTTGATCGTCATTATCCGCCACAGCCGAGGGGCCAGTACGGCCGGTGCCGGCTCGCCAGCACCGGCGTCGCTGCGCTCGGCGCTTCAGGTTGCAGGTGTCAACATCTGTTTTGTTGTCACTTACATCTGCGACACTGCTGTTTAGTTCGCCGAAGGGGTGAAGATCATGGTCGAAGATCGGCTTGTTGAGCTGGAGCTGCCGTCCCTCGACACGTTGGCCGCCAGGCTGGAGTACCTGTTCGACAAGATTCGCCCCACACCCGAGGAACTGAGCGACTCCGACGAAGCAGGACGCCGGTACACCAACAAAGAGATCGCCGACAAGATCAACGCAGCGGCGGCCGACACCGGTGTCACAATCAGCGCGGCCTACGTCGGAGAGCTACGCCGGGGCGTGGCCAGCGACCCTCGAATGTCGCACGTACGTGCCTTGGCCGCCGCGTTCGGCGTGAACTCGGGCTACTTCGTCGATGAGGCGGCCGCGCAACGAATCCAGGACCAGATCGGGCTGCTCAACGAGCTCCGCCGAATGGACGTCAAGCAGGTGGCACTACGCCAGGTGCTCGCCGACAGTGGACTGTCCGCCACGGACAGACATCTGATCGAGCAGATGGTGACGCGTCTGCGAGCCGTGGCCGAGGGCTCAGGCCCCGAGGAAGTCGGCAGCACGTCTGGCGATCGCAGGTAGCGGTGCTGATCCTTCGGTGGCAGCACGCCGACGACCGGGAGAACGCTCACGTGACGTTGTACCGACTACGCAAGCGCTGCGACCAACTGCTCGCCGCGCTGGAGATGCCGGAACCGTTCGACATACGCAGATTGTGCGAGATCCTCGGCGAACGGCGCGGCCGGCCCATCCACCTGGTTCCGATCAGCCTGCCGGCCCACACGGTGTGCGGGATGTTCGTACCGACCGGCGACTTCGACGCCATCTTCTTCGAGCAGAACACCTCGCCGCTGCATCAGATGCTGATCATCGGGCACGAGCTGGGGCACCTGATCGCCGGCCATCGCACGACCGAGGTAATGGATCCGGACGCCTCACGGTTGCTGCTGCCAGACCTCGACCCGGAGTTGGTCCAGCGCTGCCTTGGTCGCAGCAACTACGCCGCCGCCGAGGAACGCGAAGCCGAGATGATCGGTTCGCTGCTTCTTCGGCGGGCACACTGCGGCGGCACCGAACACGACGACTCGCCGCTGGACAGCCGGCAGGCCGAGCTGTACGACCGGCTACGACACTCCCTGGAACACCCCGACTGGTAGGCGGGAAATGGACACTGCGCTGTACGCCGTCTCCGCCCTCGCGGGCTGGATCGCCTTCGGATATCTGCTGCGGCTCCAGCGCCGGCAGCCCAGCCGCGTGCGCGGCGCGATCTGCGTCGCCATCGGAGCTTTCGCCGTCGGGATAACGCTCGCCGTACCACCCCTGGCCACCGCCATCGATCACACGTCGGGCCTGCCCAACCTCGCCAAGGTCCTCTCCCACGCCGGCGCGATGACCATCGCCGTGAGCGCCGAGAGCATGCTGCTCCACCTGGCGCTTCCGCCCGAAAAGGCCGCCGCCCGCGTCCGGGTGTGGGTCCTGGTAACCGGCTGCGCCTTCGTCGCGATAGCCGGGCTGTTCGCCTACACGCTCACCTACGACACGCCGGTGCTCCTGACGGTCGAGTACGCCACCGACCCCGCGGTGACCGCGTACCTGCTGATCTTCATGACCCTCGGCTTCTTCGCCTACTGCATCGACATCACCCGGCTGTGCTGGCGCTTCGCCCGGATCTGCGGGCGCCCCTGGCTGCGCCGCGGCCTTCGCGTCACGGCCGTCGGCGCCGCCTTCGCCCTGCTCTACAGCACCAACAAGATCGCGTATCTCATCGCCTACTGGACCGGTAACCGGCCGACCGGCGAGCGGGAGATCGCCGCGGTCCTGGTGACCATCAGCGCGCTGCTCATGATGGCCGGCCTCACCATGCCGGCATGGGGCCCTATCCTGACCATCACGCGACGCTGGGACGACCTCCGCTCCTACCGCCGGCTGGAACCGCTCTGGCGGGACCTCATCGCCGCACTCCCGGAACTCGAACTCGACGAGAGCCTGCGTCGGACCCTCACGGCCGTACGGGACATCGACTACGCCCTGACCCGCCGCGTCGCCGAGATCCGGGACGCGCGGCTCGCGCTGCGCCCGTACCTGGACGGCAGGGTGACGGCGCTCGCCGAACAGTTCGCCGACGAGGTTGAGCTGACCGCCGACAGGCGGCAAGCCGCGGTCGAGGCAGGGCAACTGGCCTGTGCTCTGCATGCGCGTCGCGCCGGCCTCGCTACCGCGCTCCCCCAACCCACTGATGACATGCATCGTCCCTCCGGTGGTTACGCCGGCGAGATCGCCTGGCTGACGCTCGTGGCCAGCGCCTACACCCGGTCGCTCGTGGTGGCCCAGACGCTCGCCGCGTCCCGACACCTCCCCTCGCAGTCACCGGTTGGAGATGCCCGACGATGAGAGCCCGCTACACCAACCTCGCTCGTATCCGCGCCCTCGACCCGGAGCGCGATTACCTGGCCATCTACCAGGCGATGCTGCGATACGAGTTCCCGTGGGACATGAAGCTCGGGCTCAACCTCGCCTTCAACCGGTCTTTCTCGATCCCGTCGATCGCCGCGGTGCACACCGCCACCGGTGAGCTGACCGAGCGTACGCAGAAGCGGATCGACGACACCGGTCTGCTGATGTACGAAATGGTGCTCAACGGCTTCGAGCAGCCGCAGGGCCGGGATGCGCTACGACGCGTCAACCAGATCCACCGCCCGTACGACATCAGCAACGACGACTACCTCTACGTCTTGGGCTGCCTGGTGGTGATCCCGACCCGCTGGCTGCAACGCTACGGCTGGCGCCGCCCGTGCTGCCACGAACGGCAGGCCACGCACCTCTTCTACCGGGAGCTCGGCCGCCGGACGGGCATCACCGACATCCCCGACTCCTACGAAGCGTTCGAGACCTGGTTCGACGCCCACGACGCCGCCCACCTGAAGCCGAACGACGACGCGGCGGCCATCGAACGGGCCACCCGCATGCTCATGCTCACCCGCATCCCGGGCCCGCTCGCACCGCTGGGCAACGCGCTCGTCAGCGCCATGTACGACGAACGCCTGCGAGCCGCGATGCAGGTCGCTCCACCCGCCTGGCCCGTCAGGGCCGGCCTGCACCTGGCGCTGAAGGTTCGCTCCCGGCTGCAGCGCTGGTTCGGCAAGCCGCGAACGACGGCGTTGTTCGCCGACGGAATCAAAACCAAGACCTACCCCGACGGGTACGAGATCAGCCAACTCGGCCCGCAGCCGAAAGAGGGGGTTGCCGCTGTCTACTCGTCGAGGGCTTGCTGCAGCGCCGGTTCGGGCGCTGAGGACACCGCAGGCGGGCGGGCGGTCACCAGGTCGTAGGCCGCCTTCCACGCCGCCGGTACCTCGCGTGCGGTGTTCCTCGCCAGAGTCACCGTCCGGCAGCCGTCACAGCGGGCGGCGACCCCACTCGCGTCGATGCCGAGGCGCCGGCACAGCATCACAGCGCGAGGCAGGTGCAGTGACTGGCTGACAAGCAGCGCCCGGCGTATGCCGTACACGTCATGGGCCCGCTTGCAGGTGTCGTAGCTGTCGAGACCATACGGGTCACCGACGATGTGCTCGGCGGGCACGCCTGCGGCGACGAGGTACGCCGTCATCACGGCGATCTCGTCGCCGGAGGTGCCGTCGCGGTCGCCCGAAACGAGCACGGCGCGGGCCTTGCCGTCCTTGACCAGTTGAGTTGCCACGTCCAGCCGCCCCTTCAGAAACGGCATGGGCTGAGTGCCTCCCGGTGCCAGTTGCGCGCCGAACACGACCACGACCGGCGCCTCGGGCGCATCGTCAATCGCGTACAGATGGCCAACGGAGTACGCCCGGACCCAAAGCGCCGGAGCGGCGAAGAGCAGCACAAGCCCGACCCCGGCGACGAGAACCCGCTGAACAAGCCGACGTCGCCGACGGGCCGGCCGCAGCCCGGACCGCCCCGAATCGACGGACGGGCCGTCGGCGTGACCGGGTGGGAGCGACGCGGAAGGGCCTGGCGTGACGGTCATGGCCCGATGGTAGGCACCAGTTCAAGCGGAACAGTCGTCTATCTGATGTCGATCACGGGCAGGCAGAGAGGACCCCGGGTTGGAACTCCACCTGCGGATCAGCGGGTCCGGGTTCGCCACGATCCGCGCCTACGACCCGGCCCTCGTGTCCGGCGCGGTGCTGGCCGGCATCACAGACCCCGTTGGTCGTCTCTTCTCGATCACTGGGCCCATTTCATCGGGTGCCGGAAACCCCCGATCCGCCGATGAGACGAGAGGGCAGATCGGGGGTCCTCGGCTGCTGTCACATCCGCCGGTTACTGGGCCGCCTTGGCGAACGCCACGAACGTGGACCACGCCGCCGGGGTGAAGGCGAGCGCCGGCCCCTGGGGGTCCTTGGAGTCACGTACGGCCACGACACCGGGTAGGTTGTCCGCCACCTCGACACAGTTTCCCTGGGCTCCGCTCCGGGTGGACTTGCGCCACTGAGCACCGCTTGACCTACTCATAATGTCTCTCCTTGATCCGCTGCATCAACTTACGGGATTCGTCGACGCTCAACGCTTGATCGGTGAGCGTGTTCCAAACCTCGGCGTAAGCCCTGACCTCTTCGATTCGATCGAGGTAGAGCGCCCCCGAAAGACCTTCGTTATAGACCGTTGTCGGCTCCGCAGACCTAGCCCCGTTGGTCGGAAAGTCCAGGATCACAAAGCCACCTGACACCGCCACCTGAGACAGTCTGCCGTTCAGTGGTAGAACCCTGATCGATACGTTGGGGTCCTCGCTGACCCTCATCAGTTTGTCAATCTGCGCGGCCATCCCGGCGACGCTCCTGTGAAGTAGTGCCTCCTCGATGAGGACATCCAGGGTTGGAGCGGCAGGCCGCCTCCTTGTGAGAAGGCGTTGCCGTTCGACACGTAGTTCAACGAGCTTGGCCGCCTCTCCGTCGGAGACATTCGGCCGGGTGCGCACGACCTGGGCGGCGTACTCCGGGGTTTGCAGCAGGCCCGGAACCAGGGCATGTTCGTATGTCCTAATCCGACTGGCGGCGGCCTCAAGGCCAACATACAGCTCGAACCAACGGGGGATTACTTCGCCATAGGCGTGATACCAGCCCTTGCTCTTCGACTCCTTCGCGAGGCTGGTGAGAACCTCGGTCATTTCCGCCGACGTCCCGTACATCCGGCACATCTGTTCCACGTCCAGGGAACGGACGGGAGTTTGCCCCGACTCGATGCGGTACATCTTGGCGCGCGACCACTCAAGATCGGATGCGGCGGCCTCCAAGCCGATCCCGGCCTGCTCTCTGGTTTGTCGCAGCAGCCGACCAAGCTCTCGCCTCGGCACGGTCGAGCCGACTTCGCTCATCAGGATCATCCTCCCCTGTTTCATCGTGACGCCTCATCCGACTTGCCGCGAGACGGCTCTTGCATCATCACCCGGGAAGCGCGTCTCAGCACGATTGTCTCGTCTGGAGTGTTGCAGCAGGCATCGATGTTGCCGGACCGTGGCAGCTAGAGAGGCCGGCCAGATGATCATGGGAGGTTGACGTGCCCCGGTGGAAGTGGTTCCAACGCAGCGGCGAACCCGTCGATGTGGTGCAGCGGCCCGCCTACGGCCACCGGGGAGGGGCGTACGGGAAGGAGGCTGCCGCCGACCCAGAGTGTGAACAGCCCTCCCCGGATCGGGCCGACCATGCCGAGAGGGACGACCGGGGTTGAGGGGCGAGTGATCGTGATTGCCGAGATCGTTCCGGTCGTGTTGGGCGGCTTGATGCCCGGGTTCCTGCTCGGGCTCTTCGCGTTCCGGGTCAAGGCACGGTGGTGCCCGCGCTGCGGCGAATCCACCGAGGCCATGCACCACACGGAGGAGCGATGAACAGCAGGCCAGGCCGATACATCGCTGGTGAGCTTCCACCCGGGCGGCGCGTGGCCCAGTTGCGGGCGCGACGCGGGATGACCCAGCAGATCTTCGCCAACCGGATCGGCAAGTCGAAAAGCTGGGTCGACAAGGTCGAGCGCGGGCTACGCAACCTCGACCGGTTCTCCACCATCGAAACAGTCGCCGAGGTCCTCGGCGTCACCCCCGAAATCCTGCTCTCCAAAGCAGCCCGCTGGCCGGAGCCGATCGGCGCCCCCGCCGACGCCCTGGAACGCGTACGCGCGACGCTGGCCTGCTACGACACCACCGGATTCGCCGCCGGCCGGCCGGTGCCGCCATCAGCGGACGAGTTGACCCGCCGGGTGAACCACGCCTGGGAGGCATACCGGCACGCCCACCACCCCCAGGTCCTACGGATGCTGCCCGACCTGCTCGGCGACGCCCGCCACCTCGCCACCGTGACCAGCCCGGCCGACACCGCCAACCTCCTGGTACGGACATACCGGCTCGCCGCCCAGGTGCTGGTCAAACTCGGCGAGGCGGAGCTGGCCTGGCTGGTCGCCGACCGGGCGATGACCGCCGCCGCCGGCGACCCGCGCCGCACCGCCATGGCCGCGATACCCCTGGCCCAGGCGCTCCGCGCCTCGAACCGGGGACGCCTGGCCATGACCGCCGCCACCACCGCCGTACAACAACTCACTCCCACACCAACCCGACACACCCCACCCGACCACCTCGCCCTGGCCGGCATCGTGCAGATCCAAGCCGCCCTCGCCGCCGCCACCTGCGACGACCCCACCGCCGTACGCCACCTCACCAACCACGCCGCCCACCTCGCCGCCACCCACCGCGACCACCCCCACCACAACGGCGGCGGCGACCTCGACTTCGCGCCCATCATGGTCGACCTCGCCCGCGCCCTGACCGCCGCCGAACTCGGCGACAGCCAACAAGCCATCACCCTCCACCGCCACGCCACCAACGGCGACGCCTGGCGTTGGCTACCCGCCGAACACCGCGCCGCCCACCTGATCGACATCAGCCGCGCCTACCACGACCTCGGCGACCACCACGCCGCCGGCCAGGCCCTTGTCACCGCCGACCAGATCGCCCCCGCCGAAACCCGCAACCGCCCCGCCGCCCACGCCGCACTGACCGCCCTGCTCCGCACCGGACCCACCTCAGCCGACGTCACCCGCCTCGCCACCACCATCGGACTCATCATCCAACGATGACGCGCAATATCGCAGGGTGCGTGCGCCGGTGGCCGGCGCGGTTACTGGCCAGGCGCACCTGGCCGGGTGTTCAGCCCAGCCGAGTGCATGAGGTGCTCAGGTTGCTTTCCGAGTTCTTGCTCGTTCTTGGCGTACCTCTTCAAGCGTGGCAGTGTCGGATGCGAGGTCCGGGTGGCCCACTTGGCGGTCGAGGTCGACGACGAGTTCGAGCTCGCTGATCGCCCTGTCGAGATTCCCCTCAGCCCGGTGGATCATCGCGATGTTGTACCGGGTGATTGCTTCGCCGGCGCGGTCGCCGACCTCCCGCCGGATGGGCAGGGCCTGCTGGTAGTAGGCCAGGGCCTGCTGCCGGTCCCCGAGCCCGTTGTACACGCCGCCGATGTTGTTGAGAGTGGTTGCTTCGCCGGCGCGGTTGCCGACCTCTCGCTGGATGGGCAGGGCCTGCTGGTAGTAGGCCAGGGCCCGCTGCCGGTCCCCGAGCCCGTCGTACACGAAGCCGATGTTGCTGAGAGTAGCGGCTTCGCCGACGCGGTCGCCGACCTCCCGCCGGATGGGCAGGGCCTGCTGGTAGTAGGCCAGGGCTTGTTGCCGGTCCCCGAGCCCGTTGTACACGCCGCCGATGTTGTTGAGAGTGGTTGCTTCGCCGGCGCGGTTGCCGACCTCTCGCTGGATGGGCAGGGCCTGCTGGTAGTAGGCCAGGGCCCGCTGCCGGTCCCCGAGCCCGTTGTACACGAGGCCGATGTTGCTGAGGGTGGCGGCTTCGTTGCCGTGATCGCCGGCCTCGCGGTACAGGTGCAGGGCCTGCTCGAAGCTGGCCAGGGCATGTCGGGGCTGCCCGGTGGAGGATTGGGCCCAACCCAGGTCATAGAAGGCGCTGGCGTCCGGGCCGAGGGTCAGGGTCGCGTCCGCGAGGGCCGCGACATCCGCGAACCGGGACCTGCGCAGCCACACCCTCGCCACCCGGTCTCCGACGTGCTGGGCGATCACCGACTCCCGGCCCGCCACCGCCAGCCGGTGCACCTCCACCCATTGGGCGAGGGTGGTCATGACGCGGGCCCGGGCGTGGCAGGGTCGGTGATCCAGAGTTCGTACAGGGATTGTGCGGCGGCGGCGCAGGCTTGGGTGTATTCGTCGTCGGTGAGCAGGGGGCGGATGAGGGGGCGCAGGACGTTGGAGACGTAGTAGCGGGGTTGGCGGGTTTCGGGGTCGATGCCTTCTTCGATCAGGCCGAGTTGGACGGCGCGTTCGATGTGGATGGTGGCGTCGGGGTGGTCGTGGACGGCGCGGACGGTGTCGGCGGGGACGGGTAGTTCGATGACGTTGACCTTGGCGAGCATCTTCTGCAGCTCGGGGGTCTGGGAACTGAGGAGGTTCTTCGCGAGGATGGTTTCCCGGCGGAATCGGTCGGCTTCCTCCTCGATGGCGGTGATGAGGCTATCGATGTCGAGACGGGGGTCGGCGACGATCAGGTCGAGCCAGTCGAGCAGGCGGGGGTTGCCGGCAGCGGCGTTGATGGCGCGTTGGCGGATGTCGGGCTCGATGGAGGAGCCGGGGCGCAGGTTGCGCAGGTTCGCGAGTTTCTTGGCCTGTTCGATTCCGGTGAGGGTTTCGAGTGACTCGACGACGATGGTGGTCGCGGCGGGTGCGGGAAAGCGGTAGCGGCTGGTGATGACGACCCGGCTGGAACTGCCGGTGTCGCGGATGGCCTTGAGTAGGGCGGGCAGGATGTCGGCCATCTCCGGGGAGAGCACGTGGCCGCCGTCGCGTTCGTCGAGGTTGCCGTCTTCGAAGTCGTCGAACACGAACAGGCAGGGAGTCTGTCCGAGAGGTCCGTCGACGTGAAGCAGATGGCGCAGGCGGACAAGGAGGGGGGCCTGGCCGTTGTCGAGCAGCTTGGCTGCTTCGATCTGCTGCTCCATTGTGGGGAACTCGACCTTGGTGGTGAGCTCCCGGAACCTGGTTAGGTCGACGCGGCCAAACCAGACGGCACGCTGGTGGGTGGGCATGCGTTCCAGCAGCCGGGAGGCGAGGCTGCTCTTGCCGAGGCCGCCCATGCCGTGCAGGACAAGGGCCTCGGCCGCGTCGCCGCTACCGTACGGTTGTTTGAGGGTACGCAGGCAGCGCTGGATGACGCGTCGTCGTCCGACGAAGGCAGCGCGGGCGGCGACCCGGGACAGTCGGGTCTGTGGGTCCAGGAATTCCTGATCGGCGGGCCGGATCTGGATCCGTGCACGCCCCTTCGTGAGCAGGGGCGTGACCATGGGGGCGAGCGGGGATCTGTCGGCGTAGGCGCGCAGCAGGTGCCAGTTGCCGCGCTTGTGCTTGTACAGGTGCTGACGGGCCTCGACGATGGCCCGGTCGAGGGGCTGCCCGTCCGCCAGTGACCGGTAGAGTTCGGCGGCGAACTCGGTCGCGGAGACGTCACCGACCGGCAGCGCCCACCCCAGCACGGCGGGAGCTCCGGCGCGGACCAGGCTCTCGCTCATCGAGGGGAACGCGCCGCCGTCGGGGGCGTTCCCGGTGAGGCAGCCGGAGACGAAGACCAGGCGGGGCCAGTGCCCGGCCATGGCTTGGGCGATCTGGTCAGCGGTGGCGTAGGCGAGCCCACCGAACTCGTTCTCGACGAGGAAGGCGGGCTGGCCGTTCACGCTGATGGTGGCGTGGCCACTCAGATGTAGGACGTCGAAGTATCCCGTCCCGTAGTCGCGGCTGAGAAAGCGAAGCCCTTCCAGCGTGCCGCTCTCCTCCACGACCAGATCGGCGCCGGTTCGGGAGGTGGCAGCCAGGATGGCCGCTTCCTCCGCCTCGTAGCTGAGCACCGGCTCGACGCCCTCGGGAGAAGTGGCCATGAACAGCACCCGCAAGGGTCGGTTCGCGGCTTTGACCGGGGCCGTGAGGGCCGAGTTGGTGCCGACGGCCCGCACCGGTAGCAGCGGCGCATTGACGGATACGGTCAGATGCGAGCCGTCCACGGCGAGCAGTTCCCAGGGCAGGTGCCGAAGCCGTCCCTCGGCGGTGATGCGCAGCGTGGTGCCGGCAGGGCGGTCCAGGACCGGGGTCAGCCACCGTTCATCGCCGTCGAGGAAGGCGGCCAGTTTCATGCCCAGGTCACGCAGCTGCGGTGCGCCGAACACCTTCTGCGCGACCGCATGCTGACTGTAATCGCGTTCCACCATCCCGATCAGCTGATCGATCGCCGCCTTGTCCACGCCACGGGTCTTCGGCGGGCCCCCACCGGTCCACAGGCGCAACTCGGAGTAGTCGGAGGTCTGCTCGAAGATCTCCAACTCGTACGTGCTCATCTCACCCACGATGATCTCCGCCCTCAGCGTTGCCGCGACTCGACCTGCTGGAAAGCGATCTCCAGCTCCCCTCCGCTGACGTTGGACACGTCGACCCGGGTACCGTCGCCGAGCAGGATCGTGACGGTAACGCCCTCGGCACGGCGGGAATGCCACCAGTCCCAGATCGTCTTGGCCGCGCCGACCCCAGCGAACACGAGCCCGATGACAGCGATCACCACATCGGCGGAACGCTGCACCTCAACAGGTGACACCCCATCGCCAGGCCCGGCGTTCGCGGCAAGGGCGGCGTGCAGTTCCGCGGCCCAACGCGCGGCGTCCGGTCCCGAAACCTCAAGTGCGGCAGTTCCCACCGTTTATCCTTCCCTCGTTTGCTGAAGCTGAATGAGGAACGCTCGCATCTGATCCAGCGCCGGATGGCTCGTCTGCTCGGCCAGAGCCACCGCTCGGCGCTGGAATTCGATGGCATCGTCCACTCGCGCCATCCCTAGGAGCAGAGCGGCCATATTGGACTGCGCCACGGCCTCCGATCCGCGATCACCGATGACGTGGACTACCTCAAGAACTTCATCCAACGTGTCCTTCGCCCCAGCGAAATCGCCTTGCTGGAACTTGATACCGCCGATGTTGTTGAGGGTAGTTGCTTCGCCGGCGCGGTCGCCGACCTCCCGCATCACGGGCAGGGCCTGCTGAAAGTAGGACAGGGCCCGCTGCAGGTCCCCGAGCCCGTCGTACACGCCGCCGATGTTGTTGAGGGTGGTTGCTTCGCCGGCGCGGTCACCGACCTCGCGCAGGATGGGCAGGGCCTGCTGGTAGTAGGCCAAGGCCCGCTGCCAGTCCCCGAGCCCGTCGTACACGAGGCCGATATTGTTGAGGGTGACGGCTTCGCCGGCGCGGTCGCCAACCTCCTGCCGGATGGGCAGGGCCTGCTGGTAGTAGGCCAGGGCCTGATGCCGGTCCCCGAGCCCGTCGTACACGCCGCCGATGTTGTTGAGGGTGGTTGCTTCGCCGGCGCGGTCGCCGACTTCCCGCACGATGGGCAGGGACTGCTGGTAGTAGGCCAGGGCCTGCTGCCGGTCTCCGAGCCCGTGGTACACGAGGCCGATGTTGTTGAGGGTGGCGGCTTCGCCGGCGCGGTAGCCGGCCTTCCGCGCGATGGGCAGGGTCTGCTTGAAGTAGGTCAGAGCTCGCTGTCGATCCCCGAGATCGTCGTAGGCGAGGCCGATGTTGTTGAGGGTGGCGGCTTCGTTGCCGTCGTCGCCGGCCTCGCGGTACAAATGCAGGGCCTGCTCGTAACTGGCCAGGGCTTCCCGGGGTTGCCCGGTAGAGGACTGCGCCCAACCCAGGTCATAGAAGGCGCCGGCGTCCGGGCCGAGGGTCAGGGTCGCGTTCGCGAGGGCCGCGACAGCCGCGAACCGGGACCTGAGCAGCCACACCCTCGCCACCCGGGCTCCGACCTGCCGGGCGATCAGCGGCTCCCGGCCCGCCACCGCCAGCCGATGCACCTCCACCCACTGGGCAACCGTGCCAGCCGGCCTACCGTGAACCAGAGAATCCGGCATCGCGTCCCGCCCGCTGTTGGCCCCTGAGCCCGGACCATTCGCCAACCCGAAAACCTCGCCTCACATCCACCTGGCCGGCATGGTCCATCGCCAACGCCGGTCAGCGTCCGCCCAACAACCGGAGCCCCTCCACAATGGCCGGCACTTTACGGCTGGCACCGATCCGGCGGACCGGAACGACCATGATCTGACATCAGAAACCACTCTCAAGCCGGATTGTCCGATCACCGCCGTCGGCGTACACACCGAGCCATTCCGGACCATGTTGGCCAGCTGGATGTGCGTCGTGCCTTCGACATGTTGGCGTCGATCAGCAGGCTCCAGCAATGGGCCGGCACCCGGGCAATGGGCCGGCACCCGGGCCCGGTTGCGGTGGTGGCGGCGTGGCGATCCATCACGAGTCTGCATTCGGTGACGCGATCGTCGCCGCGCTGCTCGCCGACGGCTGGGCGGAGGGCGACCGGGCCGACTACCGTCCCGAGCTTGGCCTCGACACCAGCCAGCTCTTCGCGTTCATCGGGGCGACCCAGGCGCAGGAGTGGGAGGACCTGGTCACCTACTACGGCGGTGACCGGGACGCGGCGCAGCGCGGGTTCGCCAAGCGGCTCGACCAGGCGATCGCCACCGACGGGCTGCTCGACGTGCTCCGCAAAGGCGTCAAGGACCACGGGGTACGGATCCGCCTCGCATACTTCAAGCCGTCGTTCGTGGAGTCGGAGGCGATCCTGGCCGACTACCGCCAGAACCGGCTCACCGTGGTCCGGAGCCGGAGTACGCGACCAAGCAGGCCGACCGGGGGAACCGCCTCGACCTGACGGTGTTCCTCAACAGCATCCCAGTCGCCACCGCCGAGCTGAAGAACCCGCTCACCGGCTCCGGGGTGGAGCACGCCAAGGAGCAGTATCGGACCGACCGCGACCCGACCGAGCTGATCTTCTCGCGCCGGGTGGTCGCGAACTTCGCCGTCGATCCGGGCCTGGTCTTCGTCACCACGCAGCTGCGGGGCGCGCAGACCCGGTTCCTGCCGTTCAACACCGGCAGCGAGGGGCCGGGGCGTCCCAGCGGCCGGGGCAACCCGCCGGCCACCGCGTACGGAAAATATGCCACCTCCTACCTGTGGGAGGAGATCTGGCAGCGGGACAACTGGCTCGACCTGCTGGAACGCTTCGTCCACCTGCACCAGGAGAAGGCCGCCGGTGGGCGTACCCGAAAGTCTTTGATCTTCCCGCGCTATCACCAGTGGCATGCGGTGCGGCGGTTGACCGCGCACGCGGCCCGGCACGGCGGCGGGCACAACTACCTGGTGTTGGCCTCGGCCGGCTCGGGCAAGTCGAACACCATCGCCTGGCTCGCGCACCGGCTGTCGTCGCTGCACACCCCGAACGACCCGGCGGCGCTCGCACCGGACGCGCCCGCCGCCGGCGTCAAGCCGGGCAGCCCGGTCTTCGACAAGGTCGTCATCATCACCGACCGGCGGAACCTGGCCTCCCAGCTCCGGGACACCGTCGGCAGCTTCGAGCAGACCGCCGGGCTGGTCGTGAAGATCGACGAAAGGTACGGCGCCAAGTCGGAGCAGCTCGCCAAGGCGCTCTCCCAGGAGACCGGCAAAATCATCACGGTCACCCTGGCCACCTTCCCGGCCCTGGTGGATTACCTCCAGCGCAACCCGACCGAGATGCGCGGCAGCCGGTTCGCGATCATCGTGGACGAGGCGCACTCCTCGCAGGCCGGTGAGGCCGCCACCGACGTACGCCGGGTGTTGCGCGACCTCGGTCTGGACGCCGACTCCGACGACGCGGGCGCGACCAGCGCCGCCGGGCCGCAGACCGCCGAGGAGAAACTGACGGCGAGCGTCCGCAAGCGGCAGCGCAGCGGGAACCTCTCCTACTTCGCCTTCACCGCCACTCCGAAGCACAAAACCCTCGAACTGTTCGGCACCCTCGGCGAGTACCAACCGCCCTGCGCCAGTTCCGGCAGGTGCTGACCCACGTACGCGCCGCCTCCAGCGAAGTCTCCCCCACCGCCCTCGACCTACGCCGCAACATCGGCATACTGCTGCTCTCCGAAGGTAGGGCCGCAGAGGCCATGGACGAGCTGCAGCCGCTCTACGACGACCTCTGCGTCGTCTACGGCCCACAGCACGAGGAGACCCGAGAAGTAGCCGACCTGCTTGCCCGGCTCCGACTCGCCGCCGGCCAATAGTTCGATCGCCCCGAGCGATCCTGGTCATGCGACGATCCGCAGCGGATGCTCAAGCAGGTCGGTGAGGGCGGCGAGGAACTGCGCGGCCAGGGCACCGTCGATGATGCGGTGGTCGGCGGTGAGCGTGTATCGCATCCGGCGCCGCACTTCCAGCGTCTCCCCGGACAGCGTGGGCTCCGGTGTCGCGGCACCGACGGCGAGGATCGCGCCTTGGGGTGGGTTGATGATCGCGGTGAAGTGCTCGACTCCGTACATGCCGAGGTTGCTGATTGTGAAGGTCCCGTCGGCCATGTCCACCGTGTTCAGCGTCCGGTTCGCAGCCTTGTCGGCTAGCGCCCGGGTCTGCGCGGAGATCGCCGTGACCGACATCCGGTCGGCATCGCGGATCACCGGCACGATGAGCCCGGCCGGAGAGGCGACGGCGATGCCGATGTTGACCCGCCCGTGCAGCAGGGTTTGGCCACGGCCCTCGGGTGAGTAGGACGCGTTGACGCCGGGGCGCTCGCGTAGGGCGAGCGCGACCGCCCGCACCATGAGGTCGTTGACTGTCACCTTTCGTCCGGCATCGCGCAGCGCGGTGTTCAGCTGCACCCGGAGTGCGAGGAGGCCCTCCAGGTCGGCGGATGCGGTCACGGTGAACGTCGGGATGGTTGTCGCGCTCTTGGTGAGCCGCGTCGCGATCGCCTGTCGCACCGGATCAAACGGCACCGTTGTCGTTTCGCGCCCGTCCTGCATCGGCAGTGCTGTGACACCGGCCGCAGCAGGCGCAGGTGAGCCGGTCTCGACCGGTTCGTTGGCAAGCGGTGCAGGCGTCGGCACCGATTCGAGGGCGTCGAGGTCCGCGCGGACGATCCGACCACCGGGACCCGTGCCGGTGACGCTGCTCAGGTCGATGCCGCGTTCCCGCGCGAGCTTGCGTACCAACGGGGTCGCGGCCCGGTGCTTCGGCTTGGCGGCGGTCGCCGCGAGTGCGGGTGGCGCCACTTGCGGGAGTGAGACGTTCTCGTCACCGGATCGGTCGTTGAGGCGGGCAATGGGTGTGCCGATGGCGGCGTTCTCGCCCTCGGGGACAAGGATTTCGACGAGGGTGCCGCTCTCGTAGGCCTCGTACTCCATGACGGCCTTGTCGGTCTCGATCTCGACGAGGATGTCGCCGGCGGCGACCGGGTCGCCGGGGTGCTTGTGCCAGGTGGAGATGGCGCCTTCTTCCATGGTGTCGGACAGGCGCGGCATGAGGATGTCGATCACGAAGGGTCTCCGATCAGCGGCGCCGGGCGACGGCGTCGAGGGTTTGGCGGATCGCGGTGATCGCGTCGTCGGCGGAGGGCAGGGCCGCGGTCTCAAGCGGCTTGGCGTACGGGAGTGGGACTTCGGCCATCGCGACGCGGCGGACGGGGGCGTCGAGCCAGTCGAAGGCGCCGTCGGAGATGGTCGCGGCGATCTCGGCGCCGATGCCGTAGGTGAGCCAGTCGTCTTCGAGGACGACGGCGCAGTTCGTCTTCTGGACCGAGGCGATGATCGTCGCCCGGTCCAGTGGGCGGAGGCTGCGGAGGTCGACCACCTCGACATCGATCCCATCACTCTCGGCGAGCTGCTCGGCCACCTGGAGCGCGACCGCCGCCATCCGGGAGTAGGCGACGACGGTGATGTCGGAACCTTCGCGAGTGATCTTTGCCTTGCCGATCTCAGCCGGTACGTCCTCGTCGTAGACCTCGCCCTTGGTGTTGTAGAGCGCCAGGTTTTCCAACACGAGGACGGGGTCGTCGTCGCGGATCGCGGCCAGCATCAGCGCCTTGGCGTCGGCAGGGTTCGAGGGGGCGACGACCTTCATGCCGGGGACGAAGGCGTAGTAAAGCTCGATGTTCTGCGAGTGGGTTGCGCCGAGCTGCTGCCCGCCGCCGCCCGGGGTGCGGATGACCATCGGCACCTTCGCCTGGCCGCCGAACATGCCGTAGATCTTGGCGGCGTGGTTGACGATCTGGTCCAGGGCGAGCAGGGAGAAGTTGATCGTCATGATCTCCACCACCGGCCGCAAGCCGAGCATGGCGGCGCCGATCGCGGCACCGGTGAAGCCCTCCTCGGCGATCGGAGTGTCCCGCACCCGCTTCGGGCCGAACTCGGCGAGCATGCCGGCGGTGATCTTGTACGAGCCTTCGAACAGGCCGATCTCCTCACCGATCAGGAACACGTTCTCGTCGCGCAGCATCTCCGACCGCAGCGCGTCGTGCAGCGCCTGCCGGTACGTGATCACGCTCATGCTGAAGCTCCGATCTGCTGGACGGTCGGCCGTGGCGCGGCGGGGAAGAGCGCGTCCCCGGGAAGCCGACGGGAATCGTTCGGCACCGGAGTCGCATAGGTGTAGTCGAACAATGTCGACACCTCCGGGTGGGGGCTGGCATCGGCGAACTCGGCGGCCGCGGCAACCGTGGCGGCGGCCGCGGCGTCGATCTCGGTGATCAACTCGTCGGTCAGCAGTCCTTGTTCATGGAGTCGGACGGCGTAGGCCGCGATGGGGTCGGCCGCCTTCAACGCCTCGGCTTCCTCCTTGCTGCGGTACTTCGCCGGGTCCACCACCGAGTGCCCCTTCAGGCGGCCGGAGACGGCCTCCAGCAGGTACGGCTTCCCGGCCCGGGCCCCGGCCAGTGCGGCCTTGGCGGCTTCGTGGACGGCGACCGGGTCGTTACCGTCCACGCGGGCGGAGGGCATCCGGTAGGAGGACGCACGCTTGTACAGTTCGGGTTCGGCGGACGACTGCTCGACGGTGGTGCCCATGCCGAGTCCGTTGTTGATCACGACATAGACGATCGGCAGGTTCCACAGGGCGGCGATGTTGAGGCATTCGTGGAAGGCGCCGATGTTCGTGGTGCCGTCGCCCATCAAGCACATCACCGCTTCGGATCCGCCACGGTAGTCAATGGCCAGCGCGGCCCCGGTCGCGAGGGGTAACTGGCCGCCGACGATGCCGTACCCGCCCATGAACCGGGACGCGATGTCGAACATGTGCATCGACCCGCCCCATCCCCGCGATACACCGTCCGCGCGCCCGTACAGCTCGGCCATCACCCGTTCCGGGCCGATGCCTCGGGCGATCGCGTACCCGTGCTCCCGGTAGTTGGTGAACACGTAGTCGGAGTCGTCGAGCGCGGCCATGAGACCGGCGACGGTGGCCTCCTCGCCAAGGTTCAGGTGGCAGTAGCCGCCGATCTTCGCCTCGGTGTAGGCGCGGGCAGCGCGCTCCTCGAACCGGCGGATCAGCACCATCTGCCGGTAGAACGCCACCAACTGCTCGTCACTGACAGTTGGTGGTTCTGTGTTCGCCGAGATCTTGCGCCTGCTCCTCGTCATGGACTTGTCGGCCGTTCTGGCCGGTGCGCTCGAGGGCATGTGGGTCTCCTTCTCGCCCGGGCACGCCACAGCCGATCGATGGGTCGGTCGTGGCGCGTCCCTGCGGGCCGAGGTTGAGGACTCAACGCCGGTTGAGATCAACATCGACCAGGTAATGAAACGTAGATCGTTTCATTATAGGATCGGTGGCGCCCGGTTGTCGACGAGAGGGACCTTGATGAGCACCAGCCCGTCGCAGGCGCCCCGTCGCAAGCGCGGTCGCCCGACCGAGGCAGAGCGGACCCAGCGGCGCGACGAAATCCTGGATGCCGCGGTGCGCCTGTTCATCGCGGGCGGGTTCGGTCAGGTCTCGCTTGACGAGGTGGCCGCGACGGCTCACGTCGCCAAACGCACCATCTACAGCTACTTCGGCGACCGGACCGAGATCTTCGTCGCCGCCGTGGAACGGCTTCGCCGCCGCGCCCTTGACCTGACCGGTGGCGAAGACGACACCCTGACCGAGCTCGCGACCAAGATCGTCTCCGCGTTGCACTCCGATGAGGCGATCGGGCTGCACCGGCTGATGGTCACCGAGGCCCACGCCTTTCCCGACCTGGCCAAACGGTTCTACCGCGACGGCCCAGAGTCCTACATCCGGGCACTCGGCGAACGCCTCCCCGAGCCGGATCCCGACCTGGCGCGTGCGCTGTTCACTCTCCTGCTGGGTGAACCGCACCGTCAGCGTCTACTCGGCCTGAGGGCCGCGCCAACCCGAGCCGAGGCGCGAGGACATGCGATCGCCGCGCTCACGCAACTGGGGCTCTACAACGAGCCCACCGCGACGTGAGATGAACAGCAACGCCCGCATCCCATCGAGAAGCTGTTGACCAGATTGGCTAATGCCGTTAGCCTTAAGCTAAGCTCATTAGCCAGCGTTGGAGGTTGCCATGCCCGAGTTCCTCACCGTTCACGGCGGCACGATCGCGTACGAGGTCACCGGCACCGGCCCGCTGGTCGTCCTGGCGCACGGCATGGGCGACAGCCGCGCGTCCTACCGCTTCGTCGTGCCCCAACTGGTCGCGGCCGGCTATCGCGTGGCCGCCGTCGACCTGCGCGGCTGCGGCGATTCGAGCGCCGAGTGGCCGTCCTACACCCGCACCGACATCGCGGGCGACCTCATCGCGCTGGTGCGGCACCTCGGCGGCCCGGCCGTGCTGGTCGGGCATTCGGTCTCGGGCGGCGCGGTCACCATCGCCGCAGCTCAGGCGCCCGAGCTGATCGAGGGCATCATCGAGCTCGGGCCGTTCACCCGCAAGCAGTCGATCCGCCTCGGCGACCTGCGGGTGAAGCGCTATCGCAGCGGCATGACCCGGCTGCTGATGACCGCCATCCTGGGCAGCGTGAAGTGGTGGCACAGTTACCTCGACGTCGCCTTCCCGGGACGCAAGCCGGACGACTGGGCCGAGCAGCTGCGGCGCATGGCGGCCATGCTCGGCGAGCCCGGCCGGATGAAGGCGATGCAGCGCATGGGCCAGTCCGCGCCGACCGACGCCGGCGCACAGCTCGGCAACGTCCGCTGCCCCGCGCTGATCGTCGAGGGCTCGCTTGACCCCGACTGGGCCGACCCGCGCGCCGAGGGCGAGGCGATCGTGGCGGCGATGCCGGCCGGGATCGGCAAGGTCGAGGTGATCGAGGGCGCGGGCCACTACCCGCACACCCAGTTCCCCGACGAGACCGTGGCGCTGCTGCTGCCGTTCCTCAAGACGTACGCCGGTGCCTAGAAGCTCAGCCAGCCCTTCACCCGCTGGTCCATCCGCAAACTGCTCGCCTACCTGCGCAAGGTGCACGGCCGGGTGATCCGCATCGGCCGCGAGGCCCTGCGCTAACCCCGGGCCCAGTGGCGCCCGCAGGAGCGCGCGCACCACCGCCAGATGCGTCACAAGTGCGCGTTTACGCGTTCGGGTCCCAGTCTGCGAGCTGCTCCATCGGCTCGGTGTCGCCGGTGGTCTCCAGGCCGTCGAGCGGGACGCGCGCGTAGAAGTAGAGGACCAGTTCGCTCGCTGCGCCTCGCATCGCCATGTCGCCCGGCTCCGCGTCGGCGGCGAGGTCGTCGCAGCGGACGCCGTCAGCGTTGAGGGTCAGGCGCCAGGAGCGGCCCTCGGTCGTGTGCAGGTCGATGGTCGCCGGCTTGAACGGCCAGGGGACGGTCGTCGCCGAGACGGTCGTCAGGAACTCGTCGACGCCCTCGACCGCGACGTCCGTCGGCAGCGGCTCTGCGGCCCCCAGGGTGAGCTGGGCGTCGTAGGTGTGGACGGCGATCTCCTGGATCTGGTGCCGGGCCACGGCTCCGCTGGTCTCCGGGGCCTGCGAGCGGCCCCACCAGGTCCAGCAGCCGCGGTCCGGGCCGGCCTCGCGCATCGCGTCGAGCATGAGCTCGGTCGACTCGGCGAGCCAGGCGTCCAGGGCTTCGCGGTCGCGGGGCGCGGTCGGGGCGCCCTTCGGGTCCGTCCTCGCCGGGGGCTCAGCGCCCGGGCCCGCCGCGATGATGGCGGCCTGGCGGCGGCGGCCGTCGCCGAGGTGCTGCGCCAGTTCGCGCAGCGTCCAGTCCGGGCAGGTCGGGACCTGGACGTCAAGGTCGGGGGCGGACGCGATCGCGGCGCGGAACGCGGCCGAGCGGTCTTCGATCAGCCGCAGGACCTCGGGGAACTCCACAATGCTTTGCACCTCGGTTGTGTATCACTGCGCTCCGACCGCCGGGTAGCGAATTTGTCGGACGAACGCGTCGACAGCCGGACGAAGCGCCGGCGCCGAAGCCCTGAAACTCCGCGCACTGCTCGCCAACGGCGCCTTCGACCGCTACTGGACCTACCATCTGGGCCAAGAGCACCAGCGCAACCACCAGGCCCGCTACCAACTCGCTGCTTGACCTACGAAGTCACGACCCAGCAATCCGCACCCTGGCATCCTCGCCGACGCCCTCGGGCTCAACGCGACCGTCATCGCCGCCGCCGTCCTCACCGCCGCCTCCGGCATCTTCGCCGCCCGCTGGATCACCGAAAACCCCACCCGGTGACCGGCCGCCCCACATGGATTTCGTTCCCGTGCACGATGCCGGCACCGTAGTGCCTGGAATCGCCGGTAGCTCTCGGGCACACCGGTGTGGAGTCAAGTCGTTCCGATCACGGATGCAGGTCGATCACCGACGCTCCTGAGCGGCTCGGTCGCCATGGACCCGCCCCCCGGCATGGCGGCAGCCACCTACCATCGAACAGAGACGATTCAGCGGGCACACCCCGAGGCTCGACCCGCCGGCCGGATTGACGGATACCGCATGACATACGAGGAATCCCTCCACCTGACCGCCGGGCAACCCCCGTCCGCGGCGGCAGGCGCCGGCGCGGGTCTGGTGGAGACCGCCGCGTACGCGAGGACAGCCCGGATCGACGAACTGCGCGCCACCGAATACCGGCATCTCGACCGCGACGGCCGGGTCTACCTCGACTACGCCGGGGCCGGGGTGGCCGCCCGGGCGCAGATCGTCGCGCACCATGACCGGTTGCTCTCGGGCCTGTACAGCAATCCGCACTCGGAAAACCCCACCTCCGAAGCGACCGGGTCGCTCGTCGAGTCAGCCCGGCGCGCGGTGCTCCGCTTCTTCCGCGCCGACCCGGCCGAGTACGCGGTCGTCTTCACCCCGAACGCCAGCGGCGCCTGTCGTCTGGTGGGCGAGGCGTACGGCTTCGGCCCCACCCGCCCGCTCGTGCTGACCTGGGACAACCACAACTCCGTCAACGGCATCCGGGAATACGCCCGCGCGGCCCGCGCGGTGGTCCGCTACGTGCCCCCGGCCGGGCCCGACCTGCGAACCACCGAGTCCGACGTGGTCACCGCCCTGGTCGCCGGCGCAACCGGGTCGGCGGGCCGTTCCCGGCGGGGCGGGTCCGGCAACGCCGGGCTCTTCGCGTACCCGGCGCAGAGCAACTTCACCGGGGTGCAGCACCCGCTGGACTGGGTGGACCTGGCCCATCAGCACGGGTACGACGTGCTGCTCGACGCCGCCGCGTTCGCGCCGACGAACCGACTCGATCTCAGCGCGGTGCGCCCGGACTTCGTCTGCCTGAGCTGGTACAAGCTCTTCGGCTACCCCACCGGCATCGGGGCGCTGCTCGCCCGCCGCGACGCGCTGACCCGACTGCGCCGACCCTGGTTCGCGGGCGGCACCATCCGGGCGGTCAGCGTGCAGGGTGACTGGCATCAGCCGATGGCGGACGAGTCCGGGTTCGAGGACGGCACGCTCAACTTCCTGAACATCCCCGACGTGGAGTTCGGGCTGAGCTTGCTCGACTCGATCGACGTCGACCTCGTCCACACCCGGGTCGGCCTGCTCACCGGGTGGCTGCTGCAGCGACTGACCGCGGCGCGGCACCGCACCGGCCAGCCGCTGATCCGGGTCTACGGGCCGCGCACGAGCGACGCCCGGGGCGGCACGGTGGCGTTCAACATCCACCGCCCGGACGGATCACTCGTCGACGAGCGGCTCGTCGCGCTCGAATCGTCCGCGGCCGGCTTCGCCCTGCGTACGGGTTGCTTCTGCAACCCGGGCGCCGCCGAGGCCGCCTTCGGGATCAGTCGGGAGTCGCTGCGACGTGCGCTGCTCGCGCATGCCGAGACGATCGACCAGTACCTCACCGTGCTGCGACAGCCGACCGGCGGCGCGGTACGCGTCTCCTTCGGCCTGGCCTCGACCGCGGCTGACGCGGAGCGGTTTCTCGCCTTCGTGGAGTCGACCTACCTGAACCGCGATGGTCCCGCCGGCGCGCGACTGGCACCCCGGCTACGCTGCTGACCCCGACGGTCGGCGGCGTCGCCCAGTACGCGCACCGGTTGAATCCGCCCGCAGGTCAGCCGGCCGGGGCTGGCTTGTACGCGGTGACCAGCTCCCAGGGGCCGGGTAGCACCGCCACCCGTTCGAAGCCGACCTCCGCGAGGAGCTTGGTGTAGAAATCCACCTCACGCAGTCGACTGACGCTGCTGTCCACGCCGATCAGGAAGTAGCTCCAGAAGAACTGCATAGCCAGTCGGTCCGGGGTGCGGAACTCCTCGCAGATCAGCAGCAGCCCGCCCGGCTCCAGCGCCGCGTACGCCTGCTCAACCAGGCGGCGGGCCACCTCGTTGGGCCAGTCGTGCAGCACCCGCACGAACGACAGCGCGTCGTACCCCGGGGGTAGCGGCTCGGCGAAGAAGTCGCCGCCGACGAACCCCAGCCGGTCCGCATGCCCTCGCGCGGCCCGGGTGGCCGCCACCAGCGGTGCCACCGCCGGCAGGTTGTACACATCGGCCCGCAGCCCCGGGGCGGTGTCCAGCACGTGCGCGGCGAGTGTCCCGTCACCGCCGCCCACGTCCAGCAGGCGGCGGCGGTGCGGCCAGAGCAGCTCGGCGTGCCGCCGCACCGCCTCGATCACCGGCCCCAGCCCGACAGCCATGCTGCGTTCGAACTCGGCGGTCTGGGCGTCGGTCTTCGGCGGCCAGGCGAAGTCGTCGTCGCTCATGCTGACCTCGCCGCGCAGGCTCTCGGCCAGGCGGCCGTGCAGTCGCCGCCACGGGTAACGGTCCCGGTCCCGCTCGATCGCGTCGGGGCCGACCACCGCGGCGACCGCGTCACGCAGCCCCGGCACCGCCCGGTAGCTGGTCGTGCCGATGTCGTCGGCGGGCTCGTCGCGGGTCAGGAAGCCGAGGCTCTCCAGGCAGTCGAGGAACTTGTACAGCCGCAGCGGGCGCACGCCGAATCGGGTGGCCAGCGCGTCGAGGCGGGCCGGGCCGGGCTCCAGCGCGTCGAGCAGTCCCATGCCGAACGCCGTTTCCAGCACGTCCATGGCCTTGGGGCCGTTGGCGAGCAGGCTCATCAGCGCCCGCGGCGAGAGGGTGACGGTCACCGATGCAACTCCTTCTCCAGCGCGTCCATGAACGCGTCGACCTCGTCGAGGGTGTTGTAGACGTGCGGGCCGACCCGCAGGTAGCCGCGCCAGCTGCAGATCGCGTCGCGGGCGGCCAGCCGCCGCTTCACCGCCTCGCCGTCGGGGACGTCCAGGCACACCACGCCACCGCGGCGGTGCGCCGCGGTGGGGCTGACCACCGCGATGCCGGCCGCACCGGCCCGATCCAGGACCCGCTGGGTGAGGGCCAGCGAGTGTCGCCGGATGGCCTCGATACCGATCCCGGCCAGCAGGTCCAGCCCGACCTGGGAGACCAGGGAGGTGAACGGGAACGGGGTGCCGCCGGCGAACCGACGGGCGTCCGGTGCCCAGCCGGTGGACGGCTGGAAGGTCAGCGCCCGGTCGCCGGCCTGCCAACCGGTGGCCGCCGGCGCCAACTCCGGCAGCAGGTCTGGACGGACGTAGAGGAAGGCGGTGCCGACGCCGCAGAGCCACTTGTGCGCGCCGCCGAGGACGACGTCGACGCCGAGGGTGGTGACATCCAGCGGAACCACCCCGACGGTCTGGAAGGCGTCCACCACCACGAGCGCGCCGACCTGGTGGGCGCGGGCGACCAGGCGGGGCAGGTCGACGGTGGCACCGGAGGTGAAGCTGGCATGCGACACGCACACCAGCTGCGTCCGCTCGTCGATGCGTGCTTCCAGGGCGTCCTGGTCGAGGTGGGGTCCGCCGGCGCCGACCACGTCGAGGTGGGCACCGTAGCGGCCGAAGGCCCGGAGGATGAACGGCACCGTCGGGTACTCCAGGTCGGTGGTGACGACCCGGTTGCGCGGCGGACGGTAGTCGAAGCAGGACGCGACCCGGGCGAGCAGGGTGCTCATGTTCGCGTCGGTGACGACGCTGCCCGGCGGTGCGCCGATCAGGTCGGCCAACGAGTCGGCGTACCGGTCGAGGTCGGCGTGCCAGCCCTGCCACACGTCGTCACGCCAGGTGCGCAGCGTCTGCCAGTAGTCGTGCAGGACCCGCTCGACGCCCCTCGGCACCGCGCCGGTGGAGTTGTTGTTCAGGTATACGCAAGTCTCGAGCAGCGGGAACTCGGCGCGCAGTGCAGCGTGCGCGGCAGCGTCGAGGCAGCGCGCCACGTCAGGCCCGGATGGCGGATCGGATCGGCTCACGCGGCGTTGCCTCCGCTCGGGTCAATCGGGCGGGGATCGGGGGCGGCGGCGGTGAAGACCGGCGTGGTGAGGACGGCTGCCAGGTACGGCGTGCCCTCGGTGTAGCCGGTGCCGGGCCGGGGGCCGAGCATTCGGGTCGCGACCTGGTAGTGGGTACGCCGCCACTGGAGCAGCGTCCCGCCGAACGCCGCCATCCGCCGCGCCACCAGCTCGCGGTCCGGGTTGTCGAGCCGGCCGTCGCGGACGGCCGAACGGTACGCCTCGTCGACGGTCGGCTGGCCCGCCCGTACCCGGTCCCGGACCTCTGGTACCGACCGGTAGGCCACCGAGTCCAGCCGATCCTCGTCCGGCGTACGGCAGAGCGACTCCACCAGCTTGTAGGAGCGGGACTGGATGGCGCTGGCTCCCTCGGTGTACCGCCGGAACGTCCGGAACGACTCCGCCTGCATGGTGGCCAGCAGCGAGAAGAGCGGGCTGGCGGTGCCGAGCAGGTCCCGGGCGTACCCGAGCCGGCCGGCGGCTGCACGAGGGGCGTGCCCGGTCAGCGCGGCGACCGCCGCGCCCAGCTCGTCCGCGATTCCGGCGAAAAGGCACTCGTACGCCTGGAGCACCCGGATGAACAGGTATTCGTCGTGGGTCACGTGGACCGGCAGCAGGCTCAGCCGCAGCGGCAGATCCCCGGCCGGGTCGAGGTCGCCGGCGACGGCGCACAGCGCTGCGGCGGTGGCCGGCTCACCACCGTCGGCCGGGCTGGCCAAGCCGAGGCGGGCCAGCGCGGGCGAGACGGCCCGGACGCCGAGCCGGCAACGCTTGGCCACTACGGCCGGCCCCGGACGCTGCTGCGGGAGCAGGCCCGTGGCGTTGGCGACGGCGGCCAGCTCAAAGGCCAGAGCGTCGGCGACCAGACGGACGAGGAGCCGGTCGCGGGCCTGCCGCGCGGTGGCGTCCTCGGCAGGGGGCGGGGCGTCCGCTCCGCAGGGCAGCCGGAGTAGACGCAGGGCCAGATAGCTGCGGTAGTCGTAGCGGCCGTCCCACTTGTCGAGTGCGACGTCGAGGAAGTCACGCAGCAGCCGTGCCGGATCGCCGCCCGTGGACGCCGTGGCACCGGCCGCCCTCGCTCGTGCCTCATCGAGCAGGGCGAGGAAGCCCTTGTCGGCGAAGTGTTTCCCGACCCGGTGGAACTCGCCCAGCACAGCCGGGTAAGGGAAAGTGCGCGGGTCGGTCGCGCCGGACAACCATCTTGTCAGCTCGTGCACGATCCGCCCTTCGACGTACCCGGATAGGCCTGCAATCGGCGGCTGCCCGGCACGTCCACCGAGCGCGGATCGTCAGGGCTGGGCGGCATCGGTCTCGTTACCCGTGCGGTGGAGCCGGGCCTGCCGCAGGTCAGGGAAGAAGCGGTGTTCGACGAGTTTCGCGAGCATGGTCATCGGGCTGCCCGGGGTGCCGGCCGGGGCGTGACCACCCACCTGCAGAGCCACCTGGTAGTGCCGCATTCGCCACAACGACACCCGCTCGTCCCACTCCACCATCGCCTCGGCCAGCCGGTGTACGGGGTCCGCCGGGTTTGCCGGGCACAGCGTCGCCAACGGAATTCCCCGAGCGGCGAGGTGTCCGGCGAAGGTCCGTCCAAGCTCCCGGCCGGCGGCCTGGACCCGCCGCCAGCCCGGCGACTCGGCGCCGGAACCGTTGCCCAACGCGGGCTGCATCGTCTGGAAGTCCACCGGGGACAAGTGCCGGAACATCGCCAGCTGGTCCGTGATCAGCCGCACCGCGAGGGTCGCCCGGAGCAGCAGCGCCTCGGCCACCGCGAGGTCCCCGGCATTCACCCTGGCGGTCGCCTCGACCAGCTCGGCCGCCGCGAGCTTCAGCCACAACTCGGTGGACTGGTGCACCACCTGAAAGAGCAACTCGTCGCGGTGGACCACTTCGGCCGGGGAACGCTGCAGACCAAGCAGCGTGTCCGTACGCATGTAGCGCGCGTAGTCCGTAGCACCGGCGCCCGGCAGCACGGGCGAGTGGTCACGCTTCACGGAGTAGCCCTTCGGTCGGCGGTGGCACACCGAGATCAACCGTCGATGACCATCATCCAATGATGAACGCCGATGCGCTACTCCTTCGTTGCTCGGACACGCCAACCCCACGACAGTCATCACGATCGATGTAGCGTCTCGCTGGGGGTTCCCGCGTAGCGCGCCTGCGACGGCGTGGGGGGTGCGCGGCCGGGACGCCTCACCTGCCGCTGTGTTGCGAAAGCCACGGCGGGGGTGGGTACCCGGCGGTACCCGTGGCATGTGATGATGCGGCGCATGCGAGCCGTGATCTTCGACGAGTTCGGAGCCCGACCGCAGGTCCGCGACGTTCCGGAGCCGGAGCTGCCGGCCGGAGGCGCGGTCATCCGCGTCGAGGCGACGGGATTGTGCCGCAGCGACTGGCACGGCTGGCAGGGACACGATCCGGACATCCGCCCGCCGCACGTCCCCGGGCACGAGTTCGCCGGTGTGGTCACCGCGGTCGGTGCCGGCGTACGCAACTGGCGGCCCGGCGACCGGGTGACGGCGCCCTTCGTCTGCGCGTGCGGGCAGTGCCCCGCCTGCGTCGCTGGCGACCAGCAGGTCTGCGAGCGGCAGACGCAGCCGGGCTTCACCCACTGGGGCTCGTTCGCCGAGTACGTGGCGGTGCGGCACGCCGACGTCAACCTGGTCCGACTCCCCGATGAGCTGGACCATCCCACCGCGGCGGCGCTCGGCTGCCGCTTCGCCACAGCGTTCCGGGCCGTGGTCGGCCAGGGACGGGTGGCCGCGGGCGAGTGGGTGGCGGTGCACGGCTGCGGCGGGGTGGGGCTGTCCGCGGTGATGATCGCGGCAGCGTGCGGCGCGCAGGTGGTGGCCGTCGACATCGCCCCCGACGCGCTCGACCTCGCCCGGCGCTGCGGCGCGACGGTCTGCCTGGACGGCAGGGCCCTCACCGAGCCGGGCGCGGTGGCCGCGGCCGTCCGGGAGGCGACGGGCGGCGGCGCCCACCTGTCCCTCGACGCGCTCGGCAGTCCCGCCACCTGCGCCGCCTCCATCGAGAGCCTGCGGCGACGCGGACGGCACGTACAGGTCGGGCTCCTGCCCGCTGCCCAGGGCCGCCCGGCCCTGCCGATGGAGCTCGTGATCGCGTACGAGCTGGAACTGCGGGGCAGTCACGGGATGCCGGCGCACGCCTATCCGGAGATGCTCCGGCTGGTCACCGCCGGGGTGCTGCGCCCCGGAGAGCTGATCACCCGCACCATCGGCCTCGCCGAGGTGCCCGAGGCGTTGACCACGATGAACCTACCGGCGCGCGGCGGAATGTGCCTCATCCGCCCCCGCTGAGACAACGGCGATCACCTCTTGCATCGGCTTTCTTACACACCCTCGCGCGTTTCATGCCGGGGCTGCCAAGATGCCCTGAGGATGATCGCAAAGCGGTCGCAGAGACCGGGCGACAGCCCGAGCACGTCTGCTGGTCACGCCAGGACGTAACCGTGTCCGGCTGCGGGGCGTCCGGCAGCGGCACTGGCGGGAGGGCCGGTGGAGGGTACGGCGACAACTCAGGCCCGACACATGCGCGTCGAGGTACTGCACCGTTTCCGCGTGCTGGTCAACGGACGGTACGTGGCACTGCCCGAGAGCAGTCAACGGTTGATCGGCTGCCTCGCCGTCGCCGACCACCCCCGGCCCCGGGCCACCCTGGCCGGCACGTTGTGGCCGGAGCGCAGCGAACGCGATGCGCACGCGTCGCTGCGGCAGGCGCTCTGGCGGCTCAACCGGCACGTGTCCGGGCTGCTGGAGCAGGAGAGCCAGCACATCGGGCTGGCCCGGGGCACCGAGGTCGACCTGCACGAGATCTACCGGCTCTCGGAGGCGGTCAACAACAGCGAGCCGAGGGTGAACCGGCAGGCCGTGCGCCTCTTGGAGGGCGACCTGCTGCCGGAGTGGTCCTACGACTGGCTGGACGGGCGACGCGAGTCGCTGCGCCAGGTACGCCTGCACACGCTGGAGGCGCTCGCGCGCAATGACCTGAAGGCCGGGCGTACCGCGACGGGACTGGTCGCCGCGCTTGCCGCGGTCGGGCTCGACCCGTTGCGGGAGAGCGCCCAACGGATCGTGATCGCCGCCCACCTGGCCGAGGGCAACCCGTCGGAGGCGGTCCGGCAGTACGGCCGGTTCCGTGACCTGTTGTGGGACGAGCTGCGGCTGCGGCCCAGCCGGCAGCTCCAGGAGATGCTTCCCGCAACTGTCGGCTGACCGCGCCCCGCCTCCCGCCTGACGGCCGAACGTCCCACCCGCGCCGACGGCCGGGCACACCTACCGCCCTGTCGGCCGATCCTCCGCTGAGCCGGGCGGACTATCCTGCGTACCCTTTCGGCCACCGCCGGCTTCCTGCCGCGACGCCAGGCCGCCTGCGGAAGGCGGCGACAACGCCGGGGTGACGTGCGGGCGACGCGGCCGCGACGGGCGGGCCATGCTCGGGAGACGGGTTGGCGACGAGCGCTGGCGAGAATCCGCGCATGAGCGTGCAGACCACATACCCCGGCGTGTACGTGCTCGAACGTCCGTCGGGCAGCCACGCGATCACCGGTGTGTCGACGTCGTTGACGGCGTTCGTCGGCGCCGCCCGCAAGGGTCCCGGCGACACGCCTGTGCCGGTGTCCAGCTTCGCCGACTACCTGCGGCAGTTCGGCGACGTGATGGACACCGCACGTCCGATGGGTCACGCCGTCGGGCAGTTCTTCGTCAACGGCGGCTCCCAGGCCGTCGTGGTGCGGGCGCTCGGCGCGGGCGCGGCCGCCGGTACCCTCGCCCTGCCCGCCGTGAACGGGCTGAAGGTGACCCTGCGGGCCCGCTCGCGCGGGGCGTACGCCAACGGCAGCGGCGCCGGGACGACCGGGCAGACCGGCCTCTTCGCCGAGGTGAAGGCGGCCGACGACTTCCCGGCCGATCGGTTCAACCTGGAACTCACCGAGTGGGCTCCGGGCGTCGGGGGCGGGCCGGCGACGGTCACCGTCAAGGAGGTCTGGCGGGAGTTGTCCCTGTCCCCCGCCAGCACCCGCTACGTGGTGTCCATCCTCAACGCCAGCACGCTGGTCACCGCCCAGGTCACCGGCACGCCGGCGCCGGCGCCCTCGGCCGGTACGTCCACCGGGGCGCTGAGCCCCGCGAACGTCAACGTGACCGGCAAAACGTTGCGACTCTCGGTCGACCAGGGGCCGGCGAACGACCACGTCCTGTTCCCAACCGAGGACCCGCCCGTCTCGCACACCCTGGCGCAGGTCCGGGACCACATCAACGCACCCGGCTCGGTCTGGCCGGTGACCGCCAGCGTGTCCGGCGGCAAGCTCGTGCTGACCAGCAAGACCAGCGATCTGAACAGTGCGGTCGTGGTCGGGCTGAGCGGGCTGAACGATGCGTCGGCCGACCTCGGCCTGGGCGTGGCCCGCGGCGGCGTCGAGGTCAGCGCGAGCGCGCCGTGCCGTCCGGCGGTCGCCCCGGCGGCGCCGCTGGTGGGCGGCTCCGACGGGGCGACCGTCGGGGCGAACGAGATCGTGTCGGCCACCGCCGGCCAGGGCCTGCTCGCCCTGGACACGTTGGACTTCCCCCGGTTCAACCTGCTCTGCCTGCCAGGCGTGACGACCGCGGACACCGCCTCGGTCAACACCGCCCTGGACTACTGCCGGCGGCAGAACGCGTTCCTGGTGATCGACCCGGCGCCCGGGCTGAACCCGGCGCAACTGAAGACCGCCGCGAACCTGCTGCGGGCGCAGGGCGCGCACGGCGCGGTCTACTGGCCCCGGCTGGTCACCGCCGACGGCGGCGCGGACGGGTGGGGGCCCAGCGGTGCGGTCGCCGGGATCATGGCCCGCACCGACGCGTCGCGCGGGGTATGGAAGGCCCCGGCCGGGCTGGAGGCCGGCATCGCCGGCGCGGTGGGACTCACCGCGCCCACCAACGACGACGTCTCCGGCGCGCTGAACCCGCTCGGGCTCAACGTGCTGCGCACCTTCCCCGGCGCCGGCATGGTGGTCTGGGGCGCCCGGACCCTCGCGGGCAGCGACGTGCTCTCCAGCGACTCCAAGTACGTCCCCGTCCGCCGGCTCACCGACTACATCCGGACCAGCCTCTACCTGGGCACCCAGTTCGCCGTCTTCGAGCCGAACGACCCGGACCTCTGGGCGCAGCTGCGCCTGGCGGTGGGGGGCTTCATGCGCGGGCTCTTCCGGCAGGGCGCGTTCCAGCAGTCGGAGAAGCACGCGGAGTCGGACAGCTTCTTCGTCATCTGCGACTCTTCGGTCAACCCGCAGACCGAGATCGACAACGGCCGGGTCAACGTCGTGGTCGGGTTCGCCCCGCTCAAGCCCGCCGAGTTCGTGATCATCACCATCACCCAGCTGAACCAGGCAGGAGAGTGAGATGGCCGAGTTCAGCGTGAACCCCACGCGCTTCGACCCGTACAAGAGCCACATGTTCCGCGTCCGGTGGGACGGCGTGTACGTGGCGGGATTGTCGAAGATGTCGCCGCTGAAGCGGGCGACGGCGCCGGTGACGCACCGGGTCGGCGGCGACCCCGGCCACGACCGGAAGAGCCCAGGCCTGACCACGTACGACGCGGTCACCCTGGAACGCGGCGTCACACACGACCTCGCCTTCGAGGCGTGGGCGAACAGGGTTGCCAGCCTGCGCCAGCCGGGCATCTCGCTGCGGGACTTCCGCAAGGACCTCATCGTCGACGTGTTCAACGAGGCGAACCAGAAGGTGCTCAGCTACAAGCTGTTCCGCTGCTGGGTCTCCGAGTACCAGGCGCTGCCCGCGCTGGACGCCTCGGCGGCGGTGGTCGCGATCCAGAGCATCAAGCTGGAGCTGGAGGGTTGGGAGCGCGACACCTCGGTCACCGAGCCCGCCGAGCAGAGTGTCTGAGGCGGGACCGGTCGTGTCGGCGGCACCCGGTCTGGCACGGCTGGTCGCCGCGCTCGACGACGGCGAGGGCCTCCTCGCGCAGGCCGTCGCGGTGCTGCGAGCCGCCGCCGCGGAGCCGGACCCGGCGTACCTGCCGGCCGGCACCGCCGACCGGCTGCTGCTCGCCGTGCACGAGCGGGTGGTGGGTCGTCCGCTCGAACTGACCGTCGCCTGCCCGGCCTGCGGCGCGCTGACCACCCTGCCGCTGAGCCGGGCCGACGTCGGTGAGCACCATGAGCGCAGCGCGTGGTGCGGGCCCGGAGCCGGCGTACGCGAGCCGAGCTACGCGGACCTGCTGGCCGCCGGGGGCGACCCGTACCGGCTGCTGGCGCTGTGCCAGGTCGGCGACGGCGACGGCGCCACGCTCGACGACCTGGCCCGCGTGGAGGGGTCGCTGTGCGGGCCGGTGCGCTCGTCGTGCTGCGACTGTGGCGTGCCGCTGGAGGTGGACGTCGACGTGGTCGCGCTGGTGCTGCGGGCGCTCAGTGGCCTGCGGGTGGACATCGACCGGGAGGTGCACCTGCTCGCCTCCCGGTACGGCTGGGACCTTGCGGTGATCGAGTCGCTGCCGGACGAACGCCGGCGCCGGCTGGCCGCCCTGGTCGCGGGGAGTACGCCATGATCGTCCCGCCGGCCGTCGCGCGGCTGGCTGCCCGCGCCACCCAGCCCCCGGTCACCGTCGGCTCGCCGCTCGCCGCCCACCTGGACGACGCCGGGGCCGCGCCCCCGGCCACGGCCGTGCCGCTGGTCCCCCACCCGGCCCGCCCGGTGCCGCAGCCAGGCCCAGGCGACGACGAACGAACGCGGGCCCAGGCGGCAGGCGACGGCCACCCGGCCGCGACGCGCGACGCGACGCAGCCCTCGCCGCCGGCCCGGTACCCGGCGCCGCATCCCGGCCCGCCGCCCCGGACCGCGCCCGCGTCCACCCCGGCTGGGCGGCCTCTGCCGGCCGTCCCGGTCGAGGTGCCCACGCCGGACGTGGCCGCCCGGGCGGCCACCGGTCCCGTCGGCCTGCCGCCGGCCGGGCCCGTGGTCGACTCCGACACCGTGGACGTCGCGGCGGTCCCGGCCGCGCGGGCCACCGGCGTACCCGCCGTCGCCCAGGCCGCCATGCCCGGCAGGAAGCGCCAACCCGCGGTCGCCGCCGCACCAGCTCCGCCGGCGGCGCTGCCCGCCGTTCCCGTCCACACACCGGAGGTCGGCACCGCGTGGCCGGACCCCACCGCGTCCACACCGGTCCCGGCGACACCCCGGCCGGGCACGGCTACGGATGGCCCGGCCCCGCCGGCCGGCGCCCCAGCACCGCGCGGCGCGGCGCAGCCCGCCCCGGTGCCACCGGTCCAGATCGGGCGCATCGAGATCCAGGTCGCCCCGCCGCCCGCCGAGAACGACCCGTTCAGCGGCTGCCGCTCGCTCGAAGGGGGCGTCACCGCCCGGCGAGGGGGTGGCTGGTGACCCTGTTCAGCCCCGGTCCGCCCGTGCTGGCCGGCGTGGACGAGGTGCTCCGGGTGCTGACCATCGAGGCGCTGAAGGGACTGGCCACACCGGTCGGGGTCAGCGTCGGCCCGCTCGACCGCCCCGTCGACGGGCCGCGGCTCAACTGGTTCCTCTACCGGATCGAGCCGGCCCCCGCGTACGCCAACATGGAGGCCCCACAGCACGGGTGGCGGACCCGGCGTGGTCGACCGCCGCTCGCCCTCACGCTGCACTACCTGCTGACCGCCGACGCCGGCGAGCTGAGCGAGAGCGGCACCGAGGACGACGTGGTGCACGCCGCCCTCTCCGCGCTCATGTCGGCGCTGCACGAGAACGGGATCTTCGGCGCGGACACCCCGGTCGCCACAGGCCCGGCCCGCTCCGTCGCCGACGTCGCGGACGCGCTGGACGGCATGGTCGAGCCCCTGCGGATCACCATCGAGCAGGTGCCGATGGAGACCATCACCGCGCTGTGGAACACCGGCTCGCACGCGCTGCGGCTGTCGATCGGCTACCAGGTCAGCCTGGTCACCGTGCCGGCGCAGACGGCGTACGTACCGGGGCCGCCGGTGCGCACCCGCCGGGTCGGCGTGTCGCCGTCGCCCGCACCCGTCGTCGACGGCGTGCGGCCGGCGACGACCTGGTTCGACCAGGCCCTCACCGTACGGGCGCGCGGCGTGACCGACCTGCGCCAGGTGACGTTGGGCCGGCTGCCGGGCGACCCGGACGACCCCACCGACGGGCGACCGGATCCGGTCACCACGCGTAGCACCGGGCCGTGGCGGCTCACCGCCACCCCGGCGCCGGACGGCCTCACCGTGCATCTGCCCAACGGGGAACTCGTGCCCGGCGCCCGGCCCCTCACGGTCACCAACCTCGCCGACGGGCTGGCAGCCGGCAGCGGGCAGGCGACGGTGACCGTGGTGCCGGTCGTCGTGTCCGCCGCCGCGCCGCTGGCCGCCGGCGCGACGGCGACCCTGACCGTGCGGCACGCCACCGGCGGCGGTCAGGCGCTCTTCGCCGGCCGGGCTGTCCCGTACACGGCGCTGTCGCCGACCTCGATCCAGGTCGTCGTCCCCGCCCTGCCCGCCGGCTCGCTCGGGGCGACGGTCCCGGTCAGCCTGCGTTGCGGCACGGTCGCCGGGCCGGCGACGGAGCTGGCGGTGGTGCCGTGAGCATCGCGACGGTCGAGGCGCCCGCGCGGGGAATCCTCTCGGCGCTGGCGGACCCGCGTCTGCTGGCCTGGCGGCACCTCTTCGTCTCCGGCGCCGCCGAGGTGCTGCGCCGCTACCGGGACGCGTGGGCGGACCCGACGCTGGACGATGCGACCCGCGTCGTCGCCGCCGTCGGCGTCGTCGACCCGCATCCCCGCGTGGCGCTGCTGCCAATGCCGGCCGAGGGCGAGTTCGCCGAGCTGGTCCGGGTCACCGGCCTCGACAGCGGTGCCGAGGCGGTGCTCGCGATCGCCTGGTGGGCCATGGTGGAGCCGCAGGTGGCGATCGTCTGCGGCTGCGTGCACGACGACGCTGGCCGCCGTTGGCCGAGCCTCGGCCTGCTCGCGCACGTCTTCGCCGGGGTGGGCGTGACCGTGCCGCTGACTGTCGACGCCACCCACCCGCTGGTCCGCGGTGGGCTGCTGGACTCGCTGGTCGGCCCCGACGCCCCGGTCCGGCTGCCCGCCACGACCGCCGCCGCGATCGCCGGCCAGCGTCCCGCCCCACCTGCCTCCAGTGGGGTCGCGCCGCGGGTCGCGGCCGCCGCCGCGCGGATCGCCGCGCTGCTCGACGCGGGCGTCCCGGTGCTCGCCCGCTGCGAGGTCGCCGACGACCGTACGCCGCTGCGCGACGCGGTGGCCGCGCAGCTCGGCATCGCGCCGGCCCCTGTGTCGCGGCCGTCGGCGGTCGCCCGGTTGCTGCTGGGTCTGCGGCACGAGCTGCCCGCGGTTCTGCTCGAGCCGGGTGAGGCGCCGCCGGCTGGGACAGCGTTCGCGCTTGGCGGCGCGGACGAGCCGGGCCCGCCCGGGTGGCACGTCGTCGAGCTGGCCGCGCCGACGCGGGACGTCGCAGAACAGGTCTGGCAGCGCGCGCTGCGGCAGGCAGGCGTCGCCGCGACCCCGGACGAGCTGGCCGACCTGGTCGGTCGGCTGCCGTTGGCCGAACCGGCGATTGCCGCCGTGGTGGGGCGGGCCTGCGCGGTGGCGGCGGTGGACGGCCGGGCCGCGACGGCCCGGGACGTCAGCGCGGCGCTGCGGGCCCAGCCCCGCCACGACCCGGGTGGATTCGCCCGCCGGCTGCCGGCGACGATCACGCTCGACGACCTCGTCCTGCCCCCGGCGACCCTCGCCGCGGTGCGGGACCTCGTCGCGCACGCCCGCCACTCCCCCACCGCGCACGACCGGCTGGGGTTCACCGGCCGCCGCGGCCGGGCCGTCATCGCGCTGTTCCACGGTCCGTCCGGCACCGGCAAGACCGCCGCGGCCGAGGCGGTCGCTGAGGCGGTCGACCGCGACCTGTGGATCGTCGACCTGGCCCGGGTGGTGACCAAGTGGCTCGGGGAGACCCAACGCAACCTCGACACCGTGCTGCGCGACGCGGCGACCGCCCGGGCGGTGCTGCTCTTCGACGAGGCGGACGGGTTGTTCGGCAAGCGGGGCGACGTCACCGACGCCCGCGACCGGTATGCCAACCTGGAGATCGACCATCTGCTGCAGCGCATCGAGGTGCACACCGGCGTGGTGGTGCTGACCAGCAACCGCCCGTCCGCGCTGGATGACGCGTTCGCCCGGCGGATCCGGCTCGCCGTCCGGTTCGACCTGCCCGACCACGGCGAGCGGGAGCTGCTCTGGCGCCGCCACCTGCCCGACGTGGACACCGCGGCGGTCGCCCGCGAGGAGCTGTCCGGGGCCACCATCCGGGCCGCCGCGCTCGCCGCCACGGTCGGCGCCATCGCCGCGGGCACGGAGGTGCGGGCCGAACACCTGCACGCCGCCGTGCGCCGCGAGCTGGAGAAGAGCCGCCGTCCACCGACCGCCCGGAGGCACCAGTGACCGACATCCAGGTGAACGTCGACGCGCCGCCCGAGCCGGGTCTGCTGCGCGCCGCGATCGAGGCCACGCTGGTCGGACGGGCGTGGCCGGACGGACCGGAGGCGGCCGTCGCGCGGGCCGTCGTCGAGCACGTGACAGGAAACGACCGCGGACCGGGGAGCGGGTCATGCTGATGCGCGGGATGCTGCTGTCCTTCTCCGACCCTGTGGCGGGGATGGTGCCGAGCCTGGTGCCGTTCCAGTACAACCCGGCCGAGGTCACCCGGGTGCTGCGGGTGCAGTCCGGCACGTCCGGCGGGTCGGGGCTGCGGGTGGGTGGGCCGCCGGTGGAGTCGTACACGCTGAAGATCGAGCTCGACGCGCTGGACGCGATCGACAAGCCGATCACCGGGTCGCTCGGCATCGGGCCGCTGCTGGCCACCATCGAGGGGCTGCTGGAGCCGGGCGGCGGCGGGCTGGCCGCGCTGGTCGGGGCGGTCGCCGGCGCGCTCGGCGGCGGCGGTGGTGGTGGTGCCCCGCCGGTGCCCGCGCCCTCGCTGCCGCTGGTGGTACTCGCCTGGAGCCTGGAGCGGATCGTCCCGGTCCGGGTGGACAGCTGCACCATCCACGAGACCGGCTTCGACGCGTTGTTGCAGCCCGTGCAGGCCACCGTGGACCTGTCGCTGACCGTGCTTCGCGGCCGGGACCTCAGCGAGGACATGAAGCTGGCGAACGTGCTGGCGACGGCCTACCAGGCGGTACGCACCGCCAGCGCCACCGTCGGCATCGCCCAAGGCGTGGAGCTGATGCTGTGAACGGCCGCTACGCGGACCAGCCGCAGCTGGACGTGGCGCAGGACGACGGCTCGACGCGGCGGATGTCGACGCCGCGGATCAGCGTCGCGCCGAGGGCCGACGTGGTCTACCCGGTTCGCGCCGGTGACCGGCTCGACCTGCTCGCGGCGGCGGTGCTGAACGACAGCACCCGGTGGTGGGTGATCGCCGACGCCAACCCGGCCGCCGACGCGCTCACGCTGGAAGAGCCGGGAACGATGTTGGCGGTGCCCGATGCCTGAGACGCGCACCGTGATCACCGTCAACGGCGCGCCGTTGACCGCAAGGCAGCTGGAGCTGGTGCAGAGCGTCAGCGTCGAGGAGTCGCTCGGCAGCCCGGACAAGGCCAGCGTCACCGTCGCGATGGACACCGACAGCAACAGCGCGTGGCGCAGTTCGCTGGACGCGCTGGTCGCGCCGGCCACCCCGTTCAGCGTGCGGGTGAGCCGGGGCGCAACCGGCTACGAGATCGACGCGCGCAGCGTGAGCGCGAACTGGAACTTCGCCCCCGGCGGGCTGTCCACGCTGACCGTGGAGGGGATGGACCGCAGCGTCGAGATGGACCGCCGCGACGTGCAGCGGCTGTGGCAGGACACCACCGACTCGACGATCGCGCAGACGCTGTTCGCGCAGTACGGCCTCGCCGCGCAGGTCGAGTCCACCCCGGCCGGTACGGACTCGGCCACCTACTCGCCGCAGCAGAGCGCTACCGACTGGGCCTTCCTGCGGGGCCTCGCCGGGCGCAACGGGTTCGACCTGCACGTCGAGTCGGTCGACGGGGTGGTCACCGGGGTGTTCCGGCGGATCAACCCGACCGCGGCGGCGCAGGGCACGCTCCGGCTGGGCTACGGAGAACTGGGCGGTCGGGCCACCGCGTCCGTGCAACTGCTCGCCGGGCAGGAGGTGCACCTGACCCGGACCATCCCGGGCACCACCGACACCGACGTGGCGAGCGACCCGGGCACCGGCAACGCGATGGGTCCGCGGTCGCTCGGCCGGGCCACCCTGATCCGTACCCACGCCGCGGCCGGTATCAGCGTGCTGGACGCCCGGACAACCGCCACGGCGATGGCCGAGCGCAGCGCGTTCGGCGCGTCCCTGTCCACCACGCTGACCGCCCCCGGCATGCCGCTGGTCCGCGCCCGCCGCACCATCACCGTCGCCGGGCTCGGCCCGACGCTGGACGGGCTGTGGCTGGTGAAGTCGGTGCGGCACACCATCACCGCCGGCGGGCACAGCCAGGCGCTGGGCCTGATCCGCAACGCCCTGGGCAGCGGACCGGCCGGCGCCGTCGGCCCGGCCGCCCTGGCCGCGGCGGTGGCGCTGTGAACAGCGGCTACGTCGGGCTGTTCCCCGGCACCGTGCACGACAACGACGACCCGGAGAAGAAGTGCCGGATCAAGGTGGACGTCCCGGAGCTGCTGGACGGTCCGACCGGCTGGTGCCTCCCCGCGCTGCCCTACGCCGGGGACGGCTGCGGCTTCGCGCTGGTGCCCCCGGTCGGCGCGGCCGTGCTGGTGCAGTGGCCGCGGGGCGACCTGTCCGCGCAGCCGGTCTGGTCGGGGGCGAACTGGAGCGCCGGCCAGGCGGTGGCGGGCGCCGGGCCGAACACGGTCGTCCTGCTCACCCCCGGTGGGCACCGGCTGGAACTGTCCGACGCCGACGGCGCGCTCACCGTCACCTCCTCGGCGGGTCCGGTCATCACCCTCGACGACGACGGCGTGCGGATCGACAACGGGTCGGGCGCGACCATCGTCATGCAGAACGGGCAGGTCGACATCAACGACGGCGCACTGGTGGTGAGGTGACGTGCCCGGCTACCTCTTGACCACCGCCACCGTGGCGACGTGCCCGCACGGCGGCTCGGCGAGCTTCACCGCGAGCCAGGACCGGGTGCTGGCCGACGGGGCGCCGGTGCTCGTGGTCTCCGACAGTACGACGATCGCCGGCTGCCCGTTCGTGGTTGGCACCGTCGCGAGCCCCTGCACGACGGTGCGCTGGCAGTCCCCGGCCACCCGGGTCGCGGCCGGCGACCCGGTGCTGCTGGACACCAGCGTGGGGCTGTGCCTCAGCGCGGCGTCCGCGCCGCAGGGGACGCTGCAGATCAGCTCCAACCAGTCGAAGGTGGAGGGCATATGACACGCTTCGCCGCCCAACCCTGGGCTGTCGGCGCCGGGCGCCGGCTGACCAGCCGGTCCGCGCTGGAGCACCTGGACGACCTGGTCCGCCTGGTCCTGCTCACCGGGCCGAACGAGCGGCTGCACCGGCCGGGTTTCGGTGCCGGGCTGGGCCCGTCGACGCTGTTCCAGCCGCTCTCCCCCGACCTGGCCGGCACGGTGCGGGCCCGGGCCCGGGGCAGCCTCACCGACGCGCTCGGCGACCGCCTGGACGTGGTGGACGTGACCGTGACCATCGCGGACTCGACAGTGTCCGCGCAGGTGGTCTACCGGCCCCGGCCGGCGGGCGAGACCCGGACGGTAACCCTCACCCTGCCGGCGGCGGCGCTGTGACCACCTTCGACGCGTACACCGAGCCGGTGCAGCCGCAGGCCAGTGCGCTGCGGCGGCCGGAGGCGCTGTTCGGCGGGGGCAATGTCGTCGGGCTGCGCGCGGCCAGCGCGACCGGTTCGGGCACCACCCGCACGGTGTCGGTCTGGCTCTATGACGATCCGCCGGCCGGGCTGACCGCGGCCGGGCTGTGGTCGTTCCAGGGCCGCCCAGCGGTCATGGTCGCCGGCCCGGGGACGATCGTCGCGGCGACCACCGACCCGGACGGCAACCCGGTCCCCGCGCACCTCGACCTGCCCGTGCGAGCGGTGGGTGCGGCGCTGCCCGGCCGTGCGCCGTACCGGCTGGGTATCGACCCGGCGGGCCTGGCCGGGCTGGGGCTCCAGGTCGACCCGCTGCGCCGGCACCTGCCCGTACGGCTGCGCCCCGAGTGCGGCGACGTGCCGGACTGCGTACGAATCCCGGCGCAGCCGGCCCCGCTCACCCCGCCCGACTACGACACCCTGGCCCGTGACTACGCCGGGCTGCGCGCGATGCTGCTGGAGCGGCTGGACGGGCTCGCCCCGAACGCCGACCACTCCCCGGCCGACGTCACGGTCACCCTGCTCGAGCTCATGGCGCACCTCGGCGACCTGCTGCACTACCGCCTGGACCGGGTCGCCACCGAGTCCTGGCTCGGCACCGCCCGGCACCGCGCCAGCGTCACCCGGCACGCCCGGCTCGTCGACCACCCGGTGCCGCCCGCGATCAGCGCCGCCACGTTCGTGCAGGTGCGGAGGGCCCACCCGAACGCCGGCCCGACCGACAGCAGCTTCGTCGTCCAGCCGGGGGACACCGCGACCGATGCGGCTGGCGATCCGGACCGGTCGCCCGACTCCGCGCACTTCACGCTGGAGACCGACGCGCCGGTCACCGTCTTCGCCTCGCAGGCCGAGGTGCCGCTGTACGACTGGACGGAGGCGGACGCGGTGCTGACCGCCGGCGCGACCAGTGCGGTGCTGGTCCGCCCCCGGCCGGCCGACGGCACCCCGCTGGCGGCCTGGCTGCCAGTGGGGTCACTGCTCGCCTTCGAGGTGGTCGCGCCCGGCCCGGCCGGCGGGCAGCAGGACTGGGCACGGCGGGTGACCAACTGGCCGCCGGACGACGGCGGCGGCGAGCAGATCCGCCTCCCCCTCGCCTCGTACCCGGCGCAGGTGGTCCGGGTGACCCACGCGGTCGAGATGGCCGACCCGCTCTCCCCCGGCCTGCCGCTGGTGCGGGTGTTCTGGGACGCGGCCGACGCGCTGACCCGGTCGGTGCCGGTCAGCGTGGACCGGTCCGGCGGCAGCCCGCGGGTCGGCGTGGCGCGGCTCGGTGTCCTGCCCGCCCACCACGGCCTGCTGGTCGACGGTGCGGCGGCGGTCGCGCCGCTCGATTCGCTCACTGGCGGCCAGCCCGACCCGGCCCGGGAACAGGTCGCGGATTACCTGCTCGTCCGGGCCGGGACGGTGGGGCTGTCCTGCGCGCCGGGCGGGCGGCCGTGGCGCCTGGACACCCGGGTCGCGCTGCCAAGCGGGGTCACCGTCGCCGCGACCCGGGTGACCAGCCTGCTGCGGGCGACCGCGCAGGGTTTCAGCGTGGTGGTCGACCACGACGACGACCACCCGCCCCGGTTGCGGTTCCGGACCGGCGTGCTGGGAGTGGTGCCACCCGCCCAGTCTGCGGTGACGGTGCGCTACGAGGTCGGCACCGGCCCGGACGGGTTGATCGCGGCGAACACGTTGACCCGCCTGGTGCGGACCACGTCCCCGGTCGGGCAGCCGTGCGTCTGGGCGGAGGCCGGCGCGGGTGTCACCGCGCGCAACCTCACGCCGGGGGTGGGCGGCGCCGCCGCGGTGCCGCTCGACGACGTACGCCGGGACGCCCCGCAGGCGTACGCGGCGGTGTCCCGGCGGGCGGTGCTGGTGAGCGACCTGCCGCCGTTCGCGACGCGGGTCCCCGGAGTGGCCCGGGCTGCGGCGCGCCGCTCGTGGTCCGGCTCCTGGCCGGTTGGGCTGGTGGCCGTGGAGACAGGGACCGACCTGGCCGACGCGGCCGTGGGCGAGGTGATGGACGCGGTGCGGATGGCCGGCACCGAGGTGGTCACCCTGCCGGCCACCACGGTCGGCCTGCTCGTCGCGGTGACCGTGTGCCTGACGCCGGGCACCGATTCGGCGCTGGCCCGGCTACGGATCCTCGCGGCGTTGCGGCCCGGCCGGCCGGGGGCGGTTTTCTCCCCCACCACCCACCGGCTCGGCACCTCGGTGTACATGTCGACGGTCGTCGCGGCGGTCGCCGGCCTGCCAGGGGTGGACGCGGTACGGGTGACGGAGGCCCGCCGGCTGTCCGAGCCGGCCGGCACATACCACGAGGTGCTCATGGTCGGCCCGAACGAGATCGCGGTCTGCGACGACGACGCCGCTGCGCCGGACCGGGGCCGGATCGAGCTGACCGTGGAGGGGGGCCGATGAACGCGCCGGAGCCTCGCGAGCTGACGCCCCGACCCGACCCGCCGCCAGGGCTGTCCCGGCTGCGCCGCCGGCTGGCCGACCGGCACGACTTCCGCGACGCGCTGCTGGCCGGCATCGCCGGGACTCCGGGGCCGGGCGGCACCGGCCCGTTGGGCGGGCGGCTGGACGTGGCGGGCGACCCGACCCTGGTCACCGCCGCCGAGCTGTGGTCGCGGGTGGCCGACTCGGTCGCCACGTACACCGAACTCACCGCCGGCGAGCGTTACCTGGGCACCGCGCAGGATTGGACGGACCTGCGCCGCACCGCCGACCTGCTCGGCCACCGACCGATGCAGCGGGCCGCCGCGCGCGGCTGGATCCGCTGCACAACGGACTCCGGCGCCAGTCCGCTCGTCCCGGCCGGTACCCGGGTGCAGGCGCCGGGCACGGCCACCAGTGCGGCGCAGGCCTTCGAGGTGGTCACCGACACCCAGCTGCGCGCCGACTGGGCGGACCTCACCGTCACCGCCGTGCCGGCCCCGCAGCCGCCGCCGGGCCGCGCGCTGCGGCTGCTCACCGACCCTGGCTTCGGCGCCGGGGACCGGGTTGCGCTGGTCGCCGAGGAACCCTCCGGGTACGTGCCGATGCCGTCTACCTGGTGGGGCTGGCTCGGCTGGATTTCGATCATCGACAACCAGTACGACGGCAACCTGACACTGCGCGCCGTGGTGACGGTGACGAAGAAGTCCGACGACCTGGGCGCCTTCCTGGTCACCACCGACCGGGTGCTCACCGGGCTGCTACGGCCGGCGAGCGGCACGACCTACGCCGCGTACCGGGTCCGGGCGAGGCTGTCGCTGGCGCGTCGGCTCAGCAAGCTGTCCTACGTGAACACGTCCGGTGTCGCCGCGACGGCCGCCGTCAGCTATCCGGGCGAGGCCGCGGCGGTCGGCTCCAGCCATCTGTTGGTGACCGACGCGAGCGCGGCGAGCCCGGGCATGAACATCCTCGTCTCCAACTCGTACGGGGCGTTCGTCACGACGGTCACGTCGGTCAGCGGCGTGGACTGGTCGGTCGCGCCGGGCACGAAGCACCACGTCGGGCGGATCGGCCTGACCGACTCGCTGCCGTCGGGCCAGCAGGCCGACGACATCGAGATCCTGCTGGTCGACCAGCGGGTCGTCGCCCAGCACCACGAGCTGCCGCCGTTGGCACCCGGCGGGACCCGGCTGCGGGTGCACCCCCGCCCCGCCGAGGTGCCCAGCCGGATCGCCGTGCAGACCACCGCCGGCTGGGAGCTGGCGGACTGCTCACGAGACGCCGGCGACACCACCGACGACGCAAAGGGCATGCTGCTCGTCCTCGGCGCCGGGCTCGCCGGGACGGCCGCGAAGGCCCCGGCGACCGCGAACCTCGTCCCGGTCCGGCACGGTGAGACGCACCGCGGGTCACTGACGGTGACCGGCGGCGGCACCGTCGTCCCGGGCCCGGTCACCGCCGATGTCGACCCGGCGGGCCGGGTCACCGACAGCCTCGCCGTCCGGGTCGGCGGGGTGGCCTACGACGAGGTCGACAGCCTGTACGGGCAGGATCCGGCCGCGTCGGTGTTCACCACCCGGCTCGCCGCCGACGGCCGCCTCGTGCTCCGTTTCGGCGCCGAGGCGGTGCGGGGCGAGGTGACGGCGACCTGGCGGGTCGGCGGTGGCCTGGTCGGCGAGCTGGACGCGACGCGGATCGACACGCTGCTCGGCAGCGTACGCGGCATCCGCAAGATCGCCGGGGTGGGCCGGACCACCGGGGCCGCCGATCAGGAGGACCCGCTGCGGATGCGGCGGGCCGCCACGGCTCGGATCCGGGCGCTGGACCGCGCGGTGTCGGTGGACGACCTGGCCGACCTGACGCTCGGCGTACCGGGGACGAGCCACAGCGTGGCGTGGCGGGGCGCGGGCCCGGCGGGCTGCCCCTGCGGCAGGGTCGGCCTGCACGTGGCGTCGCTGCGGTTCAGCGACACGGGGGTACGCGCGCCGCTCGGCGCCGAACTGGCTTCGCTCGCCGGCTACCTGGACGCCCGCCGGGACACCTCGGTGGGCCTGTGCGTGTGCGCGGGCGTGCCGAGCCCGCTGACCGCCACGCTGACGGTGGCCGCCGATCCGCGCCGCGACCCGGTGACCGTGCGCACGGCGGTCCGTGCGGCGCTGCTCGACCCAACCGGCCCGCTCGCGCCTCGGCCGCGCGACCTCGGCGTACCGCTCGACGCGAGCGACGTGCTGGCGGTGGCGCAGGCGGTCACCGGGGTGGTCGGCGTGGTCGCGCTGTCGGTCAGCCCGGGTATGCGCGCGGCGTCCGCCGCCGAGGCCGCGATCGGTCGGACGCCGGCCGAGCGGTACGAACTGCTGAGCCTGACGGCGGTGACGGTCCATTGAGTGAACGGTTTTTACGTATGGTGCCGCCGGCGCTGCTGCGCGCCGCGCCGGACGGGGCCGCGCCGCCGCCGCTACTGGCCCTGCTGGCAGCGTTGGAGGAGCAGTGGCTCCTGCTCGCAGCGGACGTCGATCGGGTGCTCGACGACGCCTTCCCGGACAGCGCCGCGGAGTGGGCGCTGCCGTACCTGGGCGCGCTGCTCGGGCTGCCGCCCGACGCCAGCCGGCGGGAGATCGCGTACGCGACCGCGCTGCGCCGGCGCAAGGGGACCCCGGCTGCCCTGGAGGACTTCGCCGAGGTCGTCACGGGCTGGTCGGCGCGGGTGCGCGAGGGCTGGACGGCCACGGTGTGGTGTCAGCAGCTGCGCCACCCGGTCCGGCGTACCGCCTCGCTCGACCTGCGCAACGGCGAGCACCTGCTGGCGGGTACCGGGCTCGACCCCGCCCGGCGGTCGGTGACGACGGGCGGGTCGTACCATCCGGCGGCGGCGACCGTGCAGGTGTTCCCGTGGCAGGTGCTCGGCTACCACCAGGTCGAGGTGGCGCCGCTGGGCGGCGGCCGGTTCGCGCTGCACCCGCTGGGCGTGAGCGCGCCGCTGTACCTGCGGCCGCGGCCGCTGAAGATCGCCAGCGATGCCGAGGACGAGCGACCGCCGGGCGAGCCGCCCGCCCCGCGCCGTCCGCGCGCGCCGGGCGAGCTTCCGGTACGCGCCACGTGGCGCCTGATCGACGCGCTCGGCGACGTGAGCTACGGGCCGGTGTGGACCCTGGCGCCCGACCATCCGCTGACCGGCGACGGGCCGGCGCTGCTGGAGCTGACTGTGGACGGTGTGCCGCTGCCCTGGGCGAAGGTCGGCCTGACCGCCCTGCCGCCGGTCGGGTCGCCCGCCGCCGCGGCGGGGACGGTGCTGGTCGACCCGTACCGGGGGGTGGTGAAGCCGGCCGGGGACCTGACCGGCACGCTGCGCGCCACCTTCTACCGGGCTGTCCCGGGCCGGCTCGGCGCGGTGGCGAGCACCGCCGAGACCCGCGACGACGCCGGCGTGGTGATCGTCGTCGACCCGGCGTCGGGCCCGCACCCGGCCGGGCAGATCGTGGTGCCTTCGCTGAGCGCGGCGTTCGCCGCCGCCACGGCGGCGACCGGCAGCCCTAGCGGGCCGGACGCGCCACAGGTGGAGATCCGGCTGCTCACCAGCGACCGGCTCGCCGCGCCGGCCGGGCCGGTGACCGGCGCTCCCGCGCTGACCCGGTGGCGGGTCGTCGCCCCGACCGGCTGCACCCCGGTGGTGACCGGGGACCTGTCCCTGCGGCTGACCGACGTGCAGGTCGAACTCTCCGGGTTCCTCCTCGCCGGCGCGCTGCGGATCGGCCCGCAGCTGGCCGGCGTCGACCTGGTCGGGATCACCTGCGACCCGACGTCAGGGCACGGGATCGAGGTGGACCCGACGGCGTGGACCGTGCGGCTGACCGCGACGCGCTGCCTGCTCGGCCCGGTCCGCGCCGACCTGTCCGCGTACCCGATCCAGCTGGCCGACTGCGTCGTCGATGGGCGGGGCTCGGCGCCGATGCCGTGCGGCGGGGACCCGGGTGGCGACCCGACCCGCGCCGCGGTCGCCGCCGCCGACCGGTTCCCGCCCGACCTTGCCGCCACCGGGGTCACCTTCGTCGGGCCGGTCGGGGCCGACGAGGTGTGGGTGACCGACTGCCTGTTCACCGGCGGGCTGCGCACCACTGTGACGTCGACCGGCTGCGTGCGCTACTGCCACCTGGGCGAACACGACTCGCCGCAGGCCCACCCTCCCGCGTATCACAGCCTGACCGGGCCGTTGCCACGCTTCGGCGGGATCGGCTTCGACTCGGCCGGCTATTACGCGCCGGTGGTCGACGCCCCGTCGGCTCGCCCGTCGTCCGCGCTGCTCACCGGCGCGAGCGACGGCGGCGAGATCGGCGCGTACCACCACGCCCGCCGTGGCCCGCTGGCCGTCCGGCTGGCGCAGCGCCTGCCCGAGATGACCCCGTTGACCGTGCATCCGCACCTGAGCGTCGCGCACCCGGAGGAATGACATGACCGGAGACGTCACCAGCGTCCCGTTGCGCGCCACCGACCGGTGGACCGCGGCGCTCATGCAGCAGGGTCGGGTGCTGCTCGACACCGACTGGAACCTGGTGGTCGGTGGCCCCGCCCGGGACGCCCGGCAGCTCGCCCGTGACACGATCGGCCCGGTCGGCGTACCGGTCGGCAGCACCGCCTTCAAGGTGGAGTTCGTGGGTGGGGCGTTGACGGTCCGCGCCGGGACGATGTGGATCGGTGGGCTGCTCGCCCGCAACCCCACCGACCTGTCGTACGCGGCGCAGCCGGAGATCCCCGCGCTGCCCGCGTCCGGGCTGGTGAACGTCTACCTCGACGCGTTCGTCGAGGAGGTGCAGGCGGCGGAGGACCCGAGTCTGCTCGACCCTGCCCTCGCCGGGGTGGATACCACCACCCGGACCCGCGTGGGCTGGCGGGTACGGGCCGCCGCCACGACGTCCGCCGCCTGTTCGGTGGCCGGACTGCCCGCGCCGGTGTCGACGGGCCGGCTGGACGTGTCGCGGACCGCCGCGCCGGTGTCGGCGGACCCGTGCGCGCCCCCGGACGACCCGCGCAGCAAGCTGCCCGACGGGCTGCTGCGCATCGAGGTGCTCGACGCGGGCACCGAAAAGACGGCCCGGTTCGCCTGGTCGTACGCGAACGGCAGCGAGGCGGTGACGGCGAGGGTGGCCGGCACGGCCGTGGCCCTGGTCCCGTCGCCTGCGGTGACGTTCGCCCCCGGCGACCTGGTCGAGGTGTCCACGCTGGCCCGGCGGGCCGACCGGCGCAACCACGGCGCGCTGTTCACCGTGGCGGCGGTGGTGCCGTCGGCCGGTGGCGACACGGTCACCCTCGGCGCCGCCAGCCCGCTGGCGGGCAACCCGCCCGGCACCTGCCTGCGGCGCTGGGACGGGCAGGTCGTCGGCGCGGCCGGCGCGGTCCCGCTGGCCCTCGGCGGCGCCGACGTCGGCATCGCCTTCACCGCCCGCCCCGGCACATACCAGGTCGGCGACTGGTGGGGGGTGCGGGTACGCGGCAGCGCCGCGGACGCGGTGGAGACGTTGACCAACGCCCCGCCCGACGGCGTCGTGCACACCGCAGCACCGCTGGCCGTGGTGGACCTGGCGAACAAGACGGTGCTCACCGACTGCCGGCCGACGTTCCCGCCGCTGACCGGCCTACGTGGCGGCACCTGCACGGTGACCGCGTTCCCCGGCGACGACCTGCAGGCCGCCTTGGACGCGTTGCCCGCCACCGGCGGCGAGCTGTGCCTGGCCGCCGGGACGTTCCGGGTCGGCGCCCCGCTGACCGTCGAGGGTAAGCAGCGGGTGGTGATCACCGGGGTCGGGCCGGCCACGGTGCTGGTCGGCGAAAAGCACGAGGCGGTGCTGGTCGCGACCCGTTGCCCGGACATCGAGGTCACCCGCCTGCGGGTGGAATCCGGCCTGGCTCCCGGCACGCCGCCCGGCGAGGAGCACCTGCTGGGTGCGTTGACCTTCCTGGGCTGCGACGGGGTGCGGGTACGCGACTGCGAGGTGTGGTGCCCGGACTCGCCGGGGAAGGCGCAGTCGGGCATCTACGCGGCACCCGACCCGGAGGGCGTGCGCCCCGGCGTGGTGGAGGTGCGCGGTAACCGGTTGGAGATCGGCGACCAGCAGGCGGGCATCATCGTCGCGTCGGCCAGCGAGAGCACCGTCGTGGACAACACCGTCGTGCTGTCGGCCGGCGAGGCGACCGTGGCGATGACCCGCCTGGTGTCCCACGAGCTGGGCCGGTTCGTCGCCACCCACCTGGCCGTTGACCCGAAGGCCGGCGGCGCGGCGGTCACCCTGGCCGACGAGCGCACGGTACGGATGGACGGTCCGGCCGCGCTGCGCCGCCTGGCCGCCGACTGGGCGAAGGCCACCCCGGCGCGGCGACTGGCGTCGGGCTCCTCGCTGCACCAGGGGTTGGCCCGGTTCGTCGCGTCCAGCGCCGCCGAACCGCACCAGGCGGCGGTCGGCGTGGTCAGCGGCCGGTTCCTCGCGGCGGCGCTGGAGGACACCCGGGCCGTCGGGCAGGGCATCGTGGTGGCCGGCGACCGGGCGAACCTGGTCCGGGTCGAGGGCAACGAGGTGGCCGGGGCGTTGCAGGGCGTCCACGTGGCGCTGCGGGCGGCCGGCGGCGACCGGCGGGTGCTCGGCCAGGTGGTGATCAGCAACAACACGGTGTCGTGCGCGGTCCCGTTCTTCTGGGGCCGCCAGCGGCACGCCTACTACGTGGGCAGTTTCACCAACCTGACCATGCTGGACAACCACGCCCGGTTGGAGCGTACCGGCGGCCGCACCGACGGCACCCTGGTCGACGCGGTCTGGGTGGCTGGCCAGTTGGGCGCGTTCCTGCAGCTGCGCGGCCTCGACGCGTCGGGGCCGTTCCGCGCCGGCGTGGTGCTGCGCGACGAGGGGCCGGTGCGGAAGGTTGCGCTGCGCTACGTCAGCGACGTGTTCAACCCGATGGGCGTCGGAGTACGCGTGGAGCAGGGTTCGTTCATGCTGGACCGTTGCATACCCTGACGAAGGGGATTATCCTCGTAGGTCCAGGCATACGACAACCCGCGGTAGGGACAGCCGAGGCTTTGCGGTCATGGATGACGGGTTCGACACCCGGTATGGCTGGATGGCAGGGATGACGAGGCGCCGACGAGGTCGGCGCCTTTCGTCTGCCCCGGGTCGGCCGGCTCACCAGCCGGTGATGGTGCCCCCGCCGGTCGGCGAGTAGTCGGCGTTGAGCTGGCGGATGCTTACTCGGCCGGCGGCGAACGCGGCCCGGATCGAGGCCTCCAACGCGGGATCGCCGAGGTTGAGCCGGCCCGGTGCGATGGCCGCCTGCAACTCGGCCATCCAGGTGGGCTTGATGGTGGTGGCCGGCGTCGGGAAGCTGCCCACGGTGGACAGCTTGACGTCGGTGGCGATCAGGGTCACCTGCCCGTTGGCGTCGACCTGGGCGGTGTAGAAGTCGCCGCCGGGCACGTTCGAGCCGGTCGGCCCCTGCAACCCGATCTCGCCGCGGGCCAGCGCCTGCCGCCAGGCCGCAGCCTCCCCCTCGTCGGCCCGGATGCCGGTGATCAGCGAGCGGGCCGTCCGCGCCGACGCGGACCGCTGCCCGAGCACCTGGCCGGAGAACGGGTCGACCACCTGACGGGCCGGGTTGGGGATGAACGCCCCGGCGGAGACCCGGATATTCAACGCCTGCTGCGGTTGCTGCGCCGGGGCGGGCGTCGGAGCCTGCTGCTGCACCGGGGCGGGCGCCGACGCCTGCTGCTGGACCTGAGCCTGCTGCCGCACCGGAGCCTGGCTCTGCTGAACGACCCCACCCTTGACGTCCCGCACACTGATCGTGGTCGGGGTGGGCGACTCTCCCATCCGCAGCGACGGCCCGACGTTGGCCAGGCCGATCATCGCCGCTCCGGTGTACGCCCGCACGCCACCCATGAACTGCCGGCCGAGTTGGAACGCGGCCTGCTGGGCCGGGGTGACCCCGGTCGGCTGGCGGCTGGCCAGCGCCCCGACGGTGAGCCCCAGCGCGCCGGCCTGCAACGTCTGGCTCCAGTCGCCCCCCGACTGGAGGTACGCCCCGCCGGCGCCGGCCAGGCTGGGCAGACCCACGCCGACGCCGAACCGGGCGACCGGGCTGCCCAGCCACTGGGAGCCGGTGCCGGCCGCGCCGCCGAACATGCCGAGCCCGGCGCCCCACGCGCCGGAACGCAGCACGAACCCGGCCCGACTCTCACCCTCCGGCACATCGCTGAGCGCGGCGCCGGTCATCGACCCGAGCGCGTTGCCGCCCCCACCGGAGAGCGCGCCCCGCCACAGCTGCCCGCCGCGGGTCAGCCCAGCCGTGCCCACGCCGAGGTTGCGGGCCAGCCCCAGGCTCGCCCCGCCGCCAACGCCGATCGCGAAGCCCTGCTCGCCGACCCGTTGCCCCTCGCTCAGCCCGGTCCGCAGCGCCGCGCGCCCACCGTGACCGGCGACCAGCTCGCCGCCCGCCCCGCCAGCGAAGCCGAGCAGGAAGCCCTCGCCGCCGACCACGGTCCCGGTGCCGACCGCGGTCATGCCGGTGGCGAGCAGGCCCGTCGCGCCGGTCCCGGCGACGCCCGCCGCGACCACCGGGGCGGCGAGGATCGCGCCGATGGACAGCGCCACCGCGAACGCCAGGTTCCGGGTGATCGTCAGCCCGGTGACGATCGAACCGGCCGCCTCGACCGCCCGGTCGATGCCCTCGAGCACAATGGTCCGCGCCTGGTCGGCCTTCTCCACGGCGGTGAAGACGGCGTCGGCCATCTCGGTCAGCGAGCCGCGCTGCTGGGCACTGCGGTAGCGGCTGAGCGCGATGTTGGAGTCGGCCATCGGGCCGAGCATGCGCCCCTCCAGATCGACCGGCTCCTCGCCGCTGACGACGCTGACGGCGAAGCCGACGACGTACTGGTCCTCGTAGTTGAGCCGCAGGTGCTCGCTCATCCGGAACTTCGTGCCGTCGTTCATGTCCCGCGCCCCGCGCGCGGCCTCCTGCAACGCGGTGGTGACCTTCCCGCGTACCCGGTTGGCGAGTTCCTGCGGGAAGACCAGCATCTCGCCCTCGTGCATGACGTACGCCATGCCCGGCTGCTCCTGGTAGGGCCGGATCGACTCGATCAGCCGGATGTTCGCGAGCACGCCGGCCCGGTCGGCGCCCGCCGCCGGCGACAGGGCGCGGGCCAGCCGCTGCTGCTGCCGCTGTGCGCTCGCCCGGCCCAGTTGCGCGCCGAGCCCGGGCTCCAGCGTGGCGAGTTCCTGCCGCAGGATCGACCGGTCGGCCCGGCTCAGGTCGGGGCGCTGCAACCAGGCGGTGATCCGGTCCACCTCGGCCCGGATTTCGGCCGGGTCGGTGAGCGGCGTGCTGGTCCGCTCCCGCAGCACGCGTGGCATCTCCGTCTGCTCGGGCAGCTCCGGCTGGGGCTGCGCCTGCGCCGCCCGGCCACGGCCACGGGGTCGCGGCGGCGGCCGGTCGGCGGCTCGCATGACGGCCTGCCGGCGGCCTATCTCCGCCTGCAGGGCCGCCTTGGCCTCCATCATCCGGTCGGTCTCCTGGCTGCCGACGATCTGCCGGTTGAGCCACTCGTCGACGGCGCGCAGCTCGTCCACCAGCTCGGTGAAGCCGTAGTGCCGGATGTCCGGGGTGCCGTGCAGCCAGTCCTCGGCCGCGAACGCGACGTACGGCGTGGCGGTGCTGTGCAGCGGCCCGAGCGTGTGAAGGTCGTGCGCGCCGTGGTGCGCCTGCGCCTCCGCGTCGGCCGGCGTGGCGTTCCCGTCGCCGGACTGCTGGGCGGCGTGGATCAGCTCGTGGGTGAGCAACGCGTCCGGGACGGACTGCCCCGGCCCGACCGCGATCCCAATGTCCCGCCCGAAAGTGAAGGCGGCGGCGCGGGCGGCCCGGGCCGCGGTCCGCACTCGCGGGCCGGTGTGCACGCGTACGCCGGCCAGCGACACGCCGGTCGCGGCCTCGACGGACGCGCGGACCGCGCCGGGGACGGGCCGGGCCGGGTCGGCGAACGCCCGCTCGAGCGAGACCCGGCCGAACTCGGATCCGGTGGCCGGCCGCGGCGATGCGGAGGGTCGCTGGTCGGTGGTCGAGGCGGTCTGCGCCGCGGGCGGGGCGGTGCCTCGGGCGGCAACAGCATGAGTCTGACTCACCGCAACTCCATCCGTCCCTGCCCATCCTGCCGCCCTGCCGACCGTCGAACAAGGACCATTCAGACTGGTCGGATCGCATTTCCGACAACCGCAAGCAACTTCGCCGACGCGCCGCTGTTCATCCGGTTGCTGCCCTGGGCGCGCTGGCCGCCCTCGTTCGCCAAGTACATGCTCCCGATTCCGAGATCACTCCCACACAGCGCCGTCGGTCTTCGCTGTCGGGGACGTTCGCGTTCCGGTCGCAGACCCCGTCCGATCGGGTGAATGCCTGATCCGATTTTGCCGGTACTTTGCCTACGGTCTGGCTCCAGACCTCGGCACGACACGGCATGTATCACAGAAGACCGTAGCTGCCGACACCGGTGCAGCGGGAATGCATATCCCACGGCTCGCCGAGCATCGGGGGCTTGACATGTCAACGTGTAACGGGACAGCGGGGCGTAGACATCGACGGGAAGGTCATCGGCCGTGAGTGCGAGCTCGCCGCTCTCAACGCGTTTCTTGAGCAGGCCGCGGGGCGGGCCTTGGTGCTGGTCGGCGAGCCGGGGTCGGGCAAGACCACGCTGTTCCGGCATGGTCTACGTACGGCGGCGGCGACCCACCTTGTGATGTCCTGTGCGCCGGCGGAGAGCGAGTCGTCCCTGTCGTTCGTGGCGATGGCTGATCTGCTCGACGGGCCGGCCGGGTCCGGGTTGGACCAGATGCCGCCGCGACAGCGGGAGGCGCTCGAGGCGGTGCGGACGCGTGGCGACGCACCGGAGCTGACCGTGGTCATGGCCGGATTCGTGAGCCTGGTCCGACTTCTCTCAAGTGCCCGTCCTGTTCTGATCGCGGTCGATGATGTGCAGTGGCTCGACCCCGAGTCGGCGCAGGTGCTCTTCTCGACCGCCCGTCGCGTCACCGGGCACCCTGTGACCTTCCTACTCACGAGTCGGATCGGCGAGGCCCGAGCCGAGACCATACTGTCGGCCTTCGATGACAGCCGGAAGGTCGAGTCCTCGGTCGGGCCGATGTCCGCCAACGAACTGCACGGTGTGATCCGCCAGGCGCTGGGCCGTCGGCTGTCCCGCCCGGAGCTGCTACGCGTCTACGAGGCGTGCGGTGGCTACCCATTGCATGGCGTGGAGCTCGTTCGCGCCCTGCATCTCGGCGACTCTCCCGGCGCTCACTCCTTATCCATATCCGTCGAGGGACTCCTGCGGAATCGGATCGACGCGCTACCGCCCAGGATACGGGAGGTGCTGGAGCTGGCCGCCTGCCTTACCCGCCCGACCGTCGAGGAGCTGGTCGCGGCAGTCGGAGTGGAGCGCGCCGAGACTGCGACGACGGACGCACGAGAGGCGACACTGGCCGCGCTGTCCGCCGCGGCCGCGGCGGACCTGCTGGTCGCCCGCGCCGGCCAGGTGCGGTTCACCCACCCGCTCATCGCCAACGCCGTGCGCTCCGACCTGTCGCCCGAGCATGCGCGGCGGCTGCACACCCGGCTCGCCCACGTGGTCGCCGACGCGGAGCGCCGGGCCCGGCACCTGGCACACAGCCTCGACGGCCCGGACGAGCACGCGGCGGACATGGTCGAGACGGCCGCCGTCCTCGCGGTGGCCCGGGGCGCGTCGAGCGCGGCCGCCGAGCTGTACGAGCTGGCCGCACGGCTGACCCCGAGCGAGCAGGCCGAACCGTTGCGACGCCGTCTTCAGGAGGCGGCGGAGCATCACTTCGCGTCCGGCGACAAGCTGCGGGCACGTCAACTGCTGGAGGGCCTGCTGGACCGGGCCGAGGGCGCTACGCGGGCGACGGTTCTCGTGATGCTGGCGAATCTGTACGGCGATGACCTCGACCGCGCTCTGGCGCTGAACGAGGAGGCGATCATCGCGGCCGGCGAAGACCGGACGCAGGCGGGAATGGCCGAGCACGGCATCGGGATGAACCTGCTTGTCCGGCGCGCCGACGCCGCGGGTGGGCTGATCCACCTGCGTCGGGCTGCGGAACTGTTGCCGGACGAAGCCCCGGTACGGGCCCGGGCGCTGACCAACCTTGCCTCGGTCGAGTACTGGACCGGCCCGACCGATGAGGTGGCGGTCAGGCGCGCGGCGGAACTCGGACGCGCCATGAAGGTCGGCCAGTTCTACGACAGCGGCGACTTCTGGCTGGGCCATCGGCGCATGCTGCAGGCTCGCTACGATGAGGCGCGCACAGCCATGCACCGCGTCATCGAGGCGGCCCGGCAGGCCGGCGACGACTTCAGCGTGGCGGGCGGGCTCATCCACTTCACGGAGCTGGAGATCCGCGCCGACGACTGGACCGCCGCGCAACGTTCGGCCCGGGAGTGTGCCGCGCTGTGCGAGCAGTTTGATGGTTCGCAGGGTGGAATCGGACCGTACGTCGCCTCGCTTGTGGCCGCGCACCTCGGCCATGGCGAGGAGGCGGAGCGGCTCGCGACAGAGGGGGCCGCGGCGGCGGTCGCCGGCCGCGACGAGATCTTCCGCATCCAGAACGTCGGCGTGCTCGGATTCCTGCGGCTCTCGCAGGGCGACGCGGAGGGCGCGGCCGACCTGCTGGGACCGCTACCGGCCCATCTGGCCAGCCTCGGTTGGCGCGAGCCGACGATGTTCCCGGTGTGGGACAACGCGATCGAGGCTCTCATCGGGGTCGGCGAGCTGGACCGCGCCGAACGGTATCTGAACGAGCTCGAGGCGAACGCCCGCGCCTACGGCAGCCCGTTGGCGATCCAGAACGCATGTCGATGTCGAGGCGTGCTCCAGAGCGTACGTGGCGACCATGCGGAGGCGGTCGCGACGCTGACCGAGGCCCACACGATCGCCACCGGCGTCTTCACCCGCGGCCGGGCGGGGCTCGCCCTGGGTACCGTGCTGCGTCGAGATCGGCAGATCAGTAAGGCCCGCAACCTGCTCGAGTCGGCTCGCGAGACGTTCGCGAGCCTGCCCGCGCCACTGTGGGTCGCGCTGGCCGAGCGGGAGATCCGGCAACTCGGTGGGCGTACGGCCTCCTCCGGGCTCACTCAGGCCGAGCAGGACGTAGAGCTACTGGTCATGGAGGGACTCAGCAACCACCAGATCGCGACTCGGCTCGGCAAGTCCGAGAAGACCGTCGCCGCCCAGCTGACCAGCGTCTACGCCAAGCGGGGCGTCAGCTCCCGGGCGGAGCTCATGGGGCGGCGCGACAACCCGGCGGGACCATTCATAGGAAGAAGTTCCAATACCGGGTGACGAGTCACCTCTCCTAGCGTCGTACGTAGCGGAAGGGAGAGGCACAGATGACCGATGGCACGAATTCCCCGTGACGGACCAGGTGTCCAACGGGCTACTCGCCGCGATCGCGGGCATTGGGCTCGCCTTCGTTACGGCCCGCCTCTCCGCGCCGACAACGGCATGAATCGCTAGCTAGCTCGAGAATCAACGACAAACCAGGCGGCCTGTGCGGGATCGGCGGGAGCAGCGGGCGGCGGCGGACCATCCAGCGGCCAGGACGCCGAGTCCGTTCGGAAGATCGAGTATGCGCCGCTCGGCCAGGACGACTGGCGGACTGCCCGACAGGACCGCGACTCGCGCCGAGCCTTGTCGGTATTTACCTGCGCGTTTCCGGGGAGATCCATAGTGAACAGAGCACACGTCGTCACCGGCGGTACCGGCTTCGTCGGGCTGGCGCTGATCCTGGAGCTGCTGCGGCGTACCGACGACGACGTCGTCTGCCTGGTGCGGCCCGGCGCGAAGGACCCGGACGCGCGGCTGCGGAGCCTGTTGACGGCTGCGGCGAGCGCTTACGGCCAGCACGCCGACATCGGCGGGCGGGTGCGGACCGTCGCCGGTGACGTCACCCGGCCGGGCTGCGGCCTGGCGGCGCCGATCCGTGGCCCGGTCGCGGACTTCTGGCACAGCGCCGCCTCGCTGCGCTACGAGGAGTCCGCCGCGGCGGAGATCTTCACCACCAACGTCGACGGCACCCGGCATGCGCTCGACCTCGCCGACCGGCTCGGCGCCGTCTCGTTCAACTACATCAGCACCGCCTACGTCGCGGGCACCCGCGACGGGGTGATCACCGAACGGCTCATCGCGCCCGACAGCAGCAACAACGCGTACGAGCGCAGCAAGGCGGCCACCGAGGCGCTGGTCCACGCCCACACCGGCACCGCCACCCGCATCCTGCGACCCAGCATCGTCGTCGGCCACAGCGGCACCCGGGCGGTCGTCGGCAGCTACACCGGCATGTACGGCTTCCAGCGCCGGCTCGCCGTGTTTGCCCAGCACCTGTCAGCGCGCGCCCCGCAGCGGCTGCGCCGGCCGGTGCGGATGCTGGTCGATCCCGGTACCCCGCTGAACTTCATCCCGGTCGACGCCCTGGTCGAGCAGATGCTGGGCATAGCCGCCTCCGGCAGCCCGGAACGAATCTTCCACCTCACCAACTCGACCCCGCCGGCCGCAGGCGACGTGCTGCGGCGGATCTTCGCGCTGGCCGGGCTGCCCGAGCCGGAATACGTCACCGACCCGTCCCAGCTCGACGACACGGACCGGGCGTTCGCCAAGGGCATCGAGTTCTACCGCTCGTACCTGGTCGGCGAGAAGCTGTTCGACCGGGCCAACAGCGACCACGCGCTGAGCCGTCCCGACGCCGGGATCATGCCGTTCCCCGACGACGAGATCACCGCCTACGCCCGCTGGTACCTCGACAACGTGCCACGTCACCGGCAGCCCGCCCAAGCGACGCGACCCGCGCCGGCCGCCCCACCGCAGCCAGCCCGTCCGTCCCGGATCGTCCTACTCGGCGCCGGCTACACATCGGTCTGGGCATACAAGTCACTGCGGCGGCGGCTGGGACGGCAGCTGCGCCGGGGCGACGTGGAGATCGTCTTCGTGGACCCGCACGGCTACCACTCGTACCACGGCTTCACCGCCGAGGTGCTCGGCGGCCTCATCGCCGACGGACACGAAAAGAGCCAACTGCAGACCACCTGCCCCCAGGCGCGGCTGGTCCGGGGCACCGCGCAGCACGTCGACCTGGCCCGCCGCGAGGTCACCGTGGCGCCGGCCGGCGCCGCGGCGGCGGCGTTGGTCCTGCACTACGACCATCTGGTCATCGGCTGCGGCAGCCACGACGACCTGGCCCGGGTCGCGGGGTTGGCCCAGCACGGCTGGTCGCTGAAGAACCCGGGCGGGTCCTCGGCTGTACGGGAGCGGCTGCTGACGCAGGTGGAGCTGGCCGACACGAGCCCGGACGAGCAGACCCGCCGGGAGCTGCTCACCGTGGTCGTCGTCGGGGGCGGGTTCACCGGCGTGGAGATGTCGGCCACGGTCGCCGAGATCTTCCGCAGCCTGCGCCCGCGCTACCGAGTGCTGCGCGAGGTCGAGCCGCGGGTGCATCTCGTGCACGGCGGCCCCGACCTGCTGCCCCAGCTGCGTCCCCGGTTCGCCCGGCTGGCCCGGTACGCGCAACGGCAGCTCGTCGGGGCGGGGGTGCAGGTGCATCTGGGCACCCGCGTGGTGCGGGTCGATGAGGACGGCGCGTACCTCGACGACGGGTCGGTACTCGCCAGCCGCCTGGTCGTGTCGACGCTGGGCCAGGCGGTGGCCCCGGTGCCGGGCACGGAGTCGCTGGAGTCGCGCAACGGTCGCCTGATCACCGACGACTACCTGCGGGTACACGGCAGCGGACGGGTCTGGTCCGGTGGCGACCACGCCCACATGGTGCACCCGGTCAAGGGCGAGCCCTGCCCGGCCAACGCGCTCTGGGCGATCAAGCACGGCGAGCGGATCGGCGGGAACATCGCGGCGACGCTGCGCGGCAGATCGCCACGCCGGTTCACCTACCGGGGGCTCGGACAGGCAGCGAGCCTGGGCGTCGGCAAGGGCGCCGTCGAGCTGTACGGGGTGCAGGTCACCGGCTGGGCCGGTTGGCTGATGCGCGCCGGGTTCTTCCTCTGGTTCATGCCATCCCGGCGGCAGGCCGCACGCAGCCTCGTGGACCTGCTCGGCGTACCCGTGCTGGGCCGGCGGCTCACCGCGCTGGCGGCAGCCGGCCAGCCGGTATCGCAGGGCGGCCCGGAGCGGCCCGCGGCGCCGAGCCAGCCCTCCCGCCCAACCCGCCACCGCACGTACGCCGAAGAGGGTGTGAGCTGACGGGACCCGGCTTCGCGGTCCCCCGCTGAGCGTGACACGCCACCCGCCGGCCGGGCCTGGGTCAGGTACCCCCAGGCCCACAGCCCATCGCCCGATGTCCCAGGACGCCAGGTACACGCCGCAGTGCAGGCACCGGAACAGGTACGCCGTCGGCTCACCGGCCCCGGCCGTCCGAGCCTTGCTTGAAACGCCGACGTCCCGGAATCGACCGCGGGCGGATGACGGCCGCCGGCGCGGGCGGATGCGGCGGCACCGCAAGCCTCAGCGCCGGGCGCCGCCCGGTCGGCCTCGGCCGGTCCCGGAGGCCCGCTGACCGACGCGCGGAGCCCGTACCGCCGAGGACTTGCCCGACCCGGGGCGGAAGTCGCGCGCCGCACCGGCAACCATCTCGTCGGGATCGCGACCGAGCGCCTGCCGGATGTGCGGCGGGACCACCTCCGACGTCGCCATCGCCATCCGCACCTGCACCGAGCGGTCGTCAACCAGGCCTCGCAGATCCGCCTCGGTCAGCTCGACCGCGAGCACCAGCGCAGCGCGGACGTCCACCACGGGATCCTGAGCGAGTGCGCTGCGCTGGGCGGTGGTGGTCCGCGGGTTGCGGGCGAGCCCCTTGCGTACGCGTGCGGTGCGATCGGCCATCAGGGCGGTGATCACGTCGGGGTCGTGGGTGTGGGTGGCGAGTCGTTCCCGTACCTCTGGTGAGACGTCGTCGACCAGCCGCGCGGCCAGCTCGGGCTCCAGTTCGCGCCTCTCCGCGAGGAGACCACGAAGCTCCTTGTCGGGGGCCTCCGCCATCACCCGGCGAATCGACTCGTCGCAGGCCGGGTTGCCGGCGACCCCCCAGCGGACCCACCGGTCGGCGTCCTTGACGAGTCGCAGGAGATTGGCGACCGAGGTCGAGGGGTTTCTCGCCACGGCCTCCCGGACGTGACGATCATGGTCCCGGGTCAGTGGTCGCAGTGCCTGCGCGGGCGCGTCGGTGCGGGTCGCGACCGCCTCACGGACCACGGCCGACGGGTCGGACGCCAGGTCGATGAGGGCCATCTGCGGCGTTGTGGGGTCCTGCGCGCAGGCGAGCCGCGCATCGACGCTGCCACCCGCCACACCGTCCGCGGCGGCGCCTGACCCACTGTGACGGTTGGGCCCGCCGACGTCCTGCTGTTTCCCCATGGGCACCATCATGTCACGGGCCGAACGGGAAGCCCTGACCAGCGCTTTGACGGTGGACGGAGCATCACTTCCGCGGATCCCCCGGCAGGTCGACAACGACGCGCGGCTCCCGCAGAGGCACGAGCGGGGCGACCTGGCTCCTGCCGGCCTTGGTTGTCAATGGTTTCGGGGAGGGCCGCCAGGCCGGATTCGTAGGCGAGGACCACAAGTCGGGCTCGGTCACCGGCATGGAGCTTGGCCCTAGCCCGGTTGATGTGGGTCTTCGCGGTCAGGGGCTGGTCACTGGACGACGAGCTTGCGAGCGATCGACGGTGCAAGCAGGGCGTCACCGCGCGCGGTTCTCCACGGTCCATCGGATCGACCTTGACGCGGAATCAAGGAAGCAAAATGCCGCTCCACCACCAAAACGGATAGAGCGGCAGGTCAGAGCAACTATCGGCGATTGACATCCTCTCCCGCCTAAAGTTCAGGGCCGGGAGGAATCGCGTCACGGACCGGGACGTTTCTGGTTTTCGATGTACTCGCGGATGACGGCGAGAGGTGCCCGGAAATCTGCTCGTCCACCTCGCCAGGTCGATGGCCCTGCCCAAAGAGGGGAACCGGGCGGCAAGTTTCTCCGGGGATGCCCTACGTGATCACCATCCGCGATCGTTTCCGTTCATCTACAGCCCCTCCCGGCGGGCCCGATCTCCGCATAGGCTGGCCTCCTCAATGGATCATTACCCCAGCGAGGTTTGACACGCATGTTCAAAAGACTCTTCTCCGCCGGCCTCTTGGCCGTCGGTCTGATCCTTGTCGTCCCGGCCACACCGGCGTCGGCCGCCCAGATCTCCGTGCCGTACGAGCCGCAGACCGGCACGGTCCGGGGTGTCTTCAAGGACCGATCCGGCAACCCGATCGCCAACGCGTTGGTCTACACCGAGAGCCTGACCTACAACCACTGGCAGCGTACGGCCTACACGGACGCGCAGGGGCGCTACGAGATAGACGTGCCGGCCGGCCCGGTCACGGTCCATTTCTCGGACCGCGCCATCTCGCAGTACGCCCCGGGCAAGCCGAACGCGGACGAGGCCGAGCGCTACACCGTGGTGCCGGGCCTGACCACGGTGGTCGACGAGCGTCAGGTGCCGACCGGCACGGTCCAGGGCCGGCTCACCGACCAGGCCGGTAACCCGGTCGCACGGGCGTCGGTCTATGTTCAGGCCCGGCCCTACTCCTACTCCGGGCGAACCGCCACGACTGACGCCGACGGCCGCTACTCCATCACGCGTGTGCCGGCCGGCGAGGTCAGCCTGCAATTCGTGAACAACCCGTTCAGCGTGTGGGCACCCCAGAAGCATGGCCAGGCCACCGCCAGGTGGTACACCCTGCGCAACAACCAGACACTGACCGTGGATGAGAGCCTGTTGCCGACCGGCACCCTGACCGGGCTGATCACCGATGCGGAGGGCAACCCGGCCCGGGCCAGCATCCGGGCACACGAGGTCGACGGCGACGGCGACTACAGCACCAGCACCGGGGCGGACGGCCGGTTCTCGCTCACCGTGCCCGCCGGGAAATGGCGGGTCGAGCTCAACGGCCGCCAGTGGCTGCCCGGCAAGATCGACGAGGCGGCGGGCAAGATCTTCCGGGTCGCTGCCGGGCAGTCCGTCGAGGTGAACGAGTCGCTCCGACCGACCGGCGCGCTGCGCGTCAAGTTGCGGACCGGCAGCAGTAAGGTTCTCAAGTACTCGTTCGCCCTCTGGCACGACGGCACGAAGGTCGCGGTCGTGAACGGCACCAACGTTGGCTCCCACACCTTTGAGAACGTCCTGCCGGGCGACTACCTGTTCAGCTACGGCGATTACTACGGCGAGTACTTCGCCCCCGGCACGCTCCAGATCGAGAACGCCGTTCCGGTCAAGGTCCGGCCCGAAACGACCAAGACGCTGGACGTGACGCACCCGGAGCAGTCCACGCTCTCGGGCCGGGTGACCCTGCCCACCGGCGAGCCGGCACCCAACCTCTTCGTGCACGCCGACGTGATCACCGACAGCATGGTGTACCAGCGCCGCACCGTCCAGACGGGTACGGACGGCGAGTGGGAGATGACCGGCGTGTTCCCGGAGTCGTACCGGATCACGCTCACCAACTCGTCCGATGAGCTCTCCCAGGACGGCGGCGAGGTGACCGTGGCGGCGGGCGGTTCGGCGTCGGTGAACTCGACGTGGCACACCGGCGGCTCGCTCATCGTCACCGCGGTGGACGCCGACACCGGCGCTCCGGTCAGCAACTACTGCGTCGCGGTGGTCACGAAGTTCGGCAAATTCTGCACGCAGGGCACGACGGTGACCGTAGCGGGACTCGATGCGGGCCCGACCTTGGTCACGCTGAGCATGCTGGAAAGCAGCGAGTACCTCGGCAAGCAGGACGTGCCGGTCACCATCGCGGCCGACGGGCGGGCCACGCTGACCATCCCGGTCGAGATCGGCGGACGGTTCAACGTGCAAGCGGTCGCCCGTGCGACGGGGGCCGCGGCGGGTGCAGACGTGTGCTTCTACGCCGTGCTGCCAAATGCGGGTGGCACCAGCGAGCTCCCATCCGTCTGCACCAACAAGCAGGGCAAGGGCACCAGCGACGCCTTGGCGCCGGGCACCTACCAACTGTTCGTCAAGCCGGGCAGCAGCGCGTACGGGGCGCAGTGGTACACCCCGGAGGGCGGCACCGGCGACCAGAAACAGGCCACCAAGATCACGATTAAGGCGGGCAAGATCGCTCGGCTCGACCCGGCCCAGTTGGACCCGGGCGGTTCGATCACCGGGGTGGTGCGCGGCCCGGACGGTCAGCCGGTGGAGCACGTCGAGGTCGGTGTCACCGCCTTCGACATCCCCCGGCCGGGCAGTTACGCCGAGAGCACGAACAAAGAGGGCAAGTACACGGTCTGGAACCTCGGGCCGTACGAGTGGCCCCTGCTCTTCACGCCGACCGGCGATCTGCCGCGGCAGTGGTCCGGCGCGACCGGCAACCGGTTCAAGGCCGAGACGGTGTCGGTCACCAGCCGCGCGACCAACACCTACGACACCACACTGTCGGCGGGCGTCAAGGTCACCGGCACGGTCACCATCAGACCCGGCGGCACCGCCTGGAGCGGCGGCCGACTGAAGGCACGCGGCGTGACCAGCGGCGACCTGCTCGCCGTCGGTGACGTCCCGGCCCAGGGCGGCACCTACGAATTCCGGGTGATCGGCGACGGCCAGCTCAGCCTGGAGTGGTACCTGGCCGACCCGGTGACCAAGTCGACCGGCTGGTACGACGACAACCCGCGGGTACCCGCGAACGGCCGCAAGCAGATCGACCTGACCATCGGCTGAGCCGTGGAGGCGGGCCGGCGACCTCCGTCGCCGGCCCGCCTCCGCTCTCATCGCCCGCCGGGCGGAATCCGGGGGGATCTGCAGTTTTGTATTTATATATGCGGCCTTCTGAACGGGTTGTCCGCCTGCTTCGACCGGGGTGGATGCGCTGGACCGCGATCAGTACTGTTGCCCGCATGCCGATCTCGCCCTACATCGCTGGCTTGCGCGCCCGTGTCGGCCATGACCTGCTGATGCTCCCGGGAGTCAGTGCCGTCGTCCGCAACGACCGAGGGCAAATTCTGCTGGGCCTGCGCAGTGACGACGGATCCTGGGGGCTTCCCGCTGGCGCGATTGATCCTGGCGAGCAGCCTGCCGATGCTGTTCTGCGAGAGATCTACGAAGAGACGGGCGTGGTCGCGGAGATTGAGCGCATCGGGGGCGTCGCGCTGAACCGATCCATCTACCCCAACGGCGATGTTTGTGACTACCTCAACGTGTGGTTCCGCTGCCGCGCGGTCAGCGGCGAACCACGCGTCAACGACGACGAATCGACCGAGGTCGGCTGGTTCGATCCCGACGACCTGCCAGAACTCGACGCCCTGTCGAAGCTGAGAATCGACACGACCCTCGCTGCCGATGCCCCGGCCTGGTTCGCCAAGCCCGGAGAGCGGCCGCCCGCGCTCGGCCACCCTCAACGCGGCGGTCCACCGGCGACGAACGAGTAAGCCGGCACGTGACCACGCCGGCTGTCGCAAGCGAGTACGCGTAGTCACGACACCGACTCGACCACCCAGCGCGCCGTGGCGGCCACGTCGAGCGCCACCAGCCGGTCGCGCCCTGTAGCCGGGCCGATCAGCGAGCCCGTGCCGTGGGGGCGGCGTCCGCGATGCCGACAAGGCGGGGATCGAGCCAATCACCGATCGCCGTTGATCGGCCTCCCGGTTGACATCGACAGTCACCCCGTCTTTACCCGGTCGAGGCGCTGCCCTCGACGCATGGGCACCACCTCGACCCGTTCCGCCCGGCGGTATCTGGCCCGGCCGGGCCGTTCCGCCGTTGTCGTAGACGATCTTGCGCCCTGCGCAGGCCGACCAGCGGGTCGCGGAGCTACCCCACCGGCTGCTCTGGCGGCCAGACCGCCGCGTCGACCTAGTGCTGTGACCGGGATGGTTCACCGTGATCGGAAGGCGCCTCGCGGGACGAGCGCACGCGAAACGGCTGGTATTACTGGGGCATGCAGGAAGAGATTGCACGCTCCGCGATCGACACGTTCATCTCCGCGTTCAACGCCTCGGACGACAGCTATGTGACTGCCCTGCTCTCCCAGGCGCTGACCTCAGACGTGGTTTTCTGGGGGCCGTTGGGTCGCAGCGAAGGAATCGCGGCGGTCGAGCGGTTCGTGCTGGACATCCGGCGCCACCCGGCGGGGACCGGCACGATGGTGCGCTGCTCAGCGGTGGACATGCCTGACGAGTGGGCCCGGTACCAGTGGGTCTTTACCACGCCGGATGGAGGTCCCCGCCTGGCGGGAACGGACGTCGTCCATCTGCGGCGGAGCCTCATCGACCAGTTCATCGTCTTTGCGGGGGAGATCGAACCGTCCGCCTCCTGAGTCATCCTTCTGTCGCCGTCCTTCTCCTGAACTTGCCCCCTTCGGCGCTCGGCACCCGTTCCCGCCCGCCGAGGCGAGCAGCATCATCGCGCGCCGGTAGCGCACCGAACTCGTGCTGCCCCTGCGCATGATCTGCTGCAGCTTCTGCCCCTCCTGGTCGGTCAGTCTGCGTACACGGACAGGCTCGGCCACCGGGCCTCCAGCGATCGGATCGGACGTCGCCGCACATCCGACCGCCACGACCGCCAACCCGGTGAACCTATGCGGTCACAGCACTAGACCAGGAATGGGCGCGCAACGCCCTGTACGACGTCGCGGGGATCCGGCAGACCGCCAACGCCGCGGGCAGCCCGGCAGCGGCTTCGGGCACGGTGACAGCCGGTGCGTCGGACAAGGACGAAATCAGCGATGATGGCAGCGCGGGCATGACTCGCTTCGGACGATCAATAAGGCGTATGAACCTCGATGATCATCTAAACCGGTCATGCCCGCCTGCTACCACCAGCACGGGCGCGTCTAGACCAACCACATCAAGCCGGGCACCCTCACGAATTTGCCGGGGCCCTGCACCGCGCATGCCCCCTCGTGCGCGCGCTGAACTTCCGGTTCACACGCGTCACACGATGGAGATCGACCGCACCTGGGTGTTGCCCTTGGTGTCGACGTACACCTTGTAATCGCCGACGGTGTAAGTGCCAGCAGCGTTGTTGTTGATGGTGAACGTGGCCGTCACAGGAGACTCGGTGCCGTCGATGTGGGTCTGCTTCACCGTGATGGTCAACTCGTTCGTGTTGCCCTTCAACTTCTTCACCACCGCCGACGGCTTCGCATCGATGACCGCGTTGGCGACCGTCACGTAGACCGCGTCGGGCGAAGAGAACTCCGCGTCCTTCTGCCCATCACCGAACAGGAAGAAGCCCCGCTGTTCGACGGCCCCGCGCCCAGGGAACGGATCCGGGTTTGAGGCCAAGTACGTCGGATTGACCGTGTACAGGTCCGTCTTGGAATCCGCGACGATGGCCTTCACCCCGGTGTACGGGGCATCGGTGATCGCGAGGTTGACCGACAGGTAGATGGCGTCGGGGTTGTTGGCCGAGATGCGCGAGGAGAAGTACTTGTCCGCACTCTGCCCCGCAGGAACGGCCAGCGGCACAACCGCGCCGTTGACGAGAATGTTGAACTGGAAGTCACCGTAGCCGCCGGCGACGAACTTCGCCCAAGCCGCGTCCGACATGTAGTCGGGGCGCTCCACCTTGAACTCCAGGCGCATCGGAGCCACGTACGTGCTGTTCAGGTACTCGCTGTCGTTCAGGGGCAAGTAGACCCCTCCCGGGGCGTGCCCCAGTTCGAAAGCCGACGCCGTCGGAGTCGAGTTGCCGCGCCCGTTCCACATCGGAATGTTGAACGAGGTGGCACCGAGCAGGGCCTGGTTGCCCAACTGGCTCGTGCCGACAGCGGCCGACGCGTCCTTGTAGGTGCCGATCGTGACGTCGAGCAGGTCGAGGTCCGCCCGGTCGGAGTTCAGCCCCGGGATGTTGGCCGACATGAACTTGGCACCGGCGGGCCCGGAGTACCGGGCCATCTCCAGCATGCCATCGGCCATCATCTTGGTCATCTGCACTGCCGAGTCAATCTTCATCCGCTCGTTGGCCGTGTGCCACCAGCGCTCGTTACCCGGGATGACGGCGCCGAAGGCGGTCATCTTGTTGCGGAAGCTGCTGGCGAGGGTGCCGCCGGTCGTGCCCTGCGGATAGACCACGTCCCGGAGGGAATGTGGATCCGCAAACGCCTCCGGGTTGTGGTTGATCGAGGCTTGGTAGCTCCCGAACTGAAGAGCCGTCAGCGGGTTGTCGTGAGTGACGTACAACCCGGCGCCGACGGGCGAGCCGAGGGTCCCGATGGTGAACCCCTTCGCCTGGAAGGCGGCCGTGACCGCCGCCGTTGCCTGGCCGGAGTCAGCCGCGGTGACGTGCATGCTGCGCACATACATCGGGATGCTGAGGCTGCCGGAAGCGTCCGTGTAAAAGCTCGTCGGGGTCTCCGAACTGATGCCTCCCATGAGGGCAAAGGTCAAGTTCGGCGTGCCGTTGCTCGGGTTGCGCAACAGGCTCGCCGGGATGCCCATGTACTTGCCGATATAGGCTTCGCCTTCAACACCGTCGCGGAAGAACAGGTCGGCGATGCCGTCGGCGGCCTTCTTCAACTGCATGTCGGCGGCCGTGGTTCCCAGTGCGCCGAGTCCCTTGGAGAGCAGGAACATTCCCCACACGACGGCATTCTTGCCGTACTGCGGGGTCGGCATCTCCATCGCCACATCGGTGTTGATCTCCAGCGTGAGCGAGTCGCCGGTGATCGTGGTCTGCACCTTGGGCGTGGTGCGGGGAGCAGCCGGGAGCCAACCCTTCGTGGTCGCGGCAGCGGTGATCGCCGACACGAAACGGTCGCGCTCGGCGGAGCCGGCCCCCGCCACGTCGAGGGTGAAAGTGGCCCGCGAGGCGATCTGCGTGGTGCTGCCGTAGGCGATGTCCTTGAGCGTCGGATCGCCTTCACGCAGGGTGACGCCGGCGGTGGCACCCTTCAGCCGGAAGGCCTTGGTGCTGTCCGCGGACAAGCTCATCGACACCGACGGGGTCACCGATCCCGAGTTGCCAACGATGACCGGGAACCGCGAGTCGGAGGTGTAGGCCGCGATCGGGATCTCTTCCCGGTTCAGGTTCTTGTAGGCCCAGTTGTCGTAGAAGCTCGGGTTCGAGTTGTACGGGATGGACTGGAAGGTGGCGGTGTTCGTCGTCGAGGGCGTGCCGGGACCGCCGTCTTCGTAGACTCCCATGACGATGCGGATACGTCGGTCGAGGGGCAACCCCGCCTCGAGCAGCGCCTTGGCCGCGAGCAGCGTCGCCAGCGTCGGGCCGCTGTCGTCCTGAATGCCCGCCCCGTAGACCCAGCCGTCCTGGACATAGGGCGAGTGGTACGCACCGGGAGTGCCGAGGTTGCCATCGGCGTCCCGCCAGCGCGCCAGCTGGGCGGATGAAACGGAAGCCGTCGGCGAGTCGAGGTGGCTCAACGCCATGACCATTTCCGGGGCGTCCGGGTCACCGATCTCGGCGTAGACGTACTTGTCGGGCTGGCGTTGGACGACCACCGGGAAACCCAGGTCGGTGGCCAGCTTGACCACCCAGGCGAGCTTGGCGACCTTGCGGTCGTACTCGTACTGGTTGGCTTCGGTGTTGCTGACCGGGAAAGGGTACGCCGTCGCGGCCGTGCCGCCTCGGGAGATGGAGTCGTAGCTCGACCCGTCCAGCATCGCCCCAACCAGACTGAGCGGGTCGTAGCTGCCGTCCCCCACCCGGGCGCTGCTGACGCGTCCAGCCAACGCCTCGACTTCCGCGTGGATCGCGTCGCGCTCGGCGTCGGTCACCGACAGATCGTAGGTGACACTCGGCTGGAAACGCTCCTCGCCGAGGCTGGTCGCGGACGCGTTGGGCATGGGCGCAACGGTCGCCGCGAGGGTCGCGGCGAGCAGGACGGGGAAGGTGATCGTCCGTCTGTTTCTCATAGAAGCTCCAGAACAGGAGGGTGGCACGGTGGCGACAGCACACGCTAGCCGGGCCGCCAGCGGCAGACAGGGCAGGATTTCTTGAGGATGATCTGAGAATCGGCCGGTGCCGTCAACTCGGCCGCAGCCGGTAGCCCACCCCGCGTACGGTCTCCACCAGGCCGTCGTCGAGATTGCCGCGCAGGACCACGACGTGGACGTCGAGGGTGTGTCCGGCCTTCCGGGTGGCCTGCGATGCGATCGCCACGGCCACGGCATGGGCCCGGCGGCGCCGGTGATCGCGGTCATCCGCAATCGTCTGCAAGGGCTATCCCGGGCGGCGTCCCCATGCCGAGATCAGCGGCGCGAGGGTGAGGTCGAGCTCGCCGGCATCGATGGCGGCGAGGTGCGCGTCGATCTCGGCGTCGTTGGCCAACCCCGCGGCGAGCAACTCGGCGCGGACCATGCGCACCGTCGCGGCCTCCAGCCGGTCGCAGGCCACCCCGCCGACCGGGAAACAACCGGCCGCCGCGACATCGACCAGGCCGGCTGCACGCAACGCCCGCGGCAACGTACGGCCGTAGCGCAGATCGGCGCCGCGGCGGGTCATCAACTCCCGGACAGCGCGCCGCAGCCGGTTGGCGCGCCGCTGCGCCGGGCCAACCTCATCGAGGCAAGCCAACGGCTGCAGCTCGGTATCGGCGTCCTCGACCAACAGCCAGCCGCCGGGCCGCAGCGCCGCCACCATCGTCGCCAACGCCCGGGCACGGTCGGGTACGTGAACGAGCACGAGCCGGGCGTGCACCAGGTCGAACGTGCCTGGCTGCGGCGGCGGGTCCCCGACGATGTCGTGCCGGAGCACCTCGTACCCGCCGTGCGGGTCCAACCAGGCCGGATTGATGTCCGTGGCCAGCACGTAACCGGTTGGTCCGACGGCAGTGGCGAGTGCCTCGGGAATGCTGGGGCCTCCGGCGCCGACTTCCCAGCTGCGCCAGCCCGCCTTCACTCCGAGCCGGTCGAAGTGCCCCCGTGTGACACCGTCGAACAGCTCGGCCAGCCAGGTGAACCGCTCGCCCGCCTCCACCCGGGCGTTGTCGAGCAGGTAGCGGTGATCCGGGGCAGACCCAGGAGTGTGCGGCGATGGGGGGCCAGACCCCGCGCCTGCAGTATTCACCGGCCCGCCTGCGGTCGTGTCCGGCTCGGACCCGGGATCGGCGAGGGGCTGCGATGAACTCATGCCTACATCCTCACGACCTACCGCGTGCTGTGTCAGCGCGACACGGAATGAAACCAGACACAGTCTGGCTCCAGCCAAGCCGGCCGACCCCTCGCCCTCGACACGACTACGCGCGGGCCATGGCCGCGGTGCGAATCATCGAGCGCGACCACGGCCTGGTCGCGGTCGAGGGTCCGGGCCGCCGCCGGGCGGCCGGGCACAATCCCGCGCGGGTGCACCGTCACGGCGCCTCGGTGGCCGAGGTGCTGCACTACCTGTTCGGGCCGGGCGAGTACCGCGACCACCACCGGCCGGGGGTGATCGCAGCGTGGGCATAGACGACCGTGGGCGGCGTCGACGAGCTTCAGCCAGCCACCACGGCCAGCGGACGACGGGTGCTGCGCCGGCTGGTGGAGTTGCTGGAGCAGCCGGTCGTGGCCGGCGTGCACCCGCCGGACAAGCCGGTCTGGCACTGCTCGCTGCACAATCACGCCGACGATGCGCTGCTGTCCGACCAGCAGTGGGCCCGGCTGGCCGCGGAGTTCAGGGCCGGGGTCGGATTGGTCCCGCACGGCGACCTGGGCGCGGTGCGGTGGCTGGGCATCCGCCACGGTGACGACTCACCGCCACGTCGGCCCCGTCCTTGTTCGCGACTGGTCACTGGCGAAAATATCCTGATGCAGCACCTGATCGTCCGGACCCGATCCGCGGCCGACCTCGACCGATGCGTTGACGCGCTGCGCGTGGTCCACCACGCCGATGCCTACCCACTGAACTGGCCGGCGGACCCACATGAGTGGCTTACCCCACCGCGGTTGCTGCGGGCGTGGATCGCAGACGGACCTGACGGCTCTGTCGCTGGCCACGTCGCGGTCCAACGCACCCTCAACGCCCTGGCCAGCCAAGCACCAGCCCGCCACGCCGAACTGTCACGGCTCTACGTCACACCCGCAGCCCGCCGCCGCTCCGTCGCCAGCGCATTGGTCCGCCACGCCCGATCATGGGCCGCCGAGCACGGCTACAACCTGACGCTGAACGTCACGGACGAACACCGCTCGGCCGCCGTCGCCTTCTACGAAGCCACCGGCTGGCAGCACTCCCACACCACAGACGCCGACTGGACCACCCCCGACGGCCAACCTGTCAAGCTGCGCCACTACATCCTCGACAGCCGGGACGCCTGACGCAGACCGAAGCTATCGAAACGCCCTCCGCCCGAAAACCGCAAGGTAAAGTCCGGACGCGTCAGCCCGACGTCGTCTGGGCCTACCTCGCGAACCGCTGGTCAGCGCGTTGATCATCCGCAACCTTCGGCCGGACGCGACACGTCCATTCGGGGTACCGATAGCTCCGATCCAGAGACACAGCGAAGCAGCCGGTCCATGCGCATCTTGCGGGCCGTCGGGAAAGGCCGACCGGCGACGGGCTGCTAGTACGGTGTCCACTAACGTTCACCGGGGGTCCGGTGGCCGTTGTGGATCCTCGCCGTGTGGGCGAGCGACTCCCCGTAGCCGGGTGGTGGTGGGGCGGGCCTCCGCAGGCCAACTGGACCTCGCGCCACCCGAGTTGGGCGGCGGGGGGGGGTCACGCCGGGACTGGCCGGCACCGGGTAGGTGTCGGCCGGCTCGACGGTGCGTGACCACCTCCGGCAGCACGACGGCTGCCGTGGTGGTGGGTCCGCCGCCCGGGGCGCGGGTGGCGATGATGGCAGCCGCGACCAGGTCACGGTGCCCAGAAAACCGGCAGTACGGGCAGGCCAGGGTCCGCCCACGCGGCTTCGGTATGCGCCGCCCGCAGGCAGGGCAGGTGGACGACGTGCCGCGTTCGTTGACAGGGTCGACGACGATGCCCGCCAGGGTGGCCTTGTCTCCCAGGATTTGCACGAGGCGGCCGATCTGCCAGTGCCGTAGCCGCAGGTTGTGCCGCCGCCCCGCATCCAGGTCCAACACACCCCGCGGGTCACCGAGCCGGAGCACCCCGACCCGCTGCTCGACCGCCCAAGAGACAACCGTGGCGGCGGCTTCGTGCTGGGCCTGCCGGACCCTGCGGCGATGCCGGCCCTCGACCAGCCGCGCCCGGCGGCGGTACTTACGCCACCGCCGCGACCCCCGCTGGCCCGGTTTCGGGGCACGGCGACCGCACGGCGGCGGGATTTGGTGTCGGCCAGGTGCATACGATGCTCGGCGCGAATCGCCCGCCCCGACACCAACAGGCCCTCACCATCGGGGCCGGCCACAGCGTAGGGGTGGATGATCCCGAGATCCACGCCAGCCACGCGCCCTGGGTCGGGCCCCTCACCCGGTGTGTAGGTGGCGACGGGGACTTCGGCGGTCACGTCCAGGAACAGCCGGCCACCCTCACACAGCAGCGTGACCGACCGGACCTACTCGACCGGGTACGACGCCGACGCCGAGCGATTCCTCGCCGACCATCCCGAACCCGCGCTGCCATGAGCCGGGCCCGTTGATCGCTGGATTGGACCGTTCACGTGAGCAGCCCGGGTCTGGAGGCGCCGCGAGGCCAGCGTCGCAGATCAGCTAAGCGATCCTGAGCCGGAGTGAGTTTCCGGGATCGTTTCCCACCTGGGTGGGGTGGCGTGGGCGTGGAGATGGAATCC
>NZ_JBEZFI010000018.1:0-125518 GCF_040649295.1 Micromonospora sp. NPDC048999 | reverse complement strand
ACCGCCGCCACCAGCACAAAACCGAAAGGTGGCACGAAGAAAACGAAGACTTCGAATAACCCGAGGCCACGCCGAACCGGTTAAAGATCAAGCTACGGGCTGTTCGCCAAGGCGGGCATCTGGTATCTCGTCGCCGACTGTGCCCGAGTGCCACGGATGTACCGACTCGAACGGATCACGACGTGGAAAGAAGTCGACCGGCCACGACGGATCCGCGAGAACCAGACCCTGGCCACCGTCGCTGCTGCGCTCATTGATCAGTGGGAACACAACCACGCGGTAGAGGTCAGCGCCACCATCGACCAGACCCAGATCGAGCGAGCGCAACGGATTTTCGGCCTACGACTCGTCCGGGACAACCATGAAGAATCCGCCACCGGCCACAAGGTGACAATTCGCTTCATGCATCTTGAGGACGTACGAGCATTGCTGCCGTTCGGGAGCGCCATCACAGTGCACGGCCCCACCGAAGCCAGGGCTCACCTCCGCGCCCTCGCCACCGACCTTGCCCGCCACTATGCGCCGTCACCAACGTCCTGACCAGCAATACCTGGTTGTCCGCGAGGATGCACACCCTGGCGTCAAGATCAACTCACTCTCATGCCGCGATACGGGCGGCGGATCGGGCGCCAAGACATTCACCCTCAGTTATTGCGATCTTGGCTCGACTCGGACAACGAGCGTCGTTGAAGTTGATGGCCCGATCGACGGCAGGGTGGCGGACCTCTGGCACCAATCGTTGGGCGTCGTTATGGACCTGTGCACGTCTGGGCGTACCCGGTTGCGCACGTTGGCCCGTACGCCGACACCCGCCTGCTCATCGCATCGGTTGCTGGGTCTGCGGATGCGGCAACCATGCGCTGTCTGCGCTGGCGCTGCTGCATGCTGGCGAGGCCAACGCCGCCGCGTACTCGCGCCGTGATCGGTGACGGCTCAGCTATTGTCGCCCCGGCGTGTCGGCCTGCTCGGCTGTCACCGATCGAGGGGCGGGGGTGTGCTCAGTCGGCTTGGGCGGCCAACTCGCGGGCGCGGTCGCGGGCGGCTTCCAGGGCCGCGAGCATGGCCGCGCGTACGCCGTGGTTTTCCAGCTCGCGGATGGCGGAGATGGTGGTGCCGGCCGGCGAGGTGACCGCCTCGCGCAGCTTGACCGGGTGTTCGCCGGAGTCGCGGAGCATGACCGCCGAGCCGATGGCGGTCTGCACGATCAGCTCGTGCGCGACCTGCCGGGGCAGGCCGAGCAGGATGCCGGCGTCGATCATGGCCTCGACGAGCAGGTAGAAGTAGGCGGGGCCGGAGCCGGAGAGGGCGGTCACCGCGTCCTGCTGAGACTCGGGGACCCGGACGGTGGCGCCGAGCGGCTTGAACATCTCCTCGGCGAGGGCCAGGTGCGCGCCGGTGGCGTACGCGCCGGCCGAGATCGCGGTCATCGCCTGGTCGACCAGGGCCGGGGTGTTGGTCATCACCCGGACCACCGGGACGCCCTCGGGCAGCCGCCGGCTGAAGAAGGTGGTGGGCAGGCCGGCGCAGAGCGAGATGACCAGCTTGTCGGCCGGCACCTTGGGGCCGATCTCGTCCAGCAGCGCACCCGCGTCCTGCGGCTTGACCGAGACGGCGAGCACCGCCGCCTCGTCGACCGCGGTGAGGTTGTCGACCACCCGCACGCCGTAGCGGGTGGCCAGTTCCTCCGCGCGGGCGCGTCGCCGCGCGGTGGCGAGCAGCCGCTCCACCGGCCAGCCGGAGCGCAGCAGCCCGGAGAGCATAAGCTCGCCGATCTTGCCAGCGCCGATCACCGCGACCGTGTGCACCTCGGGTGCCATGACGCCGTACCCCTCTCGCAGGCGACGGGGCGCGGCGGACCCTCGCGGGCCCGCCGCGCCACCGGCGGTCGGTCAGCTACCGAAGAAGACCTCGGCCTCGGCGTACCGCTCCAGCGGCACGGTCTTCAGCTCCCGGGTGGCCTCCGCGAGAGGGACCCGGACGATGTCGGTGCTCTTCATCGCGACCATCTTGCCCCAGTCGCCCTCGTTCGCCGCGTCGATGGCGTGCAGGCCGAGGCGGGTGGCGAGCACCCGGTCGAAGGCGCTGGGGGTGCCACCGCGCTGGATGTGGCCGAGCACCACGGTGCGGGCCTCCTTGCCGGTCCTGGCCTCCAGCTGCTCGGCGAGCCACTGGCCGATGCCGCCGAGGCGGACGTGGCCGAACGAGTCGAGCTCCTTGTTGTGCAGCACCATCTGGCCCTCGAGCGGGTGGGCGCCCTCGGCGACCACGACGATCGGGGCGTACTGGTGCTGGAAGCGCTTCTCGACGTAACCGGCGACCTGCTCGACGTCGAACTGCCGCTCGGGCAGCAGGATCACGTTGGCGCCGCCGGCGAGGCCGGCGTGCAGGGCGATCCAGCCGGCGTGCCGGCCCATCACCTCGACCACCAGGGTGCGGTGGTGGCTCTCGGCGGTGGTGTGCAGCCGGTCGATCGCCTCCATGGCGATGTTGACGGCGGTGTCGAACCCGAACGTGTAGTCGGTGGCGCCCAGGTCGTTGTCGATGGTCTTCGGCACGCCGATGACCTTGACGTCCAGCTCGTGCAGCTTGGTGGCGACGCCGAGGGTGTCCTCGCCGCCGATGGCGATCAGCGCGTCCACGCCCTGGGCGGCGAGGTTCTCCTTGATCCGCTCGACGCCATTTTCGATCTTGAAGGGGTTGGTCCGCGACGAACCGAGGATGGTGCCGCCGCGCGGCAGGATGCCGCGGACCTCCGCGATGCCCAGCGGCCGGGACAGGCCCTCCAGCGGGCCCTTCCAGCCGTCCTGGAAGCCCACGAACTCGTGACCGTAGGTGGCGACGCCCTTGCGGACCACCGCCCGAATCACCGCGTTGAGACCAGGACAGTCGCCACCGCCGGTGAGCACGCCGATACGCATGATCTGCTCAATCCTCCTGGAGCATCAGGTCAAGCCCGGATAAGCCCCAGGATATGCGTCAAATCAGACCATCGGCGCCGTTGCCGGCCCGGGGCGGGCCGTCTGTGCGCACTGTAGCCCGCGCGGGTGTACGACGGCACCGCACCCCAGGTTACCTGCCAGTAGGTTGGCCGGTCATCGCCCGCCAACGGGCCAGGTTGTGCCGGGCGTCAACCAGGGCGTCGTGCCGCTCCGCTTCGGCGTCGGGCAGCCTCGGCCGGCCCCGGTCGTCCCAGAGCTGGCGCAGCTCCTTGGTGAACCGCGGGATCTCCCGGGGCAGCGCCGGCATCGACCCCCACAGCTGGGCCAGCACCACGTGGTCGTACGCCGCGTACCAGGCCCACAGCTCGATCTGCTCGCCCGGCCGGTCGCGGACGGGCTCCAGCAGGAACTCGTAGAGGTCGTCGCGGATACGCTCCCGGGACCGCCAGGCACGGTCGGCCGGGGAGGGCAGCCGGTCCAGCACATTGCGGCGCACCCACGGGATGGCCCGGGAGTCGTCGAACTCGGTGGAGACCGCGTAGAACTCGCGGCCGTGCTCGTCGACGACGCCGATCGACACCAGGTCGACGATCCGGCCGTCCTCGATGAACTCGCAGTCGTAGAAGTAGCGGTAGACCATCCCCGCCATCTTCGCCCACCCGCGCCGGCCGCCGCTCACCGGGGCGTCCGTCGAGGTCGACGGGGTTGCCGGCGGCGCAGCTCGGAACGGTCACGGAAGTGTCTCCAGGGGTGTACACCATGCGACCGGAGCGTCATGATCTGATGTGTACCGCTACCGGATCCCGAACCGGTTCAGATGCCTCGGCCGGGAAGTCAGCTTCACCCGGTGAGCGAGTTGTGGTCCTTGACCGGGGAGGGGTTGGGCCGTGGAGGTTCGCCTGCCGGAGCCGGGTGACGCGCTCACGGGCGTGGAGATGTTCGCCGGGCTCGAGCCGGAGGTACGACAGCGGGTCATCGCCGCGGCGGTGCCGCGTACGTACCGCAAGGGTCAGCTGCTCTTCGTCGAGAACGACCCGGGCGACTCCCTCATCGTGCTGCGCCGTGGCGCGATCGCGGTGTTCCGCACCGCCCCGACCGGCGAACGCGCCGTGCTGTCGGTGATCCGACCGCCGGACGTGCTGGGTGAGGTCTCCCTGCTGGACGCCTCGACCCGGTCCGCCTCGGCAGAGGCCATCGAGGACTGCGCGGCCCTGGCCCTGTCCCGCCCGGCGTTCATGGAGCTGGTGCACTCCAACCCGCGCATTCTCGACGCGGTGATGCGTGCGCTCGGCGGGCTGATCCGTCGGCTCACCGAGCAGAACGCCGACCACGTCTTCCTCGACCTGCCGGGCCGGGTGGCCAAGACGCTGGTCCGGCTGGCCGGCGAGAGCCAGGCCCCGATGATCACGATTGAGCTCAACCAGAGCCAGCTCGCCGAGATGGCCGGCGGCTCCCGGCAGAGCGTCAACCAGGCGATCGGCTCGTTCGCCAGCCGGGGGTGGCTGCGTACCGAGGGCCGCCGGATCGTGGTGACCGACGTGGCCGCGCTGCGCCGCCGCGCCGGCATGAACGACCGCTGAACGCACAACACGGCCGTGCCGGCGTGGACGACCGCTGAACGCACGACGCGGCCGTGGCGTTCAGACGCCACGGCCGCGGATCGCGCGCTATCGGCGCGGTCTCAGACGTTGCCGCCGCTGGTCGGCCCCGCCCAGTTGGCGCCGCCACTGGTCGGGCCGGCCCACTTGCCGCCCTCCTTGCCGCCGGACCCCTCGCTGACGATGCCCTCGGCCTGAAGCGCGGCGAGGGTGGCCGCATCCACGTCGACGGACTCCCCCGCCGAGTGCGCGACCCCGTTGGCGTCGGTCCAGTCGCTCTCCAGCTTCACGTACACCATGGCGTGTCTCCCTTGATCGCGGTCGTCCGGTACGAGAATCTAGCCCGCGATCCCTCCGACCGACCGCCCGGACGAGTGTCCACAAGCCAACAGCCTGGTACCCGACAGTTCCGCCGACGGCGATACTCGCGGTGGACGCCGCGGCGGGCGGCGCCCGGCCGGAACCCGGCCGGAGGCTCCACCAGTGGAGGGTGTCATCTCCGCGCAGTGTGACCGTTGTGGACGTACCGCCGCAGAGGGCGACCGCTTCTGCGGCGGCTGTGGCGCGGAGTTGGGGGCGGTCTGTCCGCACTGCCTGCGCCCGCTCGCCACGGACGTGGCCTTCTGCACCTCGTGCGGCGCCCCCCGGTCCGGCGCCAGGCCGCCGGCCGCCACGCCGCAGGAGGACCGCCGCCGGGTCAGCGTCCTCTTCGTCGATCTGATCGACTTCACGCCGTACGTCGAGCGGGCCGACCCGGAGCAGGTCCGCAGCATGCAGACCGGCTTCTTCTCCGCCGCGAAACGGGTCGTCGGGCAGTACGGCGGGGTGGTCGAGAAATACATCGGCGACGCCGTGATGGCGCTGTTCGGGGCGCCGGTGGCCACCGAGACGGACGCGCTGCGCTGCGTACGGGCCGGGCTGGAGCTGCAGCGAGTGCTGACCCGATTCGCCCCGACCGGCCGCGACGAGCTGCGCTTCCGGGTCGGGGTGGCGACCGGCGAGGCGCTGGTGGACGTGGCCGCCGCCCGCGACGGCGGGCAGGCGATCGTTGCCGGCGACGTGGTCAACACCGCCTCCCGGATGCAGTCGGTGGCCCCGCCCGGCGGGGTGCTGGTCTGCGGCGCCACCCACGCGCTGACCAAGGACGCCATCCGCTACGAGGAGCAGCCGCCGGTCACCCTCCGCGGGCGGTCCACCCCCACCGAGGTCTGGCTGGCCCTGGCCCCGGTACGCCGGCAGCCGACCGACCGGGAGCCGGACACCACCCCGCTGATCGACCGCGAGCACGAGCTGGGCCTGCTGGTCAACGCCCTGCACCGGTCGCTGCGGGACCGGCTCCCGCAGGTCGTGACCGTCTTCGGTCGGGCCGGCATCGGCAAGAGCCGGCTGGTCCGGGAGCTCTACCGGCACGCCCTGCGGCTGGTCGACGAGCCGCTGACCTGGCGTATCGGGCGATGCCCGCCGTTCGGGGAAAATGTCACCTTCGCGGCGCTGGCCGACATCGTGAAGACCGAGGCCGGCATCCTCGACACCGATCCGGCGTCGACCGCGGCGCAGCGGCTCACCGCGGCGGTGACCGAACTGGTCGGCCCGGCCGAACGGGACCGGATCGTCGGGGCGCTGCGGCCGCTGGTCGGGCTGGCCGGTGCCGCGCTGCCCGCCGAGGAGGCCGAGTCGGCGTGGCGGCGGTTCCTGCTGGCGCTGGCCACCCGACGCCCCACCGTGCTGGTCTTCGAGGATCTGCACTGGGCCGACGAGGCGATGCTGCGCTTCGTCGAGCTGCTCGGCACGGCGGCCCGCGAGGTGCCGCTGCTGCTGCTCTGCACCGCCCGACCCGAGCTGGTCGACCGGGACCCGAGCTGGGCGGGGACCATCACCGGCTCGGTCACCATCACCCTGCCCCCGCTGCGGGACGCCGGCATCGCCTCCCTCTACGCGCACATGTTCGGGCAGGCCGCGTTCCCCGCCGAGATGCTCACCCCGCTGGTCGAGGTGGCCGGCGGCAATCCGCTCTACGCCCACGAGTACGTCCGGATGCTCATCGAGCAGGGCGCGCTGCGCCAGTCGGGGCGCGGCTGGTCGCTGGAGAAGCACCTCGACCTGCCCATGCCGGAGAGCGTGCACGCGGTGATCGCCAACCGGGTCGACCTGCTCGACGCCAAGGACCGGGCCGTGCTGCTGGCCGCCTCGGTGGTGGGCGTGCAGTTCTGGCCGGGCGCGGTGGCCGCCGCGCTGGGCCAGTCGGTCGAGTCGGTGGAGCGGGCCCTGCGTCGGCTGGAACAACGTGACTTCGTGCACGAGCAGGCGGCCTCCACCATGGCCGGGCAGCCGGAGCTGCGGTTCCGGCATGTGCTGGTCCGGGACGTCTGCTACCAGCGGCTGCCGCGCACCGAACGGGTGGCCCGGCACGAGCGGACGGCGGACTGGCTGGACGCGCTGTCGCAGAGCCGGGACACCGACCTGGCCGAGGTGCTCGCGCACCACCGGTGGGCGGCCCACGAGATCGCCCGCACGCTGGGGATGGACACCCACCGCTACGCCGGCCCGGCCCGCGCCGCGCTGCACCGGGCGGCCCGCCGGGCGTACGCCCTGCACGGGCTGGACGCCGCGGCCGCCCATGTCGCTCGGGCGCTGAGCCTGGCCGACGACAGCGACCCGGTGGGCCGGCTGCAGCTGGAGCTGCTCAGCACCGAGATCTCGTTCTACCGGGACGGCAACGCGTTCCTCTCCGGCGGCGGCCCCGAGCAGCTGCACACGCTCGCCGACCGGCTGCTCGCGCACCGCGACGAGGCCTGCGCCGCCCGCGCCTGGACCCTGCTGGGCCAGGCGGCGTGGCTGCGCGCCGACCGGGGCGCGGCGGTGGCCTGCCTGGGCCGGGCGGTGACGCTGTTCGAGCCGCTGCCGGACAGCGCCCAGAAGGCGGACGCGTACGCCGAGCTGGGCCGGCTGCACATGCTCAACTACGAGCGGGACGCGACGGTCGTCGCGGCGGAGACGGCGGCCGGGATCGGTGCCCGGCTCGGCCTCGCGGAGGTCAACGTCAACGCGCGGATCACCGCGGCCACCGCCCGATTCCAGGCCGGTGACCGGTCGGGCCTGGACGAGCTGCACGAGCTGGTCGAGTCGAGCCGAGCCCAGCAGCTGCTCGCGCTGCCCCGAGCGTTGCAGAACCTGGCGTACGCGGTGCGCGAGGAGGGCGACTGGCTGCGTTCGGACGCGCTGCTCTCCGCCACGCCGACGGCGACGGGCGGCGGGCAGACGCTGGCCACCAGCTACTCGGGCGAGGCGATGCGGGCGTACTTCGACGGGGACTTCGCCCGGTTGATCGCCGCCGCCGACGCGTTCGTGGACACCCCGACCGGCGGCTGGGACATGCAGGTCCGCGGGCTGCGCTCGTGCCTGCTGGTGCTGCGGGGGCGGCCGGTGCCGCTGGCGCCCCGGCCGGCCCCCGCCCAGCGGGACGACGCCGCCCCGGAGGTGCCACGGCACCGGGACGACGTGGCCGCCGCGCTGGACAGCGCCCGGCGCAGCGGCTTCCACCGGCCGCGCTGGACCATGCTCGGCATGGCCGCGCTCTGCCGGGCGGTGCAGGGGCGGGCGGACGAGGCGGCGGAGCTGGTCGACGAGCTGGCCGACTCGTGGTCGGCGGTGCCCGCGCTGGCCAGCGGCGAGTGGATCGCCGCCGCGGCGTACGCGGCCGCCCTGGCCAGCCGGGACGCGGCGGTACGGGTCCGGGCGATGCTGGACCGGCTCGGCCATCGGACGCCGTGGTCGGAGGCGGCGCTGCGGACGGTGACCGCGGCCCTCGCCGCGGCGGACGGCGACCACCGGCGGGCCGGTGAGCTGCACCTGGCGGGCGCGGAGATCTACGGCCGGATCCCGGACGTGACCGACCGGATGCTGGCCCTCGCCCTGGCCGTGGCCGAGCTGGACCGGGTCGGGGAGCGCGCGGCGCTCGCCGTGCCGCTGGCCGAGGTGCGCGCCTTCGCCGAGCGCAACGAGGCGCCGGGGCTGCTCGCGCTGGCCCGCCGGCCGGTGCCCGACACCGGTCCCGCCGTCGCCTGCTGACCGCCCGGCGCGGGGCTCGGGAGCGCCACCCGGGTGATGTGTCCCCTGGCACACCTCTAGCAAATACGGACATAGGATCCCTGTCCCGACCAGCGGCAGGGGTTCGACTTCGTACGCCGCGCCACAAGACACTCCCGGAAACGGCATCTGGCGTGTCACGATTCAGGGCACGGCGTACGGGGCGCCGGGTCGGAACGCACCGACGGGTGCGGCGAGGAGGGTGTCCGGTGTCAGCGGGTGGGGCCCGCCGAGGGCGGCGAGACAACGGGCTCGACGCGGCCGAGTACGCGGTCGCGGGCGACGTCGATCCGCGCGTCGGCGAACACCTGCTCGACGTGCTCGCCGCCGGCGGGATCGCGGCCTATCTGCAACCCTCGGCCGACCTGAACCCGGTCACCCGCACCACGACCGTTCCGTCCCGCCCGGTCGACCGGCTCTACGTCGACCGCTCCCACCTGACCACCGCCCGGGACTACCTCACCCAACTCACCGACGAGGGCGCCCGCGACTCGGCCCGGGAGGAGCCGGACGTCGACGCCGAGTGGGCGAAGATCGTGGCCGGCTTCCACACCGCGCCGGCCGCCGGCAGCCACCCGTGGCCGGCCGCCGAGGACGTCGACGACCCCGTCGACCCGTCCGGCCCGGGTCCGGGCGCCGCCGGCCGCACCGAGGAGAGCGGCGGCCCAACCGCCACCGACCTGCGACGCCTGCCGTACGCGGCGGACGTCTCCGGGGTCTCGGTGAGCCGTGGCCAGCCCGACGAGCCCTCGCTGCTGGACGGGCTGGACACCTTCGGCGCCAACCTGCCCGACGACGAGGAGCACTACACCCCGCCACCGCCGCCCCCGCTGCCGCGCTTCTCGAAGTACGCGGTGGTCGGCGTGCTCTGCATCGTGCTCGGGTTCGTGCTCTTCCTCTCCCCCACCCTGCTGCCGGTCACCGACCCGTCGGTGGTGACGCTGCTCGGCTTCACCGGCATCCTGGCCGGCTTCGTGATGCTGATCTGGCGGCTGCGCCCCGGCGACTCCGACGAGCACGACCCGGACGACGGCGCGGTCGTCTGACCCGACCGCCGGGGAGGCGGCCCACTCGCGGCGCTCGCGTAGCGGTGGTGTAACTTACGGTCGTTAGGAATACCGCTGTACGTCACTTCCCGCACCGGCTGTCCGGGTTGTCCGTCGCTCCGGTAGCCGGTCCTCTGCTGATCGGAATGCCCGAGATGCGACAGAGTCCCCTCGTGGTGGTGGCAAACCGCCTTCCCATCGACGACAGCATGGCGCCCGACGGTGCCTTCGAATGGCGCCGCAGCCCCGGCGGCCTGGTGAGCGCCCTGCACCCCCTGCTCCGGCACACCCCGGCCGCCTGGGTCGGCTGGGCCGGCGGCACCGGCCCCGCACCGGACCTGCCCGACGTGGACGGCGTCCGGATGCACAGTGTGCCGCTCACCGGCGACGACCTGCGCGACCACTACGAGGGCTTCGCCAACTCCACCCTCTGGCCGCTCTACCACGACTCCGTCGAGCAGCCCGAGCACCACCGCCGCTGGTGGGAGGCGTACCAGCGGGTCAACCAGCGGTTCGCCGAGGCCGCCGCGGCGGCGGCCGAGCCCGGCGGCCTGGTCTGGGTGCAGGACTACCACCTCCAGCTCGTTCCCGGGCTGCTCCGACAGCTCCGTCCCGACCTGCGGATCGGTTTCTTCCTGCACGTGCCGTTCCCGCCGCCGGAGCTGTTCATGCAGCTGCCCCGCCGGGCCGAACTGCTGGGCGGCATGCTCGGCGCCGACCTGATCGGGTTCCAGCGGGCCCAGGCCGCGCACAACTTCGCCCAGCTGGTGGCCAAGGTGCTCGGGGTGCCCGCCACCGACCGGTCGATCAGCGTCGGCGACCGGGTGGTCCGGATCGGCGCCTTCCCCATCGCCGTCGACACCGCCGAGGTGGCCGCGCTCGCCGCCGAGCCCGAGGTCGCCGAGCGTGCCAGCCGACTCCGCCGGGACCTCGGCGACCCCGACCGCGTCATCCTCAGCGTCGACCGGATGGACTACACCAAGGGCATCGAGCAGCGGCTCAAGGCCTACCGCGAGCTGCTGGCCAGTGGCGACGTCAAGGTCCACGACACCGTGCTGATCCAGGTCGCGGTACGCAGCCGGGACCGGGTCGCGCAGAACCAGATCCTGCGGGACCGGGTGGAACACCAGGTCGGCCGGATCAACGGCGAGTTCGGCCGGGTCGGCGAGCCGGCGATCCACTACCTCAGCCAGCCGGTCGACCGGACCGAGCTGGTCGCCCTCTACCGGATCGCCGACGTGATGGCGGTGACCCCGCTGCGGGACGGGATGAACCTGGTCGCCAAGGAGTACGTCGCCGCCCGGGTGGACGACACCGGGGCGCTGCTGCTCAGCGAGTTCGCCGGCGCCGCCGCCGAGCTGGAGCAGGCGTACCTGGTCAACCCGCACGACCTGGAGGGGCTCAAGCAGGGCCTGCTCGCGGCGCTGCGGGCCACGCCCGACGACGTCGCCACCCGGATGCGGGCGATGCGCGAGCACCTGCGCCACAACGACATACGCGCCTGGGCACGGTCCTACCTGAGCGCCCTGGACGTGGCTGGCTCGCTGCCGGGCCGGCTCACCACGACCGGCTGATCCCGCGCCCGGGGCTCACCCGGCGGCCGGCGCCGGGTCCTTCTCCAGCCAGTCGAGGATCGCGTCGATGGGCTCCCGCCAGCGGGCGTCGAGCATCAGGTCGTGCCCCATGCCGGGGAAGAGCAGCGGGGCGGAGGCGTACCGACGGGCCGCCCGGGTCAGCGCGGCCGGCGACACCACCCGGTCGTCCGGGCTGCCCAGCACCAGCACCGGCGGGCGACCCACCGGCGGCTCGGGCTGTCCGCCGGTGAGCAGCTGCCACTGCGCCCGTCGGCTCGCCCGGCCCAGCCGCGCGACATACCGGCGGGCCTCGCCGTCGGGCAGCTCGCGGCTGAACAGCTGCCGGCGGTGCAGCCGCAGGCGACCGCCGAAGACCGCCGGCAGCGTGCCGACCGGGTTGCGGCGCAACGCGGTGCCCACCGTCGCCCAGCCGCCGAGCACCGGCGCCACCAGCGCCGCCGCCCGGGCCGGATAGCGGGCCAGGGCGTGCGCCACCACCCGGGCACCGGCGCCGTGCCCCACCAGGACCGCCTGCCGGGGCAGGCCCGCGGCCGCCTGGACCACGTCATGGGTGTACGACCGCAGCGTCGCCTCCGGCGCCGGCGCGCTGCCGCCGTGCCCGCGCAGGCTCAGCGCGTACGCCGGGAAGCCGCGGGACGCGGCATGCCCGAGCCAGTGCTCGGCGAACGCCCACGCCCCGTGCCCGAACCCGGGCACGAAGAGCAGCGGCGGCTTCGCCGACTCCAGGTCGGGCGCCTCGGCCAGCACCTCGCGGCGGGCCGGGCGCTCCGGACGGGCCCACTCCTCCGCCCGGATGACCCGGATCCGCTCGGCGCTCACTGTTCTGGCCTTTCGTTCGCGACTGCGAGGCTCCGCTGCGCTGCACTCCTCGCGCTCACCATGCCGCCCTCGCATCTCGCGACTGCGGGGCCCGGCGTGATCACTTGCCCTCCAGCTCGTACAGGGCGCGCTGGAGCGCGCGCAGGTAGTCGACGTGCCCGACCTCGAACCAGTGCCGGGTGCTGTCCTTGACCTTCCCCGAGTACCGCTCGCCGAGGCCGGCGGTCACCCGACGGCCGAACGCGGCGGCCCGGTCCGGCCGGGTGGCGCGCAGCGCCAGCAGCTGGGCGAAGAGCACGCTCTGCCAGTGCGAGATGGGGAACATGCCGGAGTCCGGCTGCACCAGGCCGACCACCGCCAGGGTGGGGTGGCCGGCGGTGAAGGCGTTCAGCCAGAGCCGGGGGCGGCCGGTCCCCTCGGCGTCGCCGAGCACCGTCCCGTCCAGGAACTCGAAGCGCGGCAGGTAGCCGGTGGCGAACACGACCAGCTCCGGGTCGATCTCCCGCCCGTCGGTCAGCACCACCGTGCGGTCGCGGAACCGGGCCACGTCCGGCACCGGGGTGATCCGCCCGTGGCCGACGTGGTAGACGAGCTGGCTGTTGGCGATCGGGTGGGTCTCGTAGACCCGGTGGTCCGGCCTGGGCAGGCCGAACCGGGTCAGGTCGCCGACGGTCAGCCGCAGCGTCCAGTGGTAGAGCCACTGCCGCACCCGCCGCGGCACCCGCAGCGCGAGCAGCCTGTCGTTGACCTGGTCGGCCGGGCGGCCGAAGACGTACTTCGGGGCGTACCAGTAGCCGCGGCGGGCCGAGTGCCAGCAGCGGGACGCCTGCTGGGCCGCCTCGACCGCGATGTCGCAGCCGGTGTTGCCGGCGCCGACCACCAGCACCCGCTTGCCGCGCAGCTGCGCCGGGTCCTTGTAGGACGAGGCGTGCAGGATCTCGCCGCGGAACTCCTCCAGCCCCTCGTAGCGGGGCAGCTTCGGCGACCAGTTGTGCCCGTTGGCGACCACCACCGCCGCGTAGCGGGAGGTGCGTTCCGGGCCGTACCCGCCGGTGCTGCGGGTGGTCACGTCCCACCGGTCCCCCTCGACCGGCTCCACCCGGACCACCTCGGTGCCGAACCAGACGTGCTGGCGCAGGTCGAAGTGGTCGGCGTAGCGCTCGAAGTAGGACAGCAGTTGGGCGTGGTGCGGGTAGTCCGGCCAGTCGTCCGGCATCGGAAAGTCGGGGAACTGGGTGAACGGCCGGGACGAGATCAGGTGGGTGCTGGCGTACACCGGGCTGCGATCGTGCCGCCAGTTCCACGCCCCGCCGACGCCGGTCTCCCGCTCGTAGCAGTCGACGCCGAAGCCGTGCTCGCGGAGGTTCTTCACGGCGGTGAGGCCGCTGGCCCCGGCGCCGATGACGCAGACGGTGTCGCCCCGGTCGGAGATCGGGCGGTCGTCCCGGGTCGGGGCGTCCGTCGGGTCCGGACCGGAGCTGCCGAGGTCGGTGGAGGAGGACACCCGCAAACTCCTTCGTGCGGCACGCGTGCCGGGTCGGTGCGATCCTGCCGAGAATGCCCGCCGTTGTCCAGCCCGGCGCTGGGGCCACCCGGGCCGGTGGCTCATTCCACGATGGGCAGCAGCAGGTCGGCCAGGATCGGGAGGTGGTCGCTGGCCCGGCGAGCCCGTGGGGTGTCCACCACGTCGTGGTCGACGACGGTGATGCGCGGGTCAACGAAGAGAGCGTCGATGCGGCGCTGCGGGTCGGCGCACGGGAAGGTGGGCCGGGCGGCCCGACCGGCGGCGACCCCGGTGTCGGTCAGTCCCTCTGCGACGGTCCGCCACGCCGGCCCGTCCGGCCCCTCGTTGAGGTCGGCGCCTGCGACCACCGGCAGCGTCGCAGCGGCCAACTCCCGCTTGAACGCGCTCGCCTGGGCCGGCCGCTCGGCGGGGTCGGTGGACAGGTGGGAACCGGCCAGCAGGAACCGGCTGCCGCCCACCCGGCACTCGGCGTACGCGGCGCCGCGCAGGTGCCGCCCGGGCGTCAGCGGGTAGCGCTGGCACCGGGTGGCGAGCACCCGCACCCGCAGGCTGGTCAACAGCAGGTTGCCCAGTGCGGGCAGGCCGCCGGCCGCCACGACGAGGCCGAACGCGTCGGCCAGCGAGGCGCACTTCTGCCGCCACCGGAACCGCCGTGGCCCCTCCTGCACGATCACCACGTCCGGCGCGGCCGCCCGGACCACCTCGGCGAGCGCCGCGGTGTCGTCCCGCTGGCCGTGGATGTTGTAGGACATCACCCGCAGCGGTACGCCCGGCGCGGCCACCTCAGACCCGCCGGGCGAGGTCGGCGGCGCCGATCACGCCCGCCGCGTTTCCCAGCTCGGCCGGGCGCACCTGCGCCACGGGGAGACGGCCGCGCGCCGCGAGCGCGTCCGTGTACGACCGCCGGGTCGGGCCCATCAGCAGGTCACCGGCCTCCACCACGCCGCCGCCGACGACCAGCACCTGCGGGTCGAGGATCTGCGCCATGTCGGCCAGGCTCGTGCCGAGCCAGCGGCCGACCTGGGCGAACGCCTCGGCGGAGACCGGGTCGCCGCCCTGCGCCGCGGCGGTCACCATCGGCCCGGTGATCGTGTCGGCCTCGCCGCCCGCCAGCTCCAGCAGGGCGGTGGCCCGGTGCGGCTCCTGCCGGGCGGCGGCGCGGGCGAAGCGGACCAGGGCGCTGCCGCTGGCGTACTGCTCGATGCAGCCCAGCCGCCCGCAGCCGCACTGGTGGCCGTCCGGGACGGTGAGCATGTGCCCCAGCTCGGCGGCGATGCCGTGGGCGCCGCGCAGCAGCTCGCCGCCGAGCACGATGCCGCCGCCGACGCCGGTGCCGATGGTGAACATGACCATCGAGTCGTCGGCGTCGCGGCCCGCGCCGTAGCGGAACTCCGCCCAGGCGGCCACGTTCGCGTCGTTCTCCACGATCACGGGCAGGCCGGTGGCGCTGCTGACGTACTGCCGCAGCGGCTCGTCGCGCCAGGCCAGGTTGGGGGCGAAGAGCACGGTGGAGCGGGCGGCGTCGATCCAGCCGGCCGCGCCGATGCCGACCGCGTCGACGGTACGGCCGGCGGCCAGCTCGGTGACCACCTCGATGATGACGTCCCGGGTCTTGGCCACGTCCTCGGCGGGGGTGTCCCGTCGGGCCTGCACGAGAACCTTGCCGGTGTCGTCCACGACACCTCCGGCCACCTTCGTGCCACCGACGTCGACTCCGATGGTCAGCGTCACCGCTGCCACTCCCCTCTGCTGTGCTGCCCGACACCGCCCGAACGGCCGTGCGCTGCCGGGAGGTCCGGTGGTCAGGCCCCGTCGCCTGGTACGTCCTCGCCCACCTCGTCGGACGCCCGCGAGGCGGGCACCACGGGCCGGCCGGCCGGCGGCCGGATCGGTGCCTGCGCGTCCGGCCCGGCGGCATCGGCGGGCGACACGACGGCACCCGCGCCGGCCGGGCCCTCCCCCTGGGTGGCGACGGACCACACGTCCTGCTCGGGTACCGGCTGAGAATCATGCCCGGTACGGGTCGCCTCGCGCCAGACGTGGTCACCCGTCGGGGTCGCTCCGGCGCCGGCCGGGGCGGTGGTGGCGGCGGGCTCGGCCGGTGCGAAGGCGCGCAGCAGGCTGGCCACGCCGGCGGCCAGATCGCCGGCGCCGGTGGCGAGCCGCTCCGCGAATTCCGGACTCGGATCACGCAACGCCGCCATCCCCCGACAGATCGGGCAGACACAGCATTCGGGCGATCCGGTGGCGAAACCGGCGCCGCCCGCCGTCGGCTGCGGCGGCACGTCACCGGGGCCGGCACCGTCCTGGTTGTGACCGAGGACACCCGCGAGAATCCCACCGAGCGGACCCCAGGGCCCCGCTCCGGGCGCGGCGGCGGCCAGCCGGGCGCTGGCCAGCAGCATGGCGACGAGGCGCTCGGCCTCCTCGCGGGCCGAGTCGGGATCAGTGGCGCCCATCAAGTCGGCTCCTCTGCAGTGGCGACCGGATCGCCGGTCGGGTCAGTGGGCCGCACCGGTAGCTTCTACCCGGCGCTTGAGCTGCTTCAACGCCGCATCCATGATCATCTTCTCGGCTTTGCGGCGAAACATGCCGAGCATGGCCACGGAGAGTTCCACCTCAAGGGTGTAGGTCACCGTGGTGGTGCCGTCCGGGTTGCCGACCAGGTCGTACGACCCGCGCTGGGACTTCTGCATCTTCGAGGACGCCGCCAGGTGCCACTCGACGCGCGAGAGGTCCTCGGCGTACTCGTAGGCCAGCACGTACTCGTCGGCCATGACGCCGGCGTCGATGGTGAACCGGACCTGGCTGGCGTAGCCGTCCTCGTACTCCTCAACCACCTCAGCGCGCCGGATCGCCTCGGCCCACTCGGGATAGCGGGGAAAGTCGCAGATGACCGCCGCCACCCGCTCCGGTGACGCGCCGATGGTGATCGACTGGGTGGAGGAGTCCGCCATGGGGGGAGGCTACCCGGCGCACGCCCCGCACGCCCCGCTCCACCCCGGGGCGTCGCCTGCGCGCGCCGTCCGGGCCGGCGGCCTCGCGCCCGCGTCCACCTCCCCGGACGGGTAGGTTTCGACAGAGCCGACCACCGCCGGTCCGGCCGGGGCGAGCCCGAGGGAGTCCAGTGCGCGAGTTCTCCGTTCCGCCGATCGTCACCGTCGGCGACGCGGCCAGCCTGACCGACCCGGTCTGGGAAAACGCCGAGGTCGCCCCGGACACCGTGCAGTTCGTCCGGCGCGTGGACGGCGAGGGCGGCGCCCCGACGGAGGTCACCTGCCGGCAGTTCCGTGACGAGGTCGTCGCGGTGGCCCGTGGCCTGGTGGCCGCCGGCATCCGCCCCGGTGACCGGGTCGGGCTGATGAGCCGCACCCGCTACGAGTGGACCCTGATCGACTACGCCATCTGGGCCGCCGGCGCGGTCACCGTACCGATCTACGAGACCTCCAGCGCCGAGCAGGCCGCCTGGATTCTCGCGGATTCCGGCGCGGTCGCCGTGGTGGTCGAGACCTCGGCGCACGCCGCCCTGGTCGCCTCGGTCCGCGACCGGCTCCCGCAGCTGGGCCGGGTCTGGCAGATCGAGCTGGGCGCGGTGGACGACCTGACCGCGACCGGCGAGTCGGTCGACCCGACCGAGATCGAGGTACGCCGCGCGGGGGTCAAGGCCGACGACATCGCCACCATCATCTACACCAGCGGCACCACCGGCCGACCCAAGGGCTGCGTGCTGACCCACCGCAACATCTACGCCGACGTCGCCAACGCCGTGCCGGTGCTGCCGAACCTGTTCCGGCAGAGCGCCTCCACCCTGCTCTTCCTCCCGCTCGCGCACGCCTTCGCCCGGCTCGTCCAGATCGGCGTGGTGCAGGCCCGGGCCACCATGGCGCACTGCGCGGACACCAAAAACCTGGTCGCCGAGCTGCAGGAGTTCAAGCCGACGTTCGTGCTCTCCGTGCCCCGGGTCTTCGAGAAGGTCTACAACGGCGCGCGGCAGAAGGCCGAGGCCGACGGGAAGGGCCGGATCTTCGACCGGGCCGAGCGGGTCGCCATCGCGTACAGCCAGGCGCTGGAGACCGCCGACGGGCCGGGCCTGGGTCTGCGTGCCCAGCGCGCGGTCTTCGACCGGCTGGTCTACCGCAAGCTGCGGGCGGTGATGGGTGGCCGGTGCCGCGACGCCATCTCCGGCGGCGCCCCGCTCGGCGCTCGGCTGGGGCACTTCTTCCGGGGCATCGGGGTGGACATCTGCGAGGGCTACGGCCTGACCGAGACCTCCCCCGCCGCCGCCGCGAACCTGCCGAGTGCCACCCGGATCGGCACGGTGGGCCGCCCGCTGCCCGGCGTGACGGTCCGGATCGAGGACGACGGCGAGATCCTGATCGCCGGTGAGCTGGTCTTCCGGGGTTACTGGGGCAACGAGGAGGCGACCGCGGAGGTGCTCACCCCGGACGGCTGGTTCCGCACCGGCGACCTGGGCCAGCTCGACGAGGACGGCTACCTGAGCATCACCGGCCGCAAGAAGGAGATCATCGTGACCGCGGGCGGCAAGAACGTCGCCCCCGCGGTGCTGGAGGACCAGGTCCGGGCCCACCCGCTGGTCAGCCAGTGCGTGGTGGTCGGCGACCGGCAGCCGTTCATCGCGGCGCTGATCACCATCGACGAGGAGGCGCTGCCGGGGTGGCTGGCCGCGCACGACCGGCCGGAGAGCACCAGCGTCGCCGAGCTGCGCGACGACGCGGCGCTGCGGGCCGAGATCCAGGGCGCGATCGACCAGGCCAACCAGTCGGTCTCGAAGGCTGAGGCGATCAAGGTGTTCCGGATCCTGCCGCGGGACTTCACCGAGGCCACCGGCGAGCTGACCCCGTCGCTCAAGGTCAAGCGGCAGGTCGTGCACGAGACGTACGCGGCGGAGATCGCGGACATCTACCGTCGCTGACTACCATCCGTCACGTGCCCGCCTCGACACCCAGCCAGCCGCAGACGCAGCCCCTCGCCGTGGCCGCTCGCGTGGTCCTCCTCGCGCTGGTCGCCGCCCTGACCCTGTTCGCCACCCGCGACGTGGCCCAGCTCTGGTGGATCGCCCTGCTGGGCCTCGCCGGGCTGCCCGCGGTGCTGGCCCCGCAGCACCGGCTGCTCGGGCCGCTCAGCCGCTTCGCCGAGGTGGTCGTGCTCGGCCTGGCCGCCAGCAAGGTCGCCGCCGACACCCACCTGACCGGGGTGACCGGCGGGGTGGGCGCCTCGGCGGTGCTGCCGTACCTCGCCGTGCCGGTCACCGTGACCGCGCTGCGTCGCCGGTTCCGCGAGGGCGCGGCGCTGCTCGCCGTGGTCGCGGCCACCCTGCTGGTCAGCGCGGCCTTCACCGAGGTCAGCGGCGGGCGGCAGCTCGGCCAGCTCGGGTACCTCACGGTCTGCGCCCAGTGGCTGATCCTGGCCGCCCTCGGCCTCTACACGGCCGGGATGCTGCAGCGGGTGATGCGGGTCCGCGGCGAGGGCAAGCCGCAGCCGTACGCGGAGGCCACCCGGCTGCTGACCCAGCTGCGCACGGTCGCCCGCCAACTGCCCGGCGCCACCCTCGACCCGGGCGGCATCTCCGAGCACCTGCTGGAGGAGCTGCGGGTGGTGGCGAAGACCGACCGGGGCGCGGTGCTGTCCGCCAGCGGCGGCGGTCGGCTGGTGGTGCTCGCCCAGGTCGGCGCGGACCGGGTGGACTGGGAGACCACGCTGGACGCGGACTCGGCGATCGCCGACGCCTGGGCCAGCCAGCAGCCGCAGACCTCGACCCGGTCACAGGCCCGCTCGCAGCATTCGGGGGAGGTCTCGGCGCTGATCGTGCCGCTGGTGGCCGGGGTGCGCACGGTCGGCCTGGTGGTCGTCGAGGCGGACACCGCGCACGCGTACCCGCCGCCGGTGGTCTCCCGGGTGACCGCGCTGACCGGCCCGGCGGCGCTGCGGTTGGAGGCCGCGCTGCTCTTCGACGAGGTCCGCTCGCTGGCCACCAACGAGGAGCGGCAGCGGCTGGCCCGGGAGATCCACGACGGGGTCGCCCAGGAGCTGGTGATGGTCGGGTACGGCATCGACAACGCGCTGGCCACCGTGCATGACGACGCCGAGGAGACCGCCGACTCGCTGCGCACCCTGCGGCATGAGGTCACGCGGGTGATCACCGAGCTACGGCTGAGCCTGTTCGAGCTGCGCAGCGAGGTGGACCGGCACGGCGGCCTGGCCGCCGCGATCGCCGAGTACGCCCGCACGGTCGGCGCGTCCGGCGGCCTGCGGGTGCACCTGTCCCTGGACGAGTCCACCGCCCGGCTGCCCGCCGCCACCGAGGCCGAGCTGCTGCGCATCGCCCAGGAGGCGGTGACCAACGCACGCAAGCACGCCGGGGCGTCGAACCTGTGGGTCACCTGCGAGGTGGACCCCCCGTACGCGCAGATCGAAGTGTCGGATGACGGTCACGGCATCGGTGACCAGCGCCCCGACGGGCACTATGGTCTTGCGATCATGGCCGAGAGGGCGGAACGTATCCGGGGCCGGCTGGAGATCAGGCCGAGACGACCCAGTGGGACGACCGTGGCGGTGGTGCTCGGCTCGTCGCCCCGGCGCGGTAAGGTGCGCGGCAGCGCAGCAGCAGAAGGGGAGTAACCCGAGGATGACCACCAGTCCGACACCGGCCACCCGCACCAAGGTTCTCCTTGTCGACGACCACGACCTGATCCGGAAGGGGCTGCGGCACGCCTTCGAGCGAGACCGCCAGTTCGAGGTCGTGGGCGAGGCCGCCACGGCCGCGGAGGGCGTACGCCAGGCCGGCGCGCTCCAGCCGGATGTAGTGATCATGGACCTGCGGCTGCCCGACGGCAGCGGCCTGGAGGCGACCCGAGCCCTCCGGAAGTCCAGCGCGTCGATGGGCATCGTGGTGCTCACCATGTACGCGGGCGACGACCAGCTCTTCGGGGCCCTGGAGGCGGGGGCGAGCGCGTTCGTGCCGAAGACCGCCCCGGCCGACGAGGTGGTGGCCGCCGCCCGGCACGCCGCCTCCTCGCCCAGTGCGTTCACCGCGGCCGACCTGGCCGAGGCGATGAAGCGCCGGCTGGCCCCGTCCGGCCCGCAGCTCTCCCCGCGGGAGGGCCAGGTGCTGCGGCTGCTCGCCGACGGCATGAGCGTCGCCGGCATCGCCAAGCAGCTGTTCGTCAGCGAGTCGACCGCCAAGACGCACATCTCGAAGCTCTACGAGAAGCTGGGCGCCGCCAACCGGGCCCAGGCGTTGATGACCGCGCTGCGACTGGGCCTGCTGGAGGCCCCGGACGCGCCCAAGTTCTGACCGCCGGTCGGCAGCTCGAGCAGAGGCCCGCGTCCGCACCCCGGACCGGGCCTCTCGGGCATTCCGGGCAACCGGTGAACGCGTACGGTGCGGGACCCATCGCGCAACGACAGCGGTCTTTGCACCACGACAGCGGGCGGGCAGAATACCCGGATGGTTCGCGCGAGTGACGACTCGCGCGCTGTCGACACAAAAGGGGCAGGGGCATGCAACGGCCGGACTGGGCACCCGACACCATCGACATCGAACGCCCCAGTGTGGCCCGCATGTACGACTACTACCTCGGCGGCTCACACAACTTCGCGGCCGACCGGGCGGCCGCCCGGGCCATGGTGGAGGCCGTGCCGGAGGCCCCGCTGATGGCCCAGGCCAACCGGGCCTTCCTCCGCCGGGCGGTGCAGTTCCTGGCCGAGTCGGGGGTGCGCCAGTTCCTCGACATCGGCTCCGGCATCCCGACCGTCGGCAACGTGCACGAGATCGCCCAGCGGGTCGACCCGGCGTGCCGGGTGGTCTACGTCGACGTCGACCCGGTCGCCGTCGCGCACAGCCGGGAGATCCTGGCCGGCAACGACGGGGCCACGGTGCTCCGGGAGGACTTCCGCCAGCCGGCGGCGATCCTCGACCATCCCGAGGTCAACCGGCTGCTGGACTTCACCCAGCCGGTCGCCGTGATGATCGTGGCGGTGCTGCACTTCATTCCCGACGCGGATCGGCCGGAGGAGGTCCTGCGTACGCTGCGGGCGGCCCTGCCCCCGGGCAGCTACCTGGTCATGTCGCAGGCCAGCGACGACGGTCGCACCGGCACCGGCGAGCGGGCGGAGGCCGAGCACGTCTACCGCCGCACCGACAGCCAACTCTTCATCCGCAGCCGGGCCGAGCTGACCACGCTCTTCGACGGTTTCGAGCTGGTCGACCCGGGCGTGGTCTGGGTGCCACAGTGGCGTCCGGAGTCGCCGGAGCAGGCGGAGAACGCCGCGCAGGCGGTCTTTCTGGGCGGCGTCGGGCGGCTCGGTGGGTGACGGCACCGCCGTGACCCGCTCCTGCCCCGACAGCTTCGCGCGGGCCTGGGCCAAGGCGGTCTCCGGGACCAGCTACCTGCCGATGACCCAGGCCCAGTTGGAGGCCCTGCTCCAGCGGCTCACCGAGCGGCTGGCCGTGGCGATCCGGGCCGAGCCGTTCGACCTGCGCGTCGGTCAGCAGGTCGGCGCCGAACTGGTGCAGGCGCACATCGCCTCCGCCGAGGGGCTGGGCCGCACCATCGAGGTGATCCAGCTCCGCCTGCTGCGTGACCTCGGCCTGGTCGCCGACGACGTCGAGGACCGGATGGCCCGGCTGCTCGCCACTGTCGCCACCGGGTACGCCCGCGCCCTGCGCGACCGTACCCTCGACGAGCAGGAGTCCATCCGGCGGGCCACGATGATGGCCCAGGCGCAGGCCGAACAGGCGTTGCGGGACAGCGAAGCCCGCTTCCGCCACCAGGCCACCCACGACCCGCTGACCGGCCTGCCCAACCGTGCGCTGTTCACCGAGCGGCTCACCGCCGCGCTCGACGAGCCCGGCCGGGGCGCCGACCGGATCGGGGTCTGCTTCCTCGACCTGGACCGCTTCAAGGTGGTCAACGACACCCTCGGCCATCAGGTCGGCGACTCGCTGCTGGTGTCAGTGGCGCAGCAGCTGCGCCGGGTCGTCGGCGAGCACCTGGTGGCCCGGCTCGGCGGGGACGAGTTCGTCATCCTGGTCGAGCGCACCGGCGGCACCGAGGACGCGGTCAAGGTCGCCGAGGCCGCCCTCAAGGCGGTGAACGAGCCGGCGCTGGTCGACGGGCACGAGCTGACCGTGTCGGCCAGCATCGGCATCGTCGAGCGGCCGGTGGCCGGCACCACGCCGGTGGAGCTGATGCGGGCCGCGGACAGCACCCTGCACTGGGCCAAGGCGGCCGGCGGGGCCCGCTGGTCGATCTTCGACGCCGACCGCAACCGCCGTGAGCTGGCCCGGTACGCCCTCTCCGCGGCCATCCCCGCCGCCCTGGACCGGGGTGAGTTCTACCTCGACTACCAGCCGTTGGCGTCGCTGCGCGACGGCCGGGTGCTCGGCATGGAGGCGCTGGTCCGCTGGCGCCACCCGGAGCTGGGCGTGCTCCGGCCGGACAGTTTCATCGGGCTGGCCGAGGAGACCGGGCTGATCGTCCGGCTGGGCAGTTGGGTGCTCGCCGAGGCCTGCCGGGAGGCCCGCACCTGGTCGACGGGGCACGACGACGCGCCGTTCGTCAGCGTCAACCTGGCCGTCCGCCAACTGCACCGGCCCGGCCTGGTGCAGGAGGTGCAGGGCGTGCTCGGGCGGACCGGGCTGCCCCCGGAGCGACTCCAGTTGGAGATCACCGAAAGCACCATGATGAGCACCGTCGAGGAGCCGGTCCGGGCCCTGGGCGTGCTCAAGGACATCGGGGTCCGGGTCGCCATCGACGACTTCGGCACCGGCTACTGCAACCTGGCGTACCTGCGGGACCTGCCGGTCACCGAGCTGAAGGTGGCCGGCGAGTTCGTGACCCGGTTGCGCGCCCCGGCAGACGACCCGGGCAGCCGTACCGACGAGCGGATCCTCGCCTCGCTGGTGTCGCTCGCCCACGCGCTCGACCTGACCGTCACCGCCGAGGGCGTGGAGACCGCCGACCAGGCCGACCGGCTGCGCGCGATCGGCTGCGACGCCGGGCAGGGCTGGCACTTCGGCCGCCCCGGGCCCGCCAGCCAGGCCCTCACCCACCCGAACTGACCCACGCACCCGGCCTGGCCCACCCGGCTTGATCAACTCCGTGTGCGGCATCTTGTGGTCAAATCCGGCAACGAGACCACCGTTTGCCGCACATGGAGTTGATCAGCGGGGCGTTGGACGGCGGCGAGGGCGGCGAGCGGGGCGGCCCGGGTCAGCCGGCGAGCAGGGCGGCCATCCGTTCGGCCTGGGCCTCCCAGCGCCACTCCTTCTCCACCCACGCGCGGCCCGCCGCGCCGAACTGGCGGGCCAGGTCCCGGTCGGCGAGCAGCGTCGCCACCCGGTCGGCGAGCTGGGCGACGTCCAGCCCCCGGACCACGTACCCCGTCTCGCCCTCGCGGACGGCGTCGGGCGCGCCGCCCGAGTCGCCGGCCACCACCGGCAGCCCGGTCGCGCTGGCCTCCAGGTAGACGATCCCCAGCCCCTCGACGTCCAATCCCCGGTTGCGAGTCCGGCAGGGCATGGCGTACACGTCGCCGGCGGCGTAGTGGGCGGGCAGCTCGGCCGACGGCACCGAGCCGGTGAAGACCACGTCCCGGTCCACCCCGGTCTGCCGGGCCAGCTTCTCCAGCGTGGCCCGGTACGGCCCCCCACCGACGATCAGCAGCGCCGCGTCCGGCACCCGACGGCGGATCTCCGGCAGGGCCCGGATCAGCATGTCCTGCCCCTTGCGCGGCACCAGGCGCGAAACGCACACCACGACCGGCCGGTCGGCCAGGCCCAGCCGCAGCCGCACCCGCTCCCCGTTCACCTCCGGGTGGTAGGTCTCCACGTCGACGCCCGGCGCGAGCCGGCGCAGCTCGGTCACCCCGTCCAGCACCCGGGCCAGCCGGCTGCGGGTGTATTCCCCCAGGTAGGTGGTGACGTCCACGCCCCGGCCGATCCGGCGCAGCGCCGCCCGCGCGCCGGGCAGCGCGGCCCAGCCAACCTCGTGCCCGTGGGTCAGCGCCACCGCCCGCCGGATGCCGGCCCGCCGGCGCAGCCCCGCCGCGAGCAGACCCAGCGGGGCCGCCGCGCCGAACCACACGGTGTCACAGTCGTACGCCCGGGCCAGCTTGGCGGCGCGACGGGCGATCAGCGGGGTGGGCAGCAGCACCTTGGTGCGTTCCCGGATCACCTCGAAGGGCTGGTCGGCATCGAACTTCGCGGCGCCCCGCCAGCTCGACGCGTATACCACCACCGAGCCGGGCGGCTGGCGCACGGCGAGATTGTGCACGAAGGACTGGATGCCCCCGGGGCGGGGCGGAAAGTCGTTGGTGATCAGCAAGGTCCGGCTCATCTGCCGATCTCCCTGGCGTAGGCGCGGGCGGCGGCCATCCGCTCGACGGTGGACGGGTGGGACGCCGACCAGAGGTACTCCCAGCGCGGCGGATCGGGGTCGGCCAGGTTGACCCCGGCCAGGCGGCGCTGCATCGCCTCGAAGGTGGCCGGGTCGCCGGTGAGCGCCAGCGCGTGCGCGTCAGCCCGGGCCTCCACCCGCCGGGACATCAGCGCCTGCGCCGGGGTAGCCACCAGACCGGCCACGGTGATCAGCGCGATGAGCAGCGGAAACGCCCGAGGCTGGGCGATCGAGTCGACCCCCGCCAGCCGCAGCAACGGCGGCCAGGAACCGACCAGATAGAGCGCCACCACCGCGGCGGCGGCGCCGAGCGCCCCGACCAGGGTGCCGACCCAGACGTCGTGGTCCTTCGCGTGCCCCAGCTCGTGGGCGACCACGCTGGTCACCTCCTCGGGGGTGGCCTCGCGCAGCAGGGTGTCGTAGACCACCACCCGCCGGGTGGGTCCCAGCCCGGAGACGTACGCGTTGACCGCGCGGGTGCGCCGGGAGGCGTCGGCGACCAGCACGTCGCGGACCGGCACCCCGTCCCGGGCGGCCATGCTCATCAGCTCGGTGCGCAGCGGGCCGGGCTCCATCGGGGTGAACCGGTTGAACACCGGCTCCACCAGCACCGGCAGCACGAACGACAGCAGCACCACCAGCCCGGCGGCGCCGGCCGCGCCGAACGCCCACCACCAGCGGGGGGCGAGCCGGACCACCGAGTAGAAGGCGAGCAGGACCAGCGCGCCGATGACCGCGGTGACCGCGTACGACTTGACCAGGTCCACCGCCCAGCCGCCCCAACCCTGGGTGCTCAACCCGTAGCGGGCCAGCACGGTGTGTCGCCAGGCGGAGAAGGGCAGGGTGAGCAGGTCGACGAGGAGCATCACGGCCAGCCCGCCGAGCACCGCCTGGGCGGCCCAGTGCCCGCCGAACGGGCGGCCGGCCAGCTCCACCAGGCGGCTGCCGAGCGGGCTCAGCCCGAGCGCGAGTGCGATCAGCAGGCCGACGGCCAGCGACGCGTACCCGCCGGGACGCAGCGCGGCCTGGAACGCCCGGCCCCGGGCCACCTGGTCGACCGGCAGGGCCCGCAGCGCGGCGAGCTGGTCGGCCCGGGGCGCCGGCGGCCGGCCCCACGGGATCAGCAACGCCCCGGCGACGACCAGCGCGACGGCCAGCCCGGCCAGCGTGAGCACGGCCCAGCCCCGCGGACTCACCCTCGTGCCCCGTCGTCGCGCCCTGCCCACGTCATGCCGCCGCTCCTCCCGCCGTGAGCGCTCATCCTAAGTTCCGGCGCGGGCCGCCGGATCGGTGCCCGCGCCCGAACATCGCGCATCAGGAGCGGGACAGCCGGCGCAGCAGCGAGTCGGCGCCGAGCGGGTACGCGCCGTGTCGGCGTACGCCTTCGGCGACCTCACGATCGGAGGAGACCACCACGACCGTCCGGCCCGACGGCTCGGCGCGGACCAGCCGGCGGATCAACTCGTCCGCGGTCTCCCCCTTGCGGCTGAAGAGCACCCGCACCCCACGCGGCGTGGGCGGCAGCCCGTGGATCCGCTCGGCGCCGTCGAAGACGACGGTGATCTCGTCGCCGGTCTGCGCGGCGATCCCGCCCAGCCCGCTGATCAGCCGTTTGCGCTGCTGCTCCAGCGACATCTCGCCGAAGCCACGCTTGGTGACGTTGTAGCCGTCGACCACCAGGTGCGCCTTGGGGAGGGCGAGCAACTGGTCCAGCCGGGCCGGGTCGTCGGTGTCGCGGGCGCGGGCGGCCGCGCCGGCCGGGGTGGCCGCCGACTGGTCGGCGAAGGCGTCGGCGACGAAGTCGGCGGGCAGCTTCTCCACCGGGTCGAGCGCCAGCTCGCGGCGCAGCCCGACCGCCGCCTGGCCGATGGTCTCCAGCAGCAGCCACAGCCGCGCGTCGTCGACCGAGCGGGCCTCCTTGGCGGCGGCCCGCGCCATTCCCGCGGTCGACTCCGCCTCGGCCAGCCGGGCCCGAACGCGGCGCAGCTCGGCGTCCGCGTCGGCCGTCGCCCGGGCAACCCGGCCCCGCTCGGTGGACAGCAGCTCGGTGGCCTTGCGCTCCCGGGCCTGGGTCTCCCGCAGCGTACGGGTGAGCTGCCGGCCCTCCTCGCGAAGCTGGCCCAGCTCCTCCCGCACCCGGGCGAGCTCGTCGCGCAGCTTCTCCGCCTCGACCCGGGCCACCGCCCGGTCGTGCTCGGCCCGGGTGGCCCGCTGCTCGGCCTCCCGGACCAGCTCGGCCACCACCGCGGTCTCCGCCTCCGCGCGCACCGCGGCGCCGCTGGCCTCGATCAGCTCCCGCCAGCCTCGCGGCCGGGTCAGGTACGCCAGGGCGGCCACCTCGACCGGGTCGGCGGCGGCCGGGGCGGTCCCCGCCACGACGGCCGCGCCCAGGTCACCGGCGTCGGCCAGCACCCGCGCGGTGATCCGCTGCCGGAACAGCGGGTCGGCGGTGAGCTGGGCGGCGATGGCCGGGGCACCCAGCCGGGCGCGCCGGTTGGGGGCGAACTTGGCGACCCGGCGCAGCGGGACGGGCACCTCGTCGACGGGCAGCCCGGGCAGCACGGCGGCGGTGAGCGCCACGATCCGCTGCCGGACCGGCTCGGGCAGGACCGGCTCGGGCTCGGGCGCAGCCGACCCGCCGGCGGCGATCGGCGCGCCGGCAGCGTCCGGGTCCGGCTGGCTCTCACCGGCGTCGTGCACGGCGGCCACCGGCTCCTCCTCGGGGAGGTGGTCGTCGTACGGCTCGGGGAGCGGCATGTGGCAAGTCTCCCACCGCAGACGGGCCCACCGCCCGGTGAGTGAGCCGATCTCTCATCCTAAGCCCGTGATAACGGCTGGGACAGGTGGTACGGGAGTGTCGGACCCGGCCGTTAACGTGCCGCGGGTGACGCGAGGGGTGTACGTCCAGGAGGCGCTGGCCGGTCTGGACCGGGCGGCGGGCACGGGGGTCGACCCCGCGCTGCCGCTCTACGCGACCACCTTCGTGGTGGTCGACCTGGAGACCACCGGCGGCGCGCCGGACGGCGGCGGGATCACCGAGATCGGCGCGGTGAAGGTGCGCGGCGGCGAGGAGCTGGGCGTGCTCGCCACCCTGGTCAACCCGGGCGAGCCGATCCCGCCGTTCATCACCGTGCTGACCGGCATCAGCCAGGCCATGCTGATCCCCGCCCCGCCGATCGAGCAGGTGCTGCCGAGCTTCCTGGAGTTCATCGCCGACGCCGTGCTGGTCGCCCACAACGCCCCGTACGACGTGGGCTTCCTCAAGGCCGCCTGCGCGAAACACGGCTACCGCTGGCCCAACCCGCGGGTGCTGGACACCGCGGCGCTGGCCCGCCGGGTGCTCACCCGCGACGAGGTGCCCAACCGCAAGCTGAGCACCCTGGCCGCCTACTTCCGCACCGCCACCCAGCCCACCCACCGGGCGTTGGACGACGCGAAGGCCACCGTCGACGTGCTGCACGGGCTGATCGGCCGGCTCGGCGGGCACCGGGTGGACACCGTCGGCGAGGCGATCGAGTTCGCCCGGGCGGTCACCCCCACCCAGCGCCGCAAGCGGCACCTCGCCGACGGGCTGCCAAAGGTGCCCGGTGTCTACATCTTCCGGGCGGCCGACGATCGGCCGCTCTACGTCGGCACCTCCGGCGACATCGCCACCCGGGTCCGCAGCTACTTCACCGCTGGCGAGAAGCGGGCCCGGATCTCCGAGATGCTGGCCGCCGCCGAGCGGGTCGAGGCCGTCGAGTGCGCCCACTCGCTGGAGGCGGAGGTCCGCGAGCTGCGGCTGATCGCCGCGCACGCGCCGCCGTACAACCGGCGCTCCAAGTATCCGGAACGCCAGGTCTGGCTGAAGCTCACCGCCGAGGCGTACCCCCGGTTGTCGATCGTGCGCGACCTGGCCCCGACCGACACCTCCTACCTCGGCCCGTTCCGCTCCCGGCAGGCCGCCGAGCTGGCCGCCGCCGGCTTCCACGACGCGGTGCCGCTGCGCCAGTGCACGCACCGGCTCTCCCGGCGCACCACCATGCCGGCCTGCGCGCTGGCCGAGCTGGGTCGCTGCCCGGCGCCCTGCGAGCACCGGATCACCCCCGAGGAGTACGACCACCGCGCCGCCGCCCCGTTCCGCACCGCCACCACCGACGACCCGAAGGTGGTGGTGGACGCCCTGCTCGCCCGGATCGAGGGGCTCTCCCACGCGCAGCGCTACGAGGAGGCCGCGGCGGTGCGGGGCCGGCTGGCCGCGGTGCTGCGCGCGACGGTCCGGATGCAGCGTCTGGTCGCGCTGACCCGCATCGAGGAGCTGGCCGCCGCCCGCCCGCACGCCCGCGGTGGCTGGGAGCTGGCCCTGGTCCGGCACGGCCGGCTGGCCGGCGCCGGCGTCTCCCCACCCGGCGTCCATCCACGGCCGACGTTGAACGCGATCCGGGCCACCGCCGAGACCGTGCTGCCCGGTCACGGCCCGGTCCCGGCGGCCTCCGCCGAGGAGACCGAGCGCATCCTGTCGTGGTTGGAGCGACCGGAGACCCGATTGCTGGAGACCTCCTCCGGTTGGGCGTCACCGGCCACCGGCGCGGGCCGGTTCCGGGCCCTGCTGAGCAAGGCCGAAAACGGGAGTTCCCCCCAAGTCTCAGCCGAACGCCCATGACCAAGTGCCCGATCGGACTACGTCGACTCCTTTAGTCTGTTAAGAGAGTGCAGTCCTGCCCGTTTCGCGGGCCTGCTCCCGGTCGTCCGACGCGGCGGCCCGGGGCCGGGGTGAGGAGGTGTCCCAGGTGGACGTCGACGCCGGACACGGCGCCGCTCTGGGCGGTGCCCTGCCCACCCAGCCCGGCGACCTGCCGCTGACCCGCCGGCTGCGCTCTTTGCTCACCTGGCCCACCACCGACACCGACCCGGTCAGCGCGCTGGCCCGCGCCCACCGCGGCAGCCACGCCAACGCCGACGCCTCCGTGCTGCGGCGGGCGTACACGATCGCCGAGAACATGCACCGCGGCCAGTTCCGCAAGAGTGGCGAGCCGTACATCACCCACCCCCTCGCCGTCGCCCAGATCTGCGCGGACCTCGGCATGGACACCACCACCCTGGTCGCAGCGCTGCTGCACGACACCGTGGAGGACACCCGCTACACCCTGCAGGCGCTCCAGGAGGACTTCGGCCGCGAGGTGGCCCACCTGGTCGACGGGGTGACCAAGTTCGACAAGGCGTTCTACGGCAAGGCGGCCGAGGCGGAGACCAACCGCAAGATGATCGTCGCGGCCGGCAAGGACGTCCGGGTGCTGATCATCAAGCTGGCCGACCGACTGCACAACATGCGCACCCTCGGCGTACGCTCCGCCGCCTCCCGGGAGCGGATCGCGCGCAAGACCGAGGAGGTGCTCGTCCCGCTCTGCGACCGACTGGGCATCCAGACCCTCAAACGCGATCTGGACGACGTGGTGCTGCTGCACCTGCACCCCGAGGAGCACGCCCGGATCGCCCGGCACGTGCACGACCGGCCCGGGTGGGACGCCTACCTCGCCGGTGTGGTGGCCAAGGCCAGGGTGGCGCTGCGCCGCAGCCGGGTCGACGCCGAGGTCTCCCCCCGGCCTCGGCACCTCTACTCGATCTGGAAGGACACCGTGGCGGGCGGCCACGCCACGCCGTTCGACCTGCCCCGCATCGCGATCGTGGTGGACGGCCCCGCCACCGACTGCTACGCCGCGCTCGGGGCGGTGCACGGGCTGTGGCGGCCGGTGCCGGGCCGCTTCAAGGACTTCATCGCCTCCCCCAAGAACAACCTCTACCGGTCGCTGCACACCAGCGTCTGCGGGCCGCAGAACCGCACGGTGGAGGTGCTCATCCGCACCCAGGAGATGCACCGGTCCGCCGAGTACGGCATCGCCGCCCACTACCGCTTCCCGCGCGCCGCCGGGCGGGCCGCCGACCGGGCGGACGAGCTGGCCTGGCTGCGCCGGGTGCTCGACTGGGAGCAGGAGACGGTCGACCCGACCCAGTTCATGGCATCGCTGCGCTGCGACCTGGCGGAGGCGCAGATCCAGGTGGTCGCCGACGGGCGGCAGATCCTCCTCCCGGCCGGCGCGACCCCGGTCGATCTGGCGTACGAGCTGGGCACCGAGCGGGGCGACCACTGCCTCGCCGCCCGGATCAACGGGCGACTGGCGCCGCTCTCCTCCGAACTGGAGGAGGGCGACGTGGTGGAGATCTTCACCGAGAGCGACGCGGAGAGCGGCTTCGAGGCCGCCGTCGCGCCGCGCGGGCCGCGTCGGGAGTGGCTGGGCTTCGTCAAGTCGCCGCACGCCCAGATGCAGATCAACCGCTGGTTCGCCGAGCACACCGAGCCGGGCATCTCGATCGCCGACAAGGTACGCCTCGGCCGGGCCACCATCGGCCTCGCACTGCGCAAGCACAGCCGGGGCCTGGCCAGCGACCTGCCCCTGCTGCGGCTCTCCGAGGAACTGGGCTACCCCGACCTGGAGACCCTGCTGGTGGCGGTCTTCGACCGGGCCGTCGAGCCGGACGCGGTGGTCCGCCAACTGATCGACCTTGTCGATCACCGGAAGTAGGAAGGCCATCCGTCCGACCGATCGATCAAAGCACTAGCCTGAAGGCATGCTCCCCCGCGCGCGTGCCACCGGACGGGCCCTCGGCTATCAGCTCTTCTACCGCCTGCCCGTCCCGCTGCGACGCCGGCTGGTCCGCCTGACCGTGCCGAAGTACATCGTCGGCGCGGTCACCCTGGTCCGGGACACCGAGGACGCGGGGCGGATCCTGCTGCTGCGCCAGCCGCCCGGCTACAGCTGGTCCCTGCCGGCCGGGCTGCTGCAACGCGGCGAGGCGCCGGTGGTCGGCGCGGCCCGCGAGCTGCACGAGGAGTCCGGCATCCGGCTCTCCCCCGACCGGCTCCGGCCGGCCGTGCCCAACGCGCTGGTGCACGACAAGGGCTGGGTGGACGTGGTCTTCGAGACCGAGGTGCCGGCCTCGACCACCGAGCTGACCGTGGACGGCGCCGAGGTCTTCGAGGCGGCCTGGCACCCGCTGGACGACCTGCCCCGACTGAGCCGGGCCACCGCCAACCTGCTCGGTCACTACGGCATCGGCCCGCGTACCGGCGAGGTGCCGCGAGCGGTGCCACCGGCCACGTGACCGGGCCGCGTACCGGCCCCACCGGCCCGTCGGCCGGTGCCGGTCCCGCCAGGTGCCCGACCGACCCCGCCGGGCGCCCGACCGACGCGGCCGGTGCCGGCTGGCGGACCGCGGTGGACGTCTGCGCGGTGGTGCTCGCCGCGGGCGAGGGCACTCGGCTGCGGCCGCTCACCGAGCGGCTGCCCAAGGCACTCTGCCCGGTGGGCAACGTGCCGCTGCTGGACCGGGCCCTGGACCGGTTGGCCGGGCTCGGTCTGGCCGGTCCGGAGCGCGTCGCGGTGAACGCCTGCTACCTGGGCGACCTGGTGGTGGCGCACGTCGGGGCCCGGGCCCACCGGTCGGTCGAGCCGGGCGACCCGCTCGGCACCGCGGGCGGGCTGGGCAACCTGCGGGACTGGGTCGCCGGGCGGGGCGTGCTGGTCGGCAACGCCGACGCGTACCTGGCCGATCCGGAGGCCCCGCCCGGGCCGGACGTCGCGGCGCTGCTGAACGGCTGGGACGGGTGGACCGTACGCCTGCTCGGCCAGCCGGCCGACGACCCGGCGGCCCCGGGGACCTTCAGCGGCCACCGGTTCGTCGGGTTCTCGCTGCTGCCCTGGCGGCTGGTCCGGGGCCTACCGGCGGCCTTCGGCGACCTCGTCGCTGCGGTGTGGCGGCCGGCGGAGGCGGCCGGTGCGCTGGAGGTGGTGCCCTACCGGGGCGCCTTCTACGACACCGGCACCCCGGTCGACTACCTGGCGGCAAACCTGCACGTGGCCGGCGACGACAGCCTTGTCGCCCCGTCCGCCACGGTCTCCGGCCGGGTGCACCGGGCGGTGATCGGCCCGGGGGCGACCGTCCGGGGCGAGGTCGTCCGCGCCGTGGTCTGGCCCGGCGCGACCGTCCGGGCGGACGAGCGGCTCGCCGATGCGATCCGCGCCGGGGGCGGACTGACCGTCCCGGCCGCCGGATCGGCGGAGCCGGGGACGGGGTGACCCGACGAGCGCCTAGCATGGGCGACGACGTCGACGAACGGAGAAATGTCCCGTGATCACCGCGATCGTGCTGATCGACTGCGCCACCGACTCCATCCCCGAGGTGGCAGAAACCCTGGCCAACCTGCCCGGCGTCAGCGAGGTCTACTCGGTGGCCGGTCACGTCGACCTGATCGCGATGGTCCGGGTCCGCGAGTTCGAGCAGATCGCCCAGGTCATCGCGGGCCACATCTCCAAGGTCCCCGGCGTGATCAACACCGAGTCGCACATCGCGTTCCGGGCGTACTCGCAGCACGACCTGGAGGAGGCGTTCGCGATCGGGCTGGCCAGCGCCGACTGACCCCCGTACGCGTGGTGGCCGGCCCACCCCCAGCGGGGGCGGACCGGCCACCATCAGTCGTACGGGTCAGCTCTGGCTCGGTGCCGGGGTCTCGGTGGTGCCCGGAGCCGGCGTCTCGGTGGTGCCCGGAGCCGGGGTCTCGGTGCCGCCCGGAGCCGGGGATTCGGTGCCGCCCGGAGCCGGCGTCGAGGTGCCGCCCGGGCCGGGCGTGCCGCTGCTGGCGCTGGCCTGCGGGACCGGGACGCCGAGGGTCTGGGCCAGCGACTCCAACGCGTCGAGGTGCGCCTGGAGCACCGGCAGCGCGTCCTGGGCCAGCGTGATCACCGACTGTTCGGAGCCCTGCGAGATCTCGGTCTGGGTGGCCTGGATGGCCTGGACGACGGCCGCCAGCTCGGCGGTCACCCACGCCTTGTCGAACTCGGCCCCGCTGAGGCCGTTCAGCTGATCGATGACCTTCTGCTGGTCCGCGGTCGGGCTGTTCGGCAGCTGGACGTTCAGCTGCGACGCGGTGGACTTCACCGAGTCGTCCAGCTGGGTGTGGTCCGTCACGAACTGCTTGCCCAGGTCCTTGACCTCGGTGTTCTGGCCCTTCTGCTGGGCCAGGTTGCCCATGGTGATCTGGGCCAGGTTGACCTGATGCAGCGCCTGCAGGTACTGGGTGTCCTGCGTCGACGGCTGCGCCGCGGCCTGCGCCGCCGCGGCGGGCGCCACCCCGACCACCACCATGGCGGCCAGGAGTCCGAGGCGTTTGATACCCAACATCTGTCCCCCCCTTTTTCGTTGGACCGCACGGATACCCGGCTGACCGGGGTTATTCCTGCGAATCCACCCGTCCGGGGTCGGGGGGTGGCGGGGCAGCGGAGCGGAAGCACGGGGCACGCGGCGGGCGGGACGGGACGGACGGCGTGGAAACGGCCGTGGCGCCCGCCGGAAAACCGGCGGACGCCACGATCAGTGCTGCTGGGGCAGGTCAGCGACGGCTCTCGCCGCTGCCGATCTCCTCGCGTTCCGGCCGGGGCTCGACCGGCGGGTGTCCCGGCGAGACCGGCGCCTCGGCCGGCTTCTCGATCGGGTAGAAGAAGCCCCGGACCGCCGGGCCGAGGGCACCGAGCCGGTTCATCTTCTTCGGTACGACCCAGCCGACGTAGTCCAGGCCGGCGTGCTCCTCGTGGCCCTCGGCCGCGCTGAGCGGCTGGTGCACCTCGACGAACCGGCCGTCCGGCAGCCGCTTGATGATGCCGGTCTCCACGCCGTGGGCCAGCACCTCCCGGTCGTGCTGCTGCAGACCGAGGCAGATGCGGTAGGTGACGTAGTAGGCCAGCGGCGGCAGGACCAGCAGGCCGACCCGGCCCGCCCAGGTCATCGCGTTCAAACTGATGTGGAACTTGTCGGCGATGACGTCGTTGCCGCCGGAGAGGGTCAGCACGATGAAGAACGCCAGCGCCATCATGCCCAGCGCGGTCCGGGCCGGAACGTCCCGGGGCCGCTGGAGCAGGTTGTGGTGGCGGTTGTCCTTCAGGCGGCGGGCCTCCAGGAACGGGTACAGCGTCGACAGACCCACCAGCACGCCGGGGAGCACGACCGTCGGCCAGAACAGCGGCGGGATGACGTACCCGTTGCCGATCGGGATGAAGATCTCCCAGCCGGGCATGAGGCGGGTCGAGCCGTCGAGGAACATGACGTACCAGTCGGGCTGGCTGGCCGCGGAGACCACCCAGGCCTCGTACGGGCCGAAGTACCAGATCGGGTTGATCTGGAACAGGCCACCCATCAGCGCGATCACGCCGAAGACGACCATGAAGAAGCCGCCCTGCTTGATCGCGTAGCGCGGGAACATCCGCTCGCCGACCACGTTCTCGTTGGTCCGGCCGGGGCCGGGCCACTGGGTGTGCTTCTGCTTGAAGACCAGGCCCAGGTGGGCGCTGATCAGTGCCACCAGCAGACCCGGGATGAGCAGCACGTGGGCGATGAAGAACCGGCTGATGATGATGGTGCCCGGGAACTCCCCGCCGAAGACGGCCGTGGTGACCCACGAGCCGATCACCGGGATCGACAGCATGATGCCGGAGGCGATCCGCAGACCGGTGCCGGACAGGCCGTCGTCCGGCAGCGAGTAGCCGGTGAAGCCGGCCAGGAAGCCCACCCAGAACAGCAGCGAGCCGATGATCCAGTTGGTCTCGCGCGGCTTGCGGAACGCGCCGGTGAAGAACACCCGCAGCATGTGCACCACGATGGCGGCCATGAACAGCAGGGCCGACCAGTGGTGCATCTGCCGCATGATCAGACCACCCCGGACATCGAACGAGAGGTCCAGGCTGGATTCGTACGCGGCCGACATCGGGGTGCCCCGCAGCGGGGCGTAGCTGCCGTTGTAGGTGACCTCGGCCATCGACGGGTTGAACCAGAAGGTCAGGTAGACACCGGTCAGCAACAGCACGATGAACGAGAAGAGCGCGATCTCGCCGAGCAGGAAGGACCAGTGGTCGGGGAAGACCTTGTTCAGCAGCTTACGCAGCGGAGTGGCCGCCTGGAAGCGGTCGTCCAGGGCCCCGGCGGTCTTGCCCGGCAGCGCTGCTGCGTCAAACTTTCGGCGCTTCATGGCCGCTCCCAGAAGTCGGGACCGATGGTTTCGGTGTAGTCGGACTTCGCCACGAAGAAGCCTTCCTCGTCCACCTCGATCGGCAACTGCGGCAGCCGCCGGTTCGCCGGGCCGAAGACCGGCTCAGCGTTGCGGGTGATGAGGAACTGCGACTGGTGGCAGGGGCAGAGCAGTCGGTTGGTCTGCTGCTCGTAGAGGCTCGCCGGGCAGCCGGCATGCGTGCAGATCTTGGAGAACGCCGCGAAGTTGCCCCACATGTAGTCGCCGTGGTCGATGCTGGCGTTGGCGGCACGCGACTTCTGCGCGTCCTCGTCGCGGAGGTGGATCAGCAGGGTCGGTGAGTCGGCGTACCGGTTGCTGACGCCGCCGTCGACGCCCGGGAACACGGTGAGCTGACCACCCACGCTGACATCGGCCGGGCGGATCGGCCGGCCGTCCTCGCGGATCAGCCGAATCTTCTTGCCGCCCTCGGCCGGCTTGAACCCGGTGGTGAAATACTGGTTGTTCGTGTGCGGGTTCTTGATCAGGCCACCGATCAGCGGCGTCACGGCCACCACGCCGACCGGCGCGAGCCCGGCGAGCAACGAGATGCCGAGCAGCGGCCGGCGCCGGACGCCCATCTCGTCGGCCATGTAGAGCATCGTCTCGCCGGTGATCCGGCGGTCCTCCGAGGAGCTCGGCTGGTCGTGCCGGTCCTGGATCGAGACCTCCTTGGGCAGCAGCTTCTTGCCCCAGGTGAGGATGCCGAAGCCGATGCCGAGCAGCGCGATGCCGAGGGTCACGCCGAGCAGCGGGGTGAAGTACTTGTCGCCGCCGCGGCCCGCCTCCCACCGCCACGGCCACAGGATGTAGACGAGCATGAACGCGGTGCCGGCCACGCCGGTCAACAGGAACATCGTGGCGACCGTACGGGTCAGCCGGCGCTCCGCCTTGCTGCCCGGGACCACCTGCGGCTCGTAGTGGACGATCTCGATGTCGTCCCGCCGCAAGCCCTCCTTGAGGACGTCGAACCGGGAGAGCCCGGGGTCGTTCACGTCGAGCGGCTCCCGACCCTGCGGGGCCTGGTGCAGGGTGCTCATGCCGTCACCTCGCTACGGGCAGCGCCGGGGGTCGACGCCGCAGCACTGAAACGAATGGTCTGCTCGGTCACGACTTGCCCGCAATCCACAGGCTCGCGAAGACCAGCGCGACGATGCCGACCAGGAAGATCGCGACACCCTCGGTCGACGGGCCGTACCGGCCCAGGTTGAAACCGCCCTGGTCCTGGGTGCCCTTCAGGGACTCCTGGATGTAGGCGATGATGTCGGCCTTCTCCTGCGGAGAGATCTGGTTGTCGCCGAACACCGGCATGTTCTGCGGGCCGCTCAGCATCGCGGCGTAGATCTGCCGGTCGCTGGATGGCATCAGGCTCGGCGCGTACTTGCCCGAGGAGAGGGCGCCGCCGCCGCCGGTGAAGGCGTGGCACTGCGAGCAGTTGATCCGGAACAGCTCGCCGCCGGTGGCCACGTCGCCGTTCTGGTGCAGGTTGTTGCCCGCGGGGACCTGCGGGCCGCCGCCGAGCTCCTGGATGTATTGGCCGAGCTGGCGCACCTGCTCGTCGGTGAACTGCGGGTACTTCCGCGGGGCCTGGGCCTCCTGCCGGACCATCGGCATCCGGCCGGTGCCGACCTGGAACTCGACTGCGGCCGAACCGACACCGACCAGGCTCGGACCACGGTCCACGACGCCCTGGCCGTTGAGACCGTGGCAGGTCACACAGCTCACGTCGAACAGCGCCTTGCCCTCGTTGGCGGCGGCGCTGAGGGGCGGCGTGTCCTGCGCCTGCACGCCAGGGGCGAAGGCGGTGTAGGCGCCGCCGGCCAGCATCAGCGCGGCGGCCAGCCGGACCGCGGCACCCAGCCGGCGGCGGCCCCTGCTGCGCGCTACGGGCCGCCCGCGCAACCGCGCGAGCAGACCGCGTCGGCGGTCGTTGTCAGAAGTCATGACCTGTGTCCTTAACCGGTTGGACCTTGTCTCAGGGGACGGAGCAGCGGCGCGATGTGTGACGCGCCAAGATCACTGGAGCCAGTAGATCATGGCGTAGAGCCCGATCCACACGACGTCGACGAAGTGCCAGTAGTACGACACGACGATCGCCGACGTGGCCTGCGCCGGGGTGAACCGGCCCATGGTGGTGCGGATCATGAAGATGATGAAGGCCACCAGACCGCCGGACACGTGCAGACCGTGGAAGCCGGTGGTCAGGTAGAACATCGACCCGTACCCGTCTCCGTTGATCTTCACACCCTCGTGGACCAGGTTGCGATACTCGTTCGCCTGGCCGAGCACGAAGATCAGGCCCATCACGAAGGTGATCGTGAACCACCTGCGGAGGGCGTGGACGTCGCCCTTCTCGGCCGCGAAGACACCGAGCTGGCAGGTCACCGAGGACAACACCAGGATCACCGTGAAGGTGGTCGCGTAGGGGATGTTGAGGACCTCGGTGTGCTTCTCCCACTGCTCCGGCGCCGCCGCGCGGATCGAGAAGTACATCGCGAACAACGCCGCGAAGAACATGAGTTCGCTGGAGAGCCAGACGATCGTCCCCACGCTGACCATGTTTGGTCGGGTCAGGGAGTGGATCCGGCTCTTGTCAATGGCTGGGGCCGCAGTCACGCGGTCATTATTGCCCTTGACCGGGAACGACGATCAGCGGGGTGGCAAACCTGCGCCGACAGTGGCCCGATCGGGGTCGTCCGCTTCGCCTGACCTACCCTGAAAAGCGTGCTGCACGTCGATCCGATCTTCGTTGCTACCTCGGTCGCTCCGCCACGAGTCGCTCCGGCGCTCCTGGCGGCGGGCGGCGAGGCCGCCCTGCCGCCGTTCACCGTCGCGCGGATCCTCACCGAGGCCCGGCTGAACAGCTGGCTCGCCCTCGGCATTCTCCTCGCCGCCGGCCTCTACCTGTACGGCGTGTACCGGCTGCGGCTGCGCGGCGACCACTGGCCGGCGCTCCGGACGGTCTGCTTCCTCGGCCCCGGCCTGGGCGGCATCGCGGCGGTCACCCTCAGCGGGCTGGGCACGTACGACACCACCGTGCTGTCGGTGCACATGGTGCAGCACATGGTGCTGTCCATGATCTCGCCGATCTTCCTGGCGCTGGGCGCCCCGGTGACGCTCGCCCTGCGCACCCTCCCGGTGCGACCCCGCAAGCGGCTGCTGGCGATCGTGCACAGCCGGATCGCCCGGATCTACAGCTTCCCGCTGGTCGCGTTCGCCATCTTCGTGGTGAACCCGTTCGCGCTCTACTTCACCGACCTCTACCACTACACGCTGCAGCACGAGTGGGCGCACGAGCTGACCCACGCGCACTTCATCATGACCGGCTGCGTGTTCTTCTGGCCGCTGCTCGGCCTGGACCCGCTGCCCGGGCGCTGGCCGTACCCGGCCCGGGCCCTGCTGATGCTGCTCTCCGTGCCATTCCACACCGTGCTCGGGCTCACCATCATGCAGAGCACGACGCTGCTCGGCGGCGACTGGTACCCGTCGTTGCAGCTGAGCTGGTCGGACCCGTGGAACGACCAGGTGGTGGCCGGCGGCGTGCTCTGGGCCGGCGGTGAGTTCGTCAGCGTCACCATGCTGGCCGTGCTGGTCGTCCAGTGGATCAAACAGTCCGAACGGGAGGCCCGCCGGCTGGACCGCGAGCTGGACCGCCAGGAGGCGCGCGAGCGGGCCGCCGCCGAGGCCGCCGGCTGAGCTCCCCTGCGACAACTCCAGCTCGGCGCGTCTGACGCCGCGCCGCGACCTGGAGCCGTCGACGGGTACGCCAGGGCGGGCCGTCCGCCCGGATGTGACGACCGCTACGATCAGCGGGCAGCTACGAAGTGGGAGCCAGCCGGCATGAGTGATCGTCTTTGCACCGTCCTGCTCTACAGCGACGACCCGGAGGTCCGCGACCGGATGCGACTCGCCGTCGGCACCCGGCCCGCGCCCGGGCTCGCGATCGAGTTCGTCGAGGCCTCCGGCTACGCCGAGTGCGTCCGGCTGGTCGACGACTACGAGATCGACCTGCTCCTGCTCGACGGCGAGGCGACCCCGGGCGGCGGCATCGGCATCGCCCGCCAGATCAAGGACGACCGGGACGACGCCCCGCTGACCTGCGTGGTGCTCGCCCGCGCCGCCGACCGCTGGCTGGCCGCGTACGCCGAGGTCGACGCCACGCTGACCCACCCGCTCGACCCGGTGACCGCCGGCACCACCGTCGCCGAGCTGCTGCGGCGTACGCACGTCGCGGCCTGAGTCGACCCACTCGGCGCCACGGCAGCGTGGCCGTGGCGCCGCCAGGCGGCACTCCGGACCGGATGCCGGCCGCCACACCCGCTCTCCACGCCCCGCTCAGGAGGCCCACCATGGGCGAACGGACCTGGCCGCTGTTGCTCAACGCGCTGCTGCGCAACGAGGAACTCTCCACCGCCGACACCGCCTGGGCGATGGACGAGATCATGACCGGCTCGGCCAGCCCGGCGCAGGTGGCCGGCTTCGCGGTGGCGCTGCGCGCCAAGGGCGAGACCCCGGCCGAGCTGGCCGGCCTGGTGGAGGCGATGCTCGGCCGGTCCGTCGAGGTCGAGCTTCCCGAGGAGATCCGGGCCACCGCGCTGGACGTGGTCGGCACCGGCGGTGACCTCGCGCACACGGTCAACATCTCCACGATGACCGCGCTCGTGGCGGCCGGGGCCGGCGTCCGGGTGGTCAAGCACGGCAACCGCGCCGCCTCCTCCTCGTGCGGCACCGCCGACCTGCTGGAATACCTCGGCGTGCCGCTGGACCTGACCCCCGAGCAGGTGGCCCGGTGCGTCACCGAGGCCGGCATCGGGTTCTGCTTCGCGGCCCGCTTCCACCCGGGGATGCGCCACGCCGGCCCGGTCCGCCGGGAGGTCGGCGTACCCACCTTCTTCAACTTCCTCGGCCCGCTGACCAACCCGGCCCGCCCCCGGGCCGGCGCGGTCGGCTGCTTCGACCAGCGGATGGCGCCGGTGATGGCGGCCGTGTTCGCCGCCCGCGGGGACTCGGTGGTCGTGATGCGCGGCGAGGACGGGCTGGACGAGTTCAGTACCGCAGCGCCGACCCGGGTGTGGGTGGCCCAGCAGGGCACCGTCCGGGAGGCGCTGCTGGACGCGGTGGAGCTCGGCGTACGCCGGTCCACCCTGGCCGATCTGCGGGGCGGCGATGCGGAATACAACGCCGGCGTGGCCCGACGGCTGCTGGCCGGCGAGACCGGTCCGGTCCGGGACGCGGTGCTGGTGAACGCCGCGGTGGCCCTGGCCACCCAGGGCCCGCTCGACGGCGACCTGCACGAGGCGCTGCGGGCCGGCCTGGCCCGGGCGGCCGAGTCGATCGACTCCGGGGCCGCCGCCGGCGTCCTGGACCGGTGGCTTGAGGTCGGCCGCTCGCTCTGACCGAACACGCCGGCCGCACGCATGCGAAAGGCCCGCGTCCCCCAACCGGGGCGCGGGCCTTTTCGGCGCAGCCGTCAGATCAGTGTTCGGCGGTCCGGCGGGTGCCGGAGTAGTACTCGAAGAGCAGGCCGCAGGCGGTGAGGATGACCGCCACCGCGCCCACGCCTACCAGCCACAGCTGCCAGAAGACCAGCCCCAGGCCGGCGATCGTCGCGGCCAGGGCCACGCCGAACGGCCAGTAGCTGCCCGGGCTGAAGAAGCCGACCTCACCCGCGCCGTCGGCGATCTCACCGTCCGCCCGGTCCTCCGGGCGCAGGTCGATCCGGCGGGAGACGAACCAGAAGAAGCCGCCGCACATCGAGCAGAGCAGGAACGACAGCGCAAGCGCGACGGTGCCGACCCACTCGACCCGGCCGCTCTCGCCGGCCGTCCAGGCGCCGTAGAGGACGGCGGTGCCGGCGAGGAACGACGCCACGATCAGGAAGATTCGCCACTCGGTCTTCATGCCGGATCCCTCAGCTTCCCGCGCCGGCCGACGCGTCGGTCGGGTTGAAGTTGTTCGTGGTGCGCCGGGTGTCGAACGGCTCGGTGGTCGTGGCGTACGGCTTCTCGCCGATCGCCGTGAGCGCATCCTGCGTCGACTTGCCGGCCTTCTTCTCCGCGAGGAACTGGTCGAACTTCTGCGGCGAGACGACCCGCATCTCGAAGTTCATGAAGGCGTGGTAGGTGCCGCACAGCTCGGCGCAGCGGCCGACGAACGCGCCCTCCTGGTCGATGCTGGAGACCTCGAAGACGTTGCGGACGTTGCCCGGGAAGACGTCCCGCTTGAACAGCAGCTCCGGCACCCAGAAGGAGTGGACGACGTCGCGGCTCTGCTCCTCGAACCGGATCGACCGACCGCTCGGCAGGACCAGCACCGGGATGACGTCGCTGGTGCCGAGGACCGAGGCGACGGTGTTGGCGTCGCGGCCCTGGCCGTCGCGGTAGTTGAACTGCCAGTTCCACTTGAAGGCGACGACCTCGACGGTCATGTCGGGGTTCTTCGTGAGCTTGTTGACGTCGGTCTGCACGACCGCCGTGTAGTAGAAGAGCACGGAGACCACGAGGATCGGCGCGATGGTGTAGAGGAACTCCATCGGCAGGTTGTAGCGGGTCTGCACCGGCAGCTCGTTGCCCCGCTTCCGGTAGCGGATCACGCACCAGAAGATCAGGCCCCAGACGAACACGCCGACCGCGAGCGCCGCGATGCAGGACGCGATCCACAGGTCGTACATCCGGTGCGCCTCCGGAGTGATGCCGCCCTGCGGCCACCCGAAACCGCCGAACGTCTTGCCGACGTCGCAGCCGGTGAGCAGAACCAGCAGCGCGGCTCCGCCGAGGCCGAGCCCGGCAAGTCGACCAGCACCACGCCGCCGGCGTCCACCGGCCCCCTGGGAAGCGCTGTGCCGTACGGCCGACGACCGTACCTCCGAACTCCTTGCGACCACCTGGTCCTGCCTCCCTAGCGCGCCGCGGCGGTTGTTCCTCAACACCGACGGCAAAGGCGTCACCGACGGTCGCAGATTACTCGACCATGACTGGCCTGACCGTCTTGGGGTCACTCTCCGCCCTATCGGGGGGATCTTGAGCGTACCCAGGCGATAGCGTCACCTTCGTGAGCACATCCCCGGTCTACCTGGACGCGGCCGCCGCCGCTCCGCTGCATCCCGTCGCGCGGCAGGCGCTGCTGGCCGCCCTGGACGATGGTTGGGCCGACCCCGCCAGGCTCTACGCCCAGGCCCGCCGGGCACGGCAGCTCCTCGACGCCGCCCGCGAGGCCGCCGCGCAGACCCTCGGCGTCCGCGCCGACGAGCTCTCCTTCACCCCCAGCGGTACGACCGCGGCGCACGCCGCCGTGCTGGGTGGCCTGCTGGGGCGGCAGCGGGTGGGCGGCGCGCTGGTGCACTCCGCGATCGAGCACTCGGCCGTGCTGCACGCCGCGCAGCGGCACGTGGCCGACGGCGGGACGGCGAACTCCGTGCCGGTGGACCGGCTCGGCCGGCTCGACCTGGCCGCCTGGACGGCGGCGGTGGGCGCGCCCGGGGTGGCCCTGGCGGCCCTGATCGGGGCCAGCCACGAGGTGGGCACGGTGCAGCCGGTGCCGGCCGCGGCCGAGGCGTGCGCGCAGGTGGGGGTGCCGCTGTACGTCGACGCGGCGCAACTGGTCGGCCGGGCACCCCTGCCGGCCGGCTGGTCGGTGCTGACCGCGAGCGCGCACAAGTGGGGCGGGCCGCCCGGCGTCGGGCTGCTGGTGGTCCGCAAGGGCACCCGCTGGGAGTCGCCGTTCCCCGCCGACGAGCGGGAGTCGGGGCGTACCCCGGGGGTGCTGAACCTGCCGGCGGTGGTGGCCGCGGCGGCGAGCCTGCGCGCGGCGGCGGCCGACGCGGCAGCCGAGACCGCCCGGTTGGCGCCGCTGGTGGACCGGATCCGGGCCCGGGTGGCGGCCGAGGTGCCGGACGTGGAGGTGGTCGGCGACCCGGTGGACCGGCTTCCCCACCTGGTCACCTTCTCCTGCCTCTATGTGGACGGCGAGGCGCTGCTGCACGCGCTGGACCGGCGCGGCTTCGCGGTCTCCTCCGGTTCCTCCTGCACCTCGTCGACGCTGCGGCCGTCGCACGTGCTGGAGGCGATGGGGGTGCTGTCACACGGCAACGTCCGGGTGTCGCTGCACCGCGAGACGACCGAGGCGGAGGTGGAACGCTTCCTCGCCGAGCTTCCCGGGGTGGTCGCCGACCTGCGCGCCGAGGCGGGAGTGGCCGGGCTGTGAGCGCGAGGAGTGAGCCGGTTTTGCGAGCCCCGCAGTCGCGAACCGAGGCGGCGCTGTGAGCGAGCCGGACGAGGTGTTGGACTGCCGGGGCCAGCACTGCCCGCTACCGGTGATCAACCTGGCGCGTCGGCTGCCCGAACTGCCGGTCGGCGCGGTGTTGCGGGTGCTGGCCGACGATCCGGCCGCCGCAGTGGACATTCCGGCCTGGTGCCGGATGCGCGGCCAGGAGTTCCTCGCCGCCCACCCCAGCACCCCCGCCTACGACGTACGCCGAGTTTTGTAAGGAGGCCCCCTTTTACAGGTCAGCCTCGAACGGGTCAGCGGTCGAGCCAGATCAGGTGCAGCCGGCCGTTTGTTCGGGCGAGCAGGCGCAGCGTGCTTTCCGCGTCAGCGAACCGGCCGGTGTACGACCGCTCGGGGTCGCAGAAGAGCACGCCGTCGGCGAAGGAGAGCCCCCAGCCAATGAGCTCGGGCACATGGAGACCGGCCGCTACCAGCAGTTCCCCGAGGACATCGCGACGGTGTTGCGGGCCTGCGAGGTCGAGCAGAGCGCGATCGACCGGCTCACCGCCATCGCCACCCGCTCCGACGCGAAGACCCGGTGGGCACCCTGGGCGGCCGTCATGCCCGACTGGTTCAAGACGTACGTCGGTCTGGAGGGGCTGGCCGACAGCGCCTTCGTCTTCGAGTCGATGGTGATTCCCGGCCTGCTCCAGACCGAGAAGTACGCCCAGGCGTTGACCCTCGGCACCGGCTTCGTGCGGCCCGACCACGCCGAGCGGTTCGTCTCGTTCCGACAGGTGCGGGCCCGCCGCCTCACCGACGACCCGCCGCTCGGCCTGCACGCTGTGATCGGTGAGGCGGCGCTGCGGCTGCGGGTCAACGGGGATCAGACCCGGAGGGCCCAGCTCGCGCACTTGGCCGACATGTCCGAGCTGCCAAACGTCACCGTGCAGGTGCTCCGCCCCGAGGACGGCCCGCACGCGGCAGGCGCGATCGGCAAGTTCGTCCTGCTGGACTTCGCGCACGTCCGGCCAATCGCCTACACCGAGGTGCTCGACGGCGCCATGTACGTGCAGGATCCGGACGGCGTGCGGACCTATAGCATGGTGGCAGACAACCTGCGCCAGGTCGCCCTCTCGCCGGCCGAGTCCCGAGCGTTGATCAGGGAGCTGGCCGGCGCCTAGCTCCGGAGGCGATCGTGTCCGCCCCCGACCTCACCAACGCCCGCTGGTTCACCAGCAGCCGCAGCACCAACAACGGCGACTGCGTGGAGTGCGCCGTCCTGCCCGGCGCGATGGCGGTACGGGACAGCAAGGACCCCTCGGGCCCGGTGCTCCTCTTCGGGGCGGCCCAATGGTCGGCCTTCCTCACCACCACCCCCACCCCGCCCCCCACCAACTAACACCCAGCCCTAGGGCGATCTTGGACGGAAGTGGCCCCTGCCGGGGCCGATCCGTACCAAGATCTCAGAGCGTCGGGCTACGGGAGCAGGTGGGGACGGATGTCCTCGGCGGCCGCGTCGCCGTACGACTCGGCGAGGCGCTTGACGAACAGGTCCCGGCGGACCTGGTACTCCTGGGTGCCGACGGTCTCCAGCACCAGGGTGGCCAGCAGCGAGCCGACCTGGGCGGCCCGCTCCATGCCCAGCCCCCAGGAAAGGGCGGCGAAGAAGCCGGCCCGGAAGCCGTCGCCGACGCCGGTCGGATCGACCGCCTGGATCTCCCGGGCGATCGGCACGTGGATCGTGTCGAAGCCGCGGCCGGCGATCTCCGCGCCGTCCTTGCCCAGCGTGGTGACCCGGACCTTGACCCGGTCCAGCAGCTGCGCGTCGGTGAGACCGGCCTTGCTCAGCAGCAGCGACTTCTCGTAGTCGTTGGTCATCAGATATTCGGCGCCGTCGATCAGCCCGAGGACCTGTTCCCCGTCCATCCGGGCCAGCTGCTGTGACGGGTCGGCGATGAACGGGTAGCCGCGCTCCCGGCATTCTTCCGAGTGGCGGATCATCGCCGCCGGGTCGTTGGCGCCGACCAGCACCAGGTCGAGGCCGCCCAGCCGCTGCGCCACCGGGGCCAGCTCGATGTTGCGGGCCTCGCTCATCGCGCCGGCGTAGAACGAGGCGATCTGGCACATGTCGGTGTCGGTGGTGCAGACGAAACGCGCAGTGTGCGCCACCTCGCTGACGTGCACCGAGTCGCAGTCGACGCCGTGCCGCTCCAGCCACGACCGGTAGTCGGCGAAGTCGGCGCCGACCGCGCCGAGCAGCACCGGACGCAGCCCGAGCTGCGCCATGCCGAAGGCGATGTTCGCCGCCACGCCGCCACGCCGCAGCACCAGGTCGTCGACGAGGAACGACAGCGACACCTTGTGCAGCTGGTCCGCGATGAGCTGGTCGGCGAAGCGGCCGGGGAAGCTCATCAGGTGATCGGTGGCGATCGAGCCGGTCACGGCGATCTTCATGTCAACCCTCGTGGTCGGGAGCAAGGCGCCGGTCAGCCTACCGGTCACCCCGACTGCCCGGACGGGGTCGGTCGACAAGCGGTCGCCCGCCGCACATCTGGACGTTACCGCCCGGACACCCACCGAAAAGACACAACGGCACCCACCGGGGAGACACCGGCACCCGCCGGGAAGACACAACGGCGGGGCCGTCCGGTAGGGGACGGTCCCGCCGTTGTCGGGTATGTCAACCGGCGGCCCGGTGCGGGCCGCTGCGACGTCGACTCAGCTGAACGAGTCGCCGCAGGCGCAGGAGTTGCCGGCGTTCGGGTTGTCGATGGTGAAGCCCTGGGCGTCGATCCGATCGGCGAAGTCGATGGTCGCGCCGGTCAGGTAGGGCGCGCTCATTCGGTCGACGACGACCTCGACGCCGTCGTAGTCGGTGACGATGTCACCGTCGAGCGACCGCTCGTCGAAGAAGAGCTGGTACCGCAGGCCGGAGCAACCGCCCGGCTGCACGGCGACCCGGAGCCGCAGGTCGTCGCGGCCCTCCTGCTCGATCAGGGCCTTGACCTTCTGCGCCGCGACGTCGGTGAGGACGACGGTGTTGGGGGCCTTGGCCTCGGTCGACTCGGTCTGCGCTGGCGTGGTCACGTGGAAATCTCCCTGCCGCGTGTGGGTCCGGACGCACTGGCCAACATTCCCTGTCGCCCAGTCATTCCCGGTGTGGTCCAGACCCGATCGTACGCCGCCCTGGCGGAAGTCACCCCGGGTGCCGTGACTCGTGGCGGAAGCCACCGGGCCCCGGTCAGCGGCTCCACTGCCGGGCCAGCCGGGCGCCCAGCGCGCGCAGCCCCTCGACGGGCCGCTCCAGCGCCGCCGCCACCCCGCCGCGCTCCTCGCCGCCGAAGTGCTCCACCAGGCTGTACGCCTCGGTCACGCCCGCCGCGGCGGCCTCCCGCCGCCCGGTGCTCACCCGTCCGGCCAGCACCACGCAGGGCACGCCCCGGTCCCGGGCGGCCCCGGCCACCCCGGCCACGACCTTGCCGCGCAGCGACTGGTGGTCGAAGGACCCCTCCCCCGTGATCACCAGATCGGCGGCGTCCAGCGCGGCGTCCAGCCCGATGGCCCGGCTGACCAGTCCGATGCCGGACTCGCACCGGCCGCCGAGGGCGAGGATCGCCGCGCCGAGCCCACCGGCCGCGCCGCCGCCGGGCAGCGCGCCAAGTCCGGGCGGGCAGCCGGGCAGCTCGCCTTCCAGCACCGCGGCCCAACGCTCCAGCGCCGCGTCGAGCAGCAGCACGTCGGACCGGTCGGCGCCCTTCTGCGGGCCGTACACGTTGCTCGCGCCGTGCAGCCCGAGCATCGGGTTGTCGACGTCGGTGGCGGCGATCAGGGCGACCCCACGCAGCCGGGGGGCGCCGTCCAGCGCGGCCACCGCCGCGAGGGCTGCCCCGCCGTACGGCAGGGCCCGGCCGGTCTCGTCCAGCGCGGTGACGCCCAGCGGGGTGAACATGCCGGCGCCCCCGTCGTTGGTGGCGGAGCCGCCCAGCCCGATCACCACGGTCCGCGCGCCCGCCTCGACCGCGGCGGACAGCAGCAGCCCCAGCCCGTACGAGGTGGTGGTCTTCGGGTCGCGCTCGGCGGCGGACAGCAGGTGCAGCCCGCACGCCTGGGCGCTCTCCAGGTACGCGGTGCCGTCGTCGGTGAGCAGGATCTCACCGGTGGCGGGCCGGCCGAGCGGGTCGACGGTCGGCACCGGCAGCCGCCGCCCGTCGAGCGCCTCGGCGAGCACGCCGACGAACCCGGGCCCGCCGTCGGCGAGCGGCCGGAGCAGCAACTCGTCGGCGGGGGCCACGGTCCGCCAGCCCTCGGCAACCGCGGCGGCCACCTCCTGGGCCGGCAGGTTGCCGGCGAACTTGTCCGGGCAGAGCAGCACGCGCATGCGCAGCAGTGTGGCAGGCCACATCGGCGGCGGCTGCGCGACCGTCCGGCTGTGGGACGATGGGAGGCGTGACTTCGACCTGGGTTGAGCCCTCCAACACCGCCACTGCGCTGCTGCTCCTCGGCCGCGGCAGCGACCCCGCCACCGAGCGTGGCGTGGAGTGTCCGGGTGACCTCCCCGCGCCGAGCGACCCGGGCCTGGTGGCCCGGGCGGCGGCGGCGAAGGCCGCGCTCGGCACGAAGGTCTTCGTGCTGGGCCACCACTACCAGCGCGACGAGGTGATTCAGTTCGCCGACGTGACCGGCGACTCGTTCAAGCTGGCCCGCGAGGCGGCGGCCCGCCCCGACGCGGAATACATCGTCTTCTGCGGCGTGCACTTCATGGCCGAGAGCGCCGACATCCTCACCTCGGACCGGCAGCGGGTGATCCTGCCCGACCTCGCCGCCGGCTGCTCGATGGCCGACATGGCCGTGCTGTCGCAGGTCGAGACCGCCTGGGACGTGCTGACCGAGCTGGGCGTCGCGGCGGACACCGTCCCGGTGACCTACATGAACTCCTCGGCCGACATCAAGGGCTTCGTCGGCCGGCACGGCGGTGTGGTCTGCACCTCGTCCAACGCGAAGCGGGCGCTGGACTGGGCCTACCAGCAGGGGTCGAAGGTGCTCTTCCTGCCCGATCAGCACCTGGGCCGCAACACGGCGGTGCTGGAGATGGGCTTCTCCCTGGACGACTGCGTCCTCTACGACCCGCACAAGCCGAACGGCGGGCTCACCCCGGAGCAGCTGCGCGACGCGAAGATGATCCTGTGGCGCGGGCACTGCTCGGTGCACGGCCGGTTCACGCTGGACAGCGTCAACGACGTCCGGGAGCGGGTGCCGGGGGTCAACGTGCTGGTCCACCCGGAGTGCCGGCACGAGGTGGTCACCGCCGCCGACTTCGTCGGCTCGACGGAATACATCATCAAGGCCATCGAGGCGGCCCCGGCCGGCTCGGCGTGGGCGGTGGGCACCGAGCTGAACCTGGTCCGTCGGCTGGCGATCGCCCACCCCGACAAGCAGATCATGTTCCTGGATCGGGCGGTCTGCTACTGCTCGACGATGAACCGGATCGACCTGCCGCACCTGGTGTGGGCGCTGGAGGAGCTGGTCGCCGGTCGCGTGGTCAACCAGATCACCGTCGACCCGGACACCGCGCACCACGCCCGGGTCGCGCTGGATCAGATGCTCGCCCTCCCGGGCGCCTGATCACCCTCAGTCACGTAACTAGCACGGAAAAGCACGGGACACCCCAGTTCGTGCCCCCACTGGTGATGTGACCGATTACATTTTCGTCACGGAGGGCTATGCTGCCGGGGCGACGAACTACGCGGGTCGTTTGCCCGTGGCCGCATTCCGGGTAGCGATGCAGATCGTGGGCCCCATCATCTACACGGCAGCACCAACGCGCTGGAGGTTGCGTTGACCGACGACGTCCTGGTCGTACACGGAGGCACTCCCCTGGAAGGGCGGATCCGCGTACGCGGCGCGAAAAACCTCGTATCCAAAGCGATGGTCGCCGCCCTGCTGGGTGACACCCCGAGCCGGCTGTACGACGTGCCGCGGATCCGGGACGTCGAGGTGGTCCGCGGGCTGCTCGGCCTGCACGGGGTCAAGGTCAGCGACGGCGACGAGGACGGGGAGCTCGTCTTCGACCCGTCCAACGTCGAGAGCGCCAGCACCGACCAGATCAACGTGCACGCCGGCTCCAGCCGGATTCCGATCCTGTTCTGCGGCCCGCTGCTGCACCGGCTCGGTCACGCCTTCATCCCGGACCTGGGCGGCTGCCACATCGGCCCGCGTCCGATCGACTTCCACCTGCAGGCGCTGCGGGAGTTCGGCGCGACCGTCGAGAAGACGCCGGAGGGCCTGCACCTGTCGGCGCCGAACGGGCTGCACGGCACCAAGTTCGCCCTGCCGTACCCGAGCGTGGGCGCCACCGAGCAGGTGCTGCTGACCGCGGTGATGGCCGAGGGCGTCACCGAGCTGCGCAACGCGGCGGTCGAGCCGGAGATCATCGACCTGATCTGCGTCCTGCAGAAGATGGGCGCGATCATCAAGGTGCACACCGACCGGGTGATCGAGATCCAGGGGGTGAAGCGGCTCAGCGGCTACACCCACCGGCCGATCCCGGACCGGATCGAGGCGGCCAGTTGGGCGGCGGCGGCGCTGGCCACCCGCGGTCACGTCGAGGTGCTCGGCGCCCAGCAGGCCGACATGATGACCTTCCTCAACATCTTCCGCTCCGTCGGCGGCGAGTACGAGGTGACCGACCTCCGGCCGCCGCGGGCCGGGAGCCCGGGCCAGGAGGGCGGCATCCGGTTCTGGCACCCGGGCGGTGAGTTGAACGCGGTGGCGCTGGAGACCGACGTCCACCCCGGCTTCATGACCGACTGGCAGCAGCCCCTCGTCGTGGCGCTGACCCAGGCGCGCGGCCTGTCGATCGTCCACGAGACGGTCTACGAGCAGCGGCTCGGCTACACCCAGGCGTTGAACTCGATGGGCGCCAACATCCAGGTCTACCGGGACTGCCTGGGCGGCACCCCGTGCCGCTTCGGCCGGCGCAACTTCAAGCACTCCGCCGTGATCGCCGGCCCGAGCAAGCTGCACGCGGCCGACCTGGTCATCCCGGACCTGCGCGCCGGGTTCAGCCACCTGATCGCGGCCCTCGCCGCCGAGGGCACCTCCCGGGTGTACGGCGTCGACCTGATCAACCGCGGCTACGAGGACTTCGAGGCCAAGCTGGCGAACCTGGGCGCACACGCAGAGCGTCCGTAACATCACACTGAGTTTCCCGCGCCCGGTGCACCTGCGATGTGCATCGGGCGCGACTGTTTGGCTACCCTTCACGAGTGCCCCTGTTTCGTCGTAAGCCCACCGACCTCGTCGAAGAGTCCGTCGCCACGGTGACGACCGACGAGTCGCCCGTTGCCGCCCGCTCCCGGGGCTACACCCCCAGCAAGAAGGAACTCGGCGTGCCGACGCCGAAGCGGCCCACCGCGGGCCGCCGGCCGGGCGCGCCGACCAAGCCGCTGAACAAGGAGGAGGCGCGGGAGCAGCGCCGGGTGGCGCGGGCCGAGGCCGCGGCCGAGTTCCGCCGCGAGGGCGGCCCCCGTGACCGGGGTCCCGAGCGGCTGCTGGCCCGCAACGTGGTCGACTCCCGGCGTACGGTGGGCACCTGGTTCTTCGGCGGCGCGCTGATCGTGCTGCTCGGCTCCAACCAGGCCATGCCGCCGATCGTCCGGCTGCTCTCCAACGTCCTGTGGGCCGCGCTGGCGCTGGGTGTGCTGATCGACTCGATCCTGATCTCGCGCCGGATCAAGAAGCTGGTCCGCGAGCGCTTCCCCAAGAGCGGCGAGCGGCTCGGCTCGCTCTACTTCTACGCGATCATGCGCTCGATCACGTTCCGCAAGATGCGGGCGCCGGCGCCCCAGGTGGCCATCGGCGACAAGATCTGACCGGGCGCGGCCCGGATCCGGCCCCTTCCCGCCTCGGCGGGGAGGGGCCGCTTCACGCCACCCCGAGCAGGCGCAGCAGCGCGGTGGTGCCGGCCGCCGCGACCACGACCAGGACGAAGGGCGCCCGCCGCCAGGCCAGCGCGAGCCCGACCAGCACCCCCGCCGGCCGGGCGTAGCCGGCGAACCCGCCGGCCTCGGTCAGCGCGGCGGTGGCGGCGAGCGCGGCCAGCAGGGCGGCGGCGCCGACCGGCAGCAGCCGTCGGGACCACTCGGGCAGTTCCAGCCGGTCGCGCAGGAGCACCCCGGCGACCCGGAAGCCGTACGTGCCGGCGGCCAGGGCGATGATCACGGCGATCAGCATGACGTCTCCTCGGTACGCACGACCGCCCCCGGCACGGTGGCCGCGTCCGGCCCGATCGCCGCGGACGGCCTACGCTGGCGCAGCGCGGGCACGACGACGGCGACGAGGGCGAGCAGCACCGGCAGGCCCGCGGGCAGGAACGGGGTGGCCAGCACGGCGAGCCCGGCGCCGGCCAGCGCGACCCGGCGGGTCTGCGCGTCCCGCAGGCTCGGCAGCAGCAGGGCGGCCAGCCCGGCCGGGAAGGCGGCGTCGAGGCCGAGCACGGCCGGGTCGCCGACCGCACCGCCGGCCAGCACGCCGAGGAAGGTGCCCGCGTTCCAGGCCAGGAAGAGCAGCGCCCCGGCGACCCAGAACGCGTGCCGCCGGATCGGCCCGGCCGGCCGGGCCAGGGCGAACGCCGTCGCCTCGTCGGTCATCAGGTGACTGCCGAGCAGCCGCCGCCAGCGCGCCGGGCCGAGGCTGTCGCCGAGGGTCAGGCCGAACGGCAGGTGCCGGGCGTTGAGCAGCAGCCCGGCGAGGACCGCCGCGAGCGGGCTGCCGGCGGCCACCAGACCCACCGCCATGAACTGCGCGCCGCCGGCGTACACGAACACCGACATGGCGAGGGTGGCCCAGGTGGGCAGGCCGGCCGCCACGGCCATCGCGCCGAACGAGGCGCCGACGGCGACCATCGCCGCGCCGATGGCGGCGACGTCGCGGAGCACCGCCGCGTCGACCGTTCGATTTACCGTACGCATGGTCCATTATCCTGGACGCAACGGCATGTGTTCGTCAAACCGAACAGACCGACCTATGGAGCGAACAAATGGCGGTCGATCCCACTCCCCCGCTGGCCACCATCGCAGCCGCCCTGCGCCGCGAGCGAGACCGGGCGGGCATCTCGCTGACCGAACTGGCCCGCCGGGCCGGCATCGCCAAGTCCACCCTGTCCCAGCTGGAGAACGGCGTCGGCAACCCGAGCGTCGAGACGCTGTGGGCGCTCGGGGTCGCGCTGGGCGTACCGTTCAGCCGGCTGGTCGAACCCCCCACGGCCGCCATCCGGGTCGTCCGGGCCGGCGAAGGCCCCCGGATCCGCTCCGAGCACGCCGACTTCTCCGCCACCCTGCTCGCCGCCGGCGCGCCGCACGCCCGCCGCGACGTGTACGTGATGGAGCTGGAGCCCGGGGCGGTCCGGGTAGCCGAGGCGCACACCCCGCGCAGCGTCGAGCACGTCGTGGTGGCGGCCGGCCGGATGCGCCTCGGCCCGGATTCCGAACTGGTCGAGCTGGGTCCGGGCGACTACGCCACGTTCCCCGGCGACACACCGCACCGATACGAGGCACTGGCCCCGGGCACCTTCGCCGTGCTCGTAATGGAGCACCCCTGAGCCGGCAGCCGGGTCCGGCCGAGCCGGGGAGCGCGAGGCGGCCCAGCGAGCGGCGGCGACGCCGGCAACAGGGCACGAAATCAGATACGTAGAGTGACAGCAACCGCTCCCAACGCCCCCCACTCACGCCGCCTTTGCTCTGCAGCCATATACGCAACGGCCACGTACGGCTACAGCCGCGTATATGGCTGCAGAGCAAAGGCGGGTGAATGACGGATTCCAGGGGGAGCATGCTTCACGGTTTTTCGCTGGTCACACGACTGAGACAGCATCAACCCCGCATGGGGGCACTCCCAACGCCATCACGCTGGGTGACAGCGCGAACCTGCGACGGCGCTCATCACTCGCAGTTATTGACGGAGCGACAGATGCGCCTGGGCACGCCGATGATCCGGAGACATGCCGGCGCTCAGCCGACCTCCGCCGGGGCGCGGTAGAGCCGGGCGACGACCTCCTCGATGTCCGGCTCGACGATCGAGATGTCCCGCAGGGCGGCCAGGCCGGCGAGCCCGGCCACCACCTCGGCGACGCTCGCCGACTCCAGCGCGAAGAGCAGCCGGTGCCCGTCCGCCTCCACCCGCACCAGCAGCGCGCCGGGCAGCGCCGGCGGCTCGGGCAGCGGGGCGTCCAACTCGGCGACGACCATCCGGCGGGAACCGTAGCGGCTGTGCAGCGCGGCGATCGAGCCGTCGTGCACCACCCGACCGTGGTCGATCACCACGAGCCGCTGGCAGAGCCGCTCGATGTCAGCCAGGTCGTGGGTGGTGAGCACCAGGGTGGTGTCGCCGGCCCGGCCCAGCTCGGTCAGGAAGCCCCGGACGGCCTGCTTGCTCACCACGTCCAGCCCGATGGTCGGCTCGTCGAGGAAGAGCACCTCCGGGCCGTGCAGCAGCGCGGCGGTCAACTCGCCACGCATCCGCTGCCCCAGAGAGAGCTGCCGGACCGGAGTGTCCAGGAACTCGTCCAGGTCGAGCAGGCCGCGGCAGCGGGCCAGCCGGGCGGCGTGCTCGCCCACGGGCACCCGGTAGACGTGCCGGAGCAGCTCGAACGAGTCGCGCAGCGGCAGATCCCACCAGAGCTGCGAGCGCTGCCCGAAGACCACGCCGATGCGCAGCGCCAGGCGGGTCCGCTCGGCCACCGGGCGCAGCCCGCAGACCCGGGCCTCGCCCGCCGACGGCATGAGCACGCCGGTGAGCATCTTCAAAGTGGTCGACTTGCCGGCCCCGTTCGGGCCGATGTAGCCGACCATCTCGCCGCGTTCGACCCGCAGGTCGATCCCGTCGACCGCGGTGACCGTGCGCCGCTCCCGGCGCAGCCGGCCCGCCTTCACCCGGACCGTGAACTCCTTGCGCAACCCGCGCAGCTCGATGACGCTCACGACCCCGTACTCCGGTAGTGGCGGATCCCGACGCGCCAGGCCAGGGCGGCGATCGCCGCGGCGACCAGCGCGACGCCCGGCGCGGCCCAGCCGACCCAGGCGGGCAGGCCGAGCGGGTCGGCCCGGCCGAGCAACGCCAGCGCCGGGTGGTAGCTGACGAAGGCGAACCCCATCCCGTACGCGAAGAGCGTGCGGAACCAGCCGCCGTAGACGGTGACCGGGTACGCCGTGAAGTCGCGCCCGCCGTAGGTGACCGAGTTGGCCAGCTCGCCCGAGTCGATCCAGTAGAACGACACGGTGGCCGTGGTGACGAAGACGGAGCCGAAGAACACCACCCCGGCGAGCGGGGCGACCACCACCAGCGCCGCCCGCTCCGGCGTCCAATGGATGCCGGCCGAGGCGAGCGCCACCACCAGGACGGCCAGCCCGAAGACCGCCCGGGACACCTTGCGCAGCGGCAGGTCCATGAGCAGCAGTTGGGGCAGCGCGGCCAGCGGGCGGACCAGCACCGCGTCGAACAGGCCGGTGCGGACGTACCGGGACAGCCGCTCGATGTTGCCGACCAGCAGGTCCGCGCTGGCGAACGCGAACGACGACAGGCCGACGATGACCAGCGTCTCGCGGAGCGTGAAGCCACCCAACTCCCGGGTCACCCCAAAGAGCACGAATACGGTGACCACGTCGAACGCGGTGGCCCCGACGTTGCCGACCAGGTCCACCACGAACGACGTCCGATAGGCCGCCTGCGACCGGGCCTGCGCGCCGAGCAGCGCCCGGTAAGCGGTCAGCACCCCCGGCTCAGCCACCCCGCACCACCTGTCGGTGTTCAGCCACCCTGCACCACCAGTCGGCGTTCGGCCCGGCGCTGCGCCAGCCGGCTGAGGGCGAGCAGCGCGACGGCCCAGCCGACCTGCACCCCGACCAGGCCGATCCGCGTCGGCACCGGATCCCGCTCGACCAGCACGTCGAGCGGGATCTGGAGCAGGCTCGGGAACGGGGTGCCGTAGCGCAGCACGGCCTCCAGCCAGCCGGGCAGGAAGCCCAGCGGGAAATACAGCCCGGCGAGCACGCCGGAGCAGAGCGTCCACAGGATCAGCGGACCCCGCACGTCCTGCAACCAGTACGCGGTGGCGTTGACCAGGTAGCGGCAGCCGAAGCAGACCAGCACGGCAAGCAGCACGGAGAGCGCGAACAGCGGCCACGTGGCCGGTTGACGGGGCAGGTACACGTCGAACAGGAGCAGGCCGACCAGCACCGGCGGCACCAGCCGGGACAGCGCGGCGAAGCCGGCCCGGCCCAGGTCGGTGGCGAGGTAGCTGGTCACCGGGTGGACCGGGCGGAGCAGGTCGGCGGCGATCTCACCGGTGCGGATCCGATCGGCCAGCTCGGTCCAGCCCCAGAGCAGGACCACCGCCAGCAGTCCCTGCCCGACCCAGACGAACGTGGCGAGCTGCGTCCGGTCGTAACCGGCGACCCGGCCCGTCGCGCCGGCCGCCGCGAGGAAGATGTAGTAGCGCAGGAAGCCGAAGACGCTGTTGGTGAACACGCCCGCCAGGGCGGCCTGGCGGTAGGTGGCGTATCGCCGAAAACCGGATGCCACTATAGCGCTGAATGTCCGAAACCATCGGGTAACGTTTGCACTCGTGGGTGATGCCACAGTGGCGGTGACGGAGCCCACGCCGCTACCCTCCTTCCGCAGCCACGACGTGCTGGACCGGGCGACTCTACCGGCACGTCCGGCGCCCGGCGCGACAATTTTCCAACGAGGTGACATCGCCGTGAGCGATCGACGCGAGCCGGCTCCGGGGCCGCGCCGCGCGGGCGGCGACAGGGTCCCCCGATGAGCGGCTGGGACCGCTGGCGCGAGCTGGCCGAACCGTCCTGGGCGGGCGAACCCACCCACGAGTGGCGCCCGCAGTTCCCGGGGCAGCGCTACCCGGGCGACATCGGCATCGAGAACCTGACCCCGCCGCCCGCGCCGCGTGGCCGGGCCGCCGTCGTCGGCCGCGCCGAGGTACACCCGGTCAACCCTCCACCGGACCGGGACGGATACCCGGTCAGTCCGGCCCCGGGTGACCGGAACGGCGCGTACCCGGTGAGCCCGGCCGGCCCGGGCGATCGACGCGGCGCCTATCCGGTCAGCCCGGCCCCGGGTGACCGGAACGGCACATACTCCGGCCCCACTGAGCGGCACGCGTATCCGGACGGGCGCGGCCGGGTCGAGCCGCGCCCGGACGAGCGGCGGCAGTGGGCGGACCGGCGGGCGCCGGACGACGTGCGCGCGGACCAGTCACCCCGACGCGGCCCCGCTCCACCTCAGGGCGACCGGTACGACCCGCGCGGCCCGGAGCGGACGCCGGACCGGGCACGCTCCGGCGGCTGGCCGGACGACCGGCACGACCAGCGCTGGGTACGCCCCGAGCCCGGACGGCGGATGCCACCGCCGGACGGGGACTCCCGCCGACCGGTCTCTCCCGCGCCCGAGCCCGGGTGGCTGCCGGAGCCCGACGAGTTCCCGCAGCGCCCCCAGCCCCGCCCAGCCTGGTCGGAGCAGCGCCGGGGAACACCCGAGGGACCGCCCACCGTGGCACCGCGCGGCCCGCTGGACCGGCGCGAGCCCCGCACCGAACGCCCGGCCGATCGGCAAGGTCACGGCTTCGACGGCCGAGTCGACCGACGCGAGCCCGGCTTCGAGCGGCCGGCTGAACGGCACGCGCCTGACTTCGAACGGCCGGCCGACCGGCGGGAACCGGGCTTCGACGGTGCGCCACGCCGCGAACCCGACCCGCGCCGGGAGGCGGCCGCGCGCGCCGGGAACCAGCCGGCCGCACCCACCGCGCCCGACGGTCACCGGCGGCCCGTGGATCCGTACCGTGCGGAGCCCGGCCGACACGGTGGCCCACACCCCGGCGCCCACGGCCCCGACGAGCGGTGGGACGCCCGCCGCCCGCCGTCGGACTCGGCGCACCCGCGTGCCGAGGAGTGGCCGCCCGTCGAGCGGCGGCCCCGCAGCGAGCCGACCGGCTACCGGCCCGACGAGTGGCAGCGCCCGGCCGGCCCCGACCGTCCCGGTCCCGACGGACGGCCGGCGCGCCCGGCCGAGGCCGGGCCGGTGCGCCGCGACGACGTGCGCGACCGCCATGCCCCATCCGCCCCCCGGCCGGACGGCATGCGTGAGCGACCGCCGGTGCCCGCCGCGCCGCGACCAGACGACAGGCGTCCTCCGGCGTACGCCGCGCCCGACGACATGCGCGAGCGCCCTGCGGCGTACGCAGCCGACGACAGGCGGGATCGGCCGACGCCACCCGTTTCCGCACCGCCCGCGTCGGCGTCCACGCCGCCCCGGCCACCGGTTCCGGAATCGATGGCCGTCCCGGCACCGCCGGCCCGGCCGGTCGACGCCCCGGTGTCGGCTTCGCCGGCGTTCCCGGTGTCGACGCCGCCGGCCGTACCGGTATCGGCACCACCGGCGTTCCCGGTATCGGCGCCGCCGGCGTTCCCGGCACCCATGCCCGCCCGGCCGGGCGCCACCACCGCGTCAACTCGGCCGGAGTCGGCGGCGCCGAGCGAAGCTCCCCGGCAGCCGGCACCGGTCGCCGACCCCCGACCGGCCACGTCGGACGCCCCCGCGTCCACGAGCCCGGCCGGTGGCGTGTCCGAGCCCGCACCGCCCCCGTCGATCGTCGAGACCGGAAGCGACCCCGGTGCCCGGGAGGCTGCGCGGCCCGTCCGGCCCGACGACGGCCCGGCGGATGCGCATCCGGCACGTCGCCCGGTCGACGGCATGGACGCCTGGTTCCGGCCGAACGGGCCCGTGGCGGATCCGGCCGGCGAGACCGAGGCCCGCCCGACAGCCCAGGACGAACCGCTGCCCGTACCGCCGGCCGGGCAGGCTGCGGCAGGGAAGCCGATCAGCGCACCCCCGGCCGAGCCGGCGTCAGGATCGCCCGCCTCCGCCACGCCTCGCGCCGGCGGCGAGCGCGGCGGTGAGTCCCGGCCGCCGGAGCATGTTCCGGCCGGTGCCGAGCCCACCGCCGGCCCGATCCCGCCGACCGCCGTCCGGCCCACCGGGGGCGCGCCCGCCCAGCAGCCTGCTGGAGGGCCGGCCACCGCATCGGACGCCCCGCCGGCCGCACCCGTGTTCCCGATCCAGGTTCCCGGCCCCGCCGCGCCACCGGTGTCGGCGCCGCCGGTCCCGGTGTCCGCCCCGCCCGTGGCCGCCCCGCCGGCACCGATCCCGGCGTCGGTGTCCGCCCCGCCCGTGTCCGCGCCACCGGCATACGTCCCGGCATCGGTATCGGCACCACCAGCCCCGGTGCCCGCGCCGCCCGTGTCCGCCCCGCCCGTGTCCGCGCCGCCCGTGTCCGCGCCACCGGTATACGTCCCGGCGTCAGTGTCGGCGCCACCAGCCCCGGTGTCCGCGCCGCCCGTGTCCGCCCCTCCGGCATACGTCCCGGCGTCGGTATCGGCGCCACCGGCCCCGGTATCCGCGCCGCCCGTGTCCGCGCCACCGGCATACGTCCCGGCATCGGTGTCCGCGCCGCCCGCCGAGGCGTCCGCGCCGCCGGCGCCGGCCGCCGAGGAGGAGCCGCGCCCGGCGGCACCGGTCCAGGTATCCGCGCCACCCGCGCAGGTGTCCGCGCCGCCGGCACCGGCCGCCCCGGCCGAGGACGAGCCACGGGAGGTACGCCCGGCGGACCCGGAGCAGACGCTGGCCGCAATCCGGTGGCGGCTGCACCCGGAGAAGCTGCGCGAGGAGGCGCCCGATCCGGAGGCGCTGCGTACGGTCCTGGACGGGCTCACCACGAAGCTCGACAGCGCGCTGGACAACCGCACCCGGGCCCGGCTGTTGAGCCTGCGGTCGGTGGCGGCCCGGATCCTCGGCGATCTGGACGACGCCGTCGCCGACGCGCGGCTCGCGCTGACGTACGCGGATGCCACCGGCGAGTTGCGGCGGACCGCGCTGGCCCGCGCGCGGCTGGCCGAGGTGCTGCGCTGGCGCGGCGAGCACGCGGAGGCCGATCGACTCTTCGTCGAGGCGAATTCGTCCGAACTGCCCGACCGCCTGCGCGCGGCGCTGCACGAGCACGCCGGCCGGTCCTGCTACGACCAGGGCCGGCTCATCGAGGCGTGCCTGCACTTCGAGCGGGCCCTGGACCTGCGCCAGGGCGAGGATGCCGAGCTGAACGCGCGTACGGTGGTTGCGCTGGACGCGGTCGCCGAGCGGGCGGCGGCCGACGGCTTCGGCCCGAAGCCGCGGGCCCGGGAGACGATCCTGGGCGAGCAACGGCACCCGGTGCCCACGTTCGACGACGAACAGCAGCTCTGGGGGTACGCGGACGCCGAGGGCGAGTTGGTGATCGAGCACCGGTACGCCGAGGTGCAGCCCTTCCGCGAGGGCCTGGCCTGGGTACGCCGCCCGGAGGCGTCCCGGTGGGCGCTGGTCGACACCGCCGGTGCGACGCGGATCGAGGCGAACAACGGCTACCGGGCGGTGGGCTCGTTCTCCGAGGGTCTGGCCTGGGTGTCCATGGACGGCAACGGCAGGTGGATGGCGGTCGACCCGACCAACATCGTGCGGATCCCGCCGGGTTACGACGATGCACGACCGTTCCGGGGCGGCCTGGCGGCGGTCCGCCAGAACGGCGGCTGGGGCGCGGTCGACCACAACGGTCAGATCGTCGTGCCGGCCCGGTATCACGGCCTCACCACCGCCCTGGCCGACGGCCGGTACGTGGACGGCTTCACCGAGGAGGGCCTGGCCGTGGTGGAGTTGGCCGGCCGCCGGGGCGTGGTGGACCGGACCGGCCGGGTGCTGGTCGAGCCGGCGTACCCGGCGCTGGTCGTACACCCGGTCGCCTTCCTGGTGCGCGACGAGTCGGGCCGCTGGGGGGCGCTGGACCGGCGGGGCGAGCCGCTGATCGCGCGGGCGCACCCCGGTCGCGCTGCGGTGGTCGCGGAGATCGAGCAACTGCTCGCCGACACCAGCCCGGTGCTCTGACCGGCGACGGTGACCGTGAGCGGGCGGGACTAGGGTCGGGGTATGGAATTCCGACACCTAGGCCGCTCGGGCCTGATGGTCAGCGAGATCTCGTACGGCAACTGGATCACCCACGGCTCGCAGGTCGAGGAGGAGGCGGCGACCGCCTGTGTGCGGGCCGCCCTGGACACCGGCATCACCACCTTCGACACCGCCGACGTGTACGCCGGCACGAAGGCGGAGGAGGTGCTGGGCCGCGCGCTCAAGGGCGAGCGGCGCGAGGGGCTGGAGATCTTCACCAAGGTCTACTGGCCGACCGGCCCGGGTCGCAACGACCGCGGGCTGTCCCGCAAGCACATCATGGAGTCGATCAACGGCTCGCTGCGCCGCCTGCAGACCGACTACGTGGACCTCTACCAGGCCCACCGCTACGACTACAGCACTCCGCTGGAGGAGACGATGGAGGCGTTCGCCGACATCGTGCACTCCGGCAAGGCGCACTACATCGGCGTCTCGGAGTGGAAGGCGTCGCAGATCCGCGAGGCCCACCGGCTCGCCCGCGAGCTGCGTATCCCGCTGGTCTCCAGCCAGCCGCAGTACTCGATGCTGTGGCGGGTCATCGAGGCCGAGGTGATCCCCACCTCCGAGGAGTTGGGCCTCGGCCAGATCGTCTGGTCGCCGATGGCCCAGGGTGTGCTCTCCGGCAAGTACCTGCCGGGCCAGCCGCCGCCGGCCGGCACCCGGGCCACCGACGAGAAGTCGGGCGCCGGGTTCATCGCCAAGTGGCTCACCGACGAGGTGCTCACCCGGGTGCAGCGGCTCAAGCCCCTCGCGGAGCAGGCCGGGCTGACCATGCCGCAGTTGGCCATCGCCTGGGTGCTGCAGAACCCGAACGTCTCCTCGGCGATCGTCGGGGCGTCCCGGCCGGAGCAGGTGCACGACAACGTGAAGGCGGCGGGCGTCAAGCTCGATGCCGACCTGCTCAAGGCGATCGACGAGATCGTCGAGCCGGTCACCGAGCGGGACCCGGCGAAGACCGAGAGCCCGGCGCAGCGTCCGTGACGCTCTCCCCGGGCCGGCGCGGCCACCGCGCCGGCCCGGGCCCTTCGCGGGTACGCGCACAATCGGCCGCTCCGCCGCTGCGCGGCGGCTCCCGCCGCCCGGTCAGCCCGGTCAGCCCTGCCAGAACTGGATCAGCTCGCGCCCAATGAGATAGAGCTGGGGCGGCAGCCCGAGGAAGTCGGCCACGCTGAACACCGCGCCGAAGAACCAGCCGCCGATCCGCGGGTTCCACAGCAGCGCGAAGAGCACGATGAACCCGAACGGGGCGAACATGTCGTACATCCGGCGGTACGACGGGCTGAGCCACGGCTGGATCATGTTGCCGCCGTCCAGGCCGGGCACCGGCAGCAGGTTGAGCACGCTGGCGGTGAGCTGGAGGAACGCCAGCAGGGCCACCCCGGCCCAGAACGCCAGCGGGCCGCCCACCAGGCCGGGGCCGATCAGCACCGCCATCGCCAGCAGCAGGGTGAACAGCACGTTGGTGGCCGGGCCGGCCAGGCTGACCAGGGTGTGCCGCAGCCGGCCGGGAATGGCGTGCCGGTCCACCCAGACCGCGCCACCGGGCAGGCCGATGCCGCCGAGCAGCAACACGATCACCGGCAGCACGATCGACAGCAGCGGGTTGGTGTACTTCAGCGGGTTGAGCGTCAGGTAGCCCCGGTGGGCGATGTCCCGGTCCCCGGAGCGGTAGGCGACCACCGCGTGGGCGTACTCGTGCAGGCAGAGCGAGACCAGCCAGCCCGAGACCACGAACAGGAAGACGTCGAACCGGACGTTGCCTGACCCGTGCCAGGTCAGCACGCCGCTGGTCACGAAGAGCGCGACCAGCGCGAGGAAGATCGGGCTGGGCCGGAACGCCGCGCGCGGCACCCCGAGCACCAGCGGCTCGCCCGGCCGGTCGTAGCCCATCACTGGGCCGGGGGCAGCAGGCTCATCCGGTACTCCACCCGGTCGTCCTCGACGAGCGTGACGGAGGTGACGCCGGACGTCGCGAGCTCCCGCCAGGTCTGGCCGATCCACGACTCGGCGTCCGCCTGGTTGCCGAACGACTCACTCGGCCCGTCGACCGTCTCGCCGTTCGTGCCCTCGTACCGCCAGCTCCACGCCATGCCGCGTCTCCCCTCGCTGCCGTCGTCCCGGGACGGAACCCTCGCAAGCGTAGTCGCCCGGACCACGATCGGCCCGGGCACCACGTGCGGGCTGCGATGGCTCCAGCTCGGCGGGTCTGAAGCCGCGCCGCGACCTGGAGCCATCGGGCCCACCCGAATGGATCATGCGGCGGTACGGTGACGCGGTGCTGACTCGAGGAGTGGTCCTCAGCGACCGTTACCGGCTGAACGAACGCATCGCGACCGGTGGCATGGGGGCCGTCTGGAAGTGCACCGACACCCTGCTGGACCGCGAGGTCGCGGTGAAGGTGCTGCTGCCGTCGCTGGTCGCCGACCCGGAGTTCACCACCCGCTTCCACGCCGAGGCCCGGATGATGGCCGCGCTGCGGCACCAGGGCATCGTGCAGGTACACGACTTCGGCTCCGCCACGCTCGCCGACGAGAGCCAGGTCAGCTACCTGGTGATGGAGTACGTCGACGGCGACCCGCTGGTGACCTGGGTCCGCCGCGCCGGCCGGCTCGACCCGACGTCCACCATGTCGGTGGTGGCGCAGGCCGCGCGGGCGCTGCACGCCGCTCACCTCGCCGGGATCGTGCACCGCGACGTCAAACCCGGCAACCTGCTGGTGAAGCGGGACGGCACGGTGGTGCTTGTCGACTTCGGCATCGCCCGGGCCAACACCATGGCGGGGATCACCGCCGCGAACATGGTGCTCGGCACCGCCTCGTACATGTCACCGGAGCAGGCCACCGGCCAGCCCGTCTCGGCGGCCACCGACGTCTACGCGCTCGGCGCGGTCGCGTACTTCTGCCTTGCCGGCCGCCCGCCCTTCGAGGGCGACAACCCGCTCCAGGTGGCGCTGCGGCACGCCCAGGACGAGCCCGCCCCGCTGCCGCCGGGCACGCCCCCGACGGTGGTCGAGGTGGTCAACCGGGCGCTGGCGAAGAGCCCGGGCGAGCGGTACCCGAGCGCGCTCGCCATGGCCGAGGCCGCCCAGGACGTCCGGGACGCCACCCTGGCCAGCGTCCCCGTCCCACCCCAGCCGCCCTGGGCGGTGGCCGGCCCGGCCGTGCCGGGGGCCGCCGCGCTGCCGGCGCCCGCCCCCGGTCCGACCGCCCCGGACCGGTCCGGGGGTACGCCGTCCGGCGCCTCCTCCCCCGCCGCCCCGGGGGCCGACGCGCCATCGGATCCGCGCACTCCCGCACCGGCGCCGGAGCCGGTCGGTTCCTCGGCCGGTGCCAGCGGCGTCGGGCAGCCGGCTCCGCCCCCGGCCGGTCCCGCCTGGTCGGTCGGGGTGGCGCACCCCGGCCAGCCCGGCCCGCACCCCGGCCCGCACCCCGGCCAGCCCGGCCCGGAGCAGAACCGGCACGCCGGCTCCGGTGTGCCGCCGACGCTGGAGGAGCGCTCGGGGCGACCAGGGCGGGGACGGGCACTCGCCCTGGCCGGGGCGGCCGGCGTGGTCCTCGTCGCGCTGGCGGCCACGGTCGCCGTGGCGGCGCTGGGCGACGACGACCCGCCGCAGGGCGGGTCCGTACAGACCGCGCAGACCACGCAGGCCACGGAGAACGCAGTGTCCACGGAGGACCCGGTCGCCGCACCGGGGCAGCCGACAGCGCAGGTCACGGAGGATAGCCCGGAGCCGGCGCCGAGCCGTACCGGGCGGACCGAACGGTCGCCGTCGGCGACGCCGAGCCGATCGGCGCCCGGTGCCACCACCCCGTCGGCCGGTGCGCCGACGCCGGCGCCCGCGTCCCCGTCCAGCGGCGGCGCCGGCTCGCCGAAGCCGACCGGCACGACCAGCGCCCCGCAGAAGCCCAACCCGTACACGGCCGCACAGGCGTGCGGCAGCGGCTACCAGGTGATCGACTCGGCCACGCTGACCGCGAACGGGATCCGCAAGGGCCGGGTCTACCTGCTCTACAACTCGGCCAACGGAAACAACTGCGTGGTCACGCTCAAGGACACCGACGTCGGCCGTGCCACCCAGGTGACGGCGTACCTGGAGGTGCAGGGGAAGACCCGGCAGACCGACAGCGGGTCCTTCGCGTACTACGCCGGGCCGGTCCGGGCCGCCGCGGCCAAGGTCTGCGTGAAGTGGGGCGGGTCGACCGGCGGGGCCAGTTACGGCAGCGCGTTCGCGCACTGCGGCTGACCCGCCGTCCCAGCCCGTCGGCTCGCGCACGGGCCGGCGGGCGGCGACAGGGCGGACGGCCTTAAGGTACGGGCATGTCCGTTGACGGGTGGAACACGCTCCTGGTGCTCGGCGGTATCCGGTCCGGCAAGTCCGAGTTCGCGGAATCGCTGGTCGCCGACGCGCCCACGGTCCGATACGTGGCCACCGCGCCCGAGGGGGACCCGGAGGACACCGAGTGGGCGACCCGCCTGGCGGCGCACCGCGCCCGCCGGCCGGGCAGCTGGACCACCGAGGAGACCGCGGCGGATCCGGGCCGGCTGGCCGAGGTGATCGCGGCGGCCGGGCCGGACGAGACGCTGCTCGTCGACGACCTGGGCGGCTGGGTGACCGTGCTGCTCGACCCGACCCATCAGCCCGCCGACGACCCGGCCACCATCGCCGAGCTGGCGGCGGCCGTCCGGGCGAGCACCGCCCGGCTGGTGCTGGTCAGCCCGGAGGTGGGGCTCACCCTGGTGCCGACCACGCCGCTGGGCCGGGCCTTCACCGACGCGCTGGGCGCGACCAACCGGGCGATCGCCGACGCCTGCGACGCGGTGGTGCTGGTCGTGGCCGGCCAGCCGGCCTGGCTTAAGCCGGCCGCCCCGCTCCACGCCGTGCCGGCCCAGGCCGGCCCCGGTCAGGCCGGCGCACCGGCGCAACGGGCGGCGAGCCGCCCTGCCGCGTGGGCCGGCACGCCGGAGCAGGCGCTGCCCGAGGTGCTGACGCCGGCCGCGCCGGCTACCGCGCCGGTGCTGGCGGCCACCCCGATCGAGGCGCTGCCGGTGGACGACACCGGGCTCGTCATCGAGCCCGGCATGGAACTGCCCATGCCCGACGACTACGCCGGCCCTCAGGCGATCGACCGCCTCGCCACCCTGGACCTTCCCGGCGCCGGGTTCGGCGTGCTGGAACGGGTGGTCGGCTTCGCCGCCGCCACCCAGGGCACCCCGACCCCCGCGTCCTGGGCCTCGGTGCGGGTGCTGCTGCTGCACGGCGACCACGCCGGCGGGGCCTCGGCCGGCGCGACGCCCGACGAGTCGGCCCGCCGCGCCCGGCAGGCGCGTGCCGGCGAGGGGGTGCTCGCCCGGCTGGCGGCCGAGAGCGGGGCCGGCTTGCAGGTGGTCGAGGCACCCGCCTCCGCCGCTATCGAGAACGAGCCGGCACTCACCGCCGAGCAGGTCGAGTCGGCCCTGCGGTACGGCTGGCGGCTGGCCGAGCAGGCCGCCGACGCGGGCGTGCAACTGCTGGTGCTGGCCGCCTGCGGGGCCGGCGCCGAGGCGGCCGCCGCGGCGGTGCTGGTGGCCACGACCGGCGCGGAAGCGCCGATGGTGCTGGGCCGGGTGGTGTCCGAGCAGGGTCAGATCGACGACGCGGCCTGGATGGTCCGCTGCGCGACGGTCCGGGACGCGCTGCACCGCACCCGGCGTTCCCCGCGCGACGCCAAGGACGTGCTGGCCGAGCTGGGCGGCGGCGACATCACGGTGGCCACCGGCGTGCTGCTCGGCGCGACCGCCCGGCGGCTCCCGGTGCTGCTGGACGGGCCGGTCGGAGTCGCCGCCGGCCTGGTCAGCCGCGACCTGGCCGGGCAGGCCCGGCACTGGTGCCTGCTGCCCGACCACGGCGGCCAGCCCGCGGTGCGGCACGCCGCCGACGTGCTCGGCCTGGCCCCGCTGATGGACCTGCGGCTCGGCCTCGGCGAGGGCGCGACCGCGCTGGCCACCCTGCCGCTACTGCGCTCGATGCTGTCGTTGGCGGCCGGCCTGCCGGTGCACCCGGCACTGCGCGACACCGAGGACGACGAGGACGAATTCGCCGAGCCGGAGCCGGCCGGCCCGGGGCCGAGCCGGCCCACCACCACTGAGCCGGAGCCGGTCCGGCCGCCCGCCGACGAGCCGGAGTTCGCCGAGCCGGAGCCGGCCGGTCCGGGGCCCAGCCGGCCCGCCACGGTCGAGCCGGACGAGGCGGTCGCGGTGCCGGAGTCTCCCGGCCGGCGTGCCGACTGAGACCCGGCTCGCCGACGGGATCCGGCTGGCGGTCACCACCTTCACCACGCTGCCGGTCCGCGCCGGCCGGGTGGACCGGGCCGCGGCGGGCACCGCGATGGCGCTCGCCCCGGCGGTCGGGGCACTGCTCGGCGCGCTGCTCGCGGTGGTGTTGCTGCTGGTCGCCGCGCTCGCGCCCCCGCTGGTCGCCGCCGGGGTCACCGTCGGTCTCGGCGCGCTGCTCACCCGGGGCCTGCACCTGGACGGGCTCGCCGACACCGTGGACGCGCTGGGCTCGTACCGGCGGGGCGCGGCGGCGCTGGAGATCATGAAGAAGCCGGACGTCGGCCCGTTCGGGGTGGTCGCGCTGGTGGTCGTACTCCTGCTCCAGGCCGCGGTGCTCGCCGACCTGGCCGGGCGGTCATGGCCGGCGGCGCTCGCCGGGGTGACCGCCGCCACGGCGGCCGGGCGGCTCGGCGTCGGCCTGGCCTGCCGCCGCGGGGTGCCGGCCGCCCGGCCAGAGGGGCTGGGCGCGCTGGTGGCCGGCACGGTGGGGCCGGTCGCGCTGGTCGTCGGCACGGCCGCCGTCGCGCTGCTGGCGGTGCCGGCGGCGCCGGGCCGCCCCTGGCAGGGGCCGCTCGTCGTCGTCGCCGCGCTCGCCGTCGCGGCGGGGCTGCTGCGGCACGTGGTACGCCGGCTCGGCGGCATCACCGGAGACGTGCTCGGCGCCACCGTGGAGATCGTCACCACGCTCGTATACCTGGGACTGGTGCTGTCCGGCTGAGCGTCACCCGTGCGGGCGGGTAGCGTTCGTGGTCGACGGCAGCGGCGCGGTCGAGGGGGACGGCATGCTCATCACGGATGATTTCCTGCCCGTACCGGTGCCGGAGTCGCTGGACGCGACCTATCTGGTGCCGATCACGGGGCTGCCGAGGGTCAGCCCGAAGACGGCGGTGGAGGCCCTGGCCGGCCGGCTCGCCGAGCCGGTGCACGGGCTGGCGAAGCAGATGCTGGCCAGCCCGCTGATGAGCGTGGACACCCGGCAGATCAACGAGTTTCCCCAGCTGCCGCCGGACCTGCTCACCGCGTTCGGCGCCACCGAGGCCCAGCTGGCCCGGCTGGCCGCCGCGACGCACCTGGTGGTGGTACAGGCGGAGTACCGGCCCGGGTGGCCGCCGGCGCACGAGTGGGCGGCCCGGGCGGTGGCCGCAGCGATCGCCGAGACGGTCGACGGGGACGTGGTGGACGTCTTCGGCCTCCAGTTCCTGGACCCGGCGGCCGCGCTGCGCTCCCTCCCTGACGCCGAGGGCCGGATCCGGCTGGTCGACTGGGTGCTGGTGCCGTACTCGTCGGACACCGACGGGCTCTGGTTCACCACCAAGGGGCTGCGCCGCTTCGGGCTGCTGGAACTCCAGGCCCAGGGCGTGCCGGACCACCTCACCCGGGCCTGGGGCGCGGTGATGACCGGTGCCGCGCGGCGGCTGCTGCGGGACTGGACCGAGGGGCTGGCCGGCGAGGAGGTGCCGGCGTTCGTGCAGCTGCCGGTGCTGGCCACGGTGACCGGGCACGACATCGCGGTGGCGTACGGGAATCCGGAGCAGCACGGCGCGACCGCGCCGGTGCTGCTGCGGCTGGAGCTGGACCCGGCGACCGACCCGGACGCCGACTCGTTCCTCACCCTCGGCCCGCCGCCGGGTCATCCCGGGCCGGCCGGCCGCTACTTCGCCGCGGCCTGCGCCACCCTGTTCAGCGGCATCCAGCCGGACGTCCGGTACACCCGGCCGGGCGACGCGATGAGCAGGGCGATCGCCGCGGCCCGGGCCGGGCTGGGCGACATCCGGGCCCGCTTCGTCGCCGGCCAGCTGCCCGCCGAGTCGCAGCTGGTGGTGAAGTACGGCCTGCCCGGCGACGACGGCCCCGAGTACGTCTGGGCCGGGGTGACCTCGTGGGAGACCCCGGAACGAATCGCCGGCGCCAGCGCCAGCGACGCCAACAGCGACCCCACGGTGCGGATCGGCGCCCGGGTGGTGGTGGAGGCGACGGACGTCGTCGACTGGGCCGTCCTGGACGGCACCGGCGTCATAGAAGGCGGCTGGACCCAAGCCGTCCTGGACGCCGGCACCCCCGACTAACCCCCCACCGCCCCACGCCCCTGTCGATCATGAGGTTGACGGCCGTCTCGATCTCCTTCGACGCCGCCAACCTCATGATCAACACCGAGGATCGGTCAGCGGACGGAGGGTTGGATGAAGGGGGGGCGGTGCAGGCGGAGCTGGGCGCGGCGGCCTCGGATGTCGACCTCTACGGTGTCGCCGTCGGGGTGGTTGTCGGCGGTGTCGATTAGGGCCAGGGCGATGCCCTGCTTCTTCGTCGGGCTGAACGTGCCGCTGGTGACGGTGCCGATCCGGGTGTCCCCGGCGTACACGGCCATGCCGGGGCGTGGGATGGCCCGGTCGACCGCCTCGAGGCCGCGCAGCGTACGCCGGGGGCCGGCGGCCTTCTCGGCGAGCAGCACGTCCCGCCCCCAGAAGGCCGGCTTGTCCCAGCCCACCGCCCAGCCGGAGCGGGCCTGCACCGGAGTGATCTCCGGGGACAGATCCTGCCCGTGCAGCGGGTATCCCATCTCGGTACGCAGGGTGTCCCGTGCGGCCAGCCCGCAGGCCCGCAGCTCGTACGCCGCGCCGGCGGCGAACAGCGCGTCCCACACGGCGACCGCGTGCTCGGCCGGGACGACCAGTTCGTAGCCCAGCTCGCCGGTGTAGCCGGTGCGGCACACGGTCAGCTCGACCCGGTCGAGCGTCGCGCTGGAGAAGCTCATGTAGTCGTGGTCGGTGGGCAGGCCCAGCGCGCCCAGCAGCTCCGCCGAGCGCGGCCCCTGGACCGCGAGGACCGCGTACGCCTCGTGCTCGTCGGTGACGACCAACCCGGCCGGCGCGGCGGCGCGCAACCGGCGGACCACCTCGGCGGTGTTCGCCGCGTTCGGGATGAGGAAGACGTGGTCGTCGGCGTGCAGGTAGGCGATGATGTCGTCCACCACGCCGCCGGTGGCGTCGTCACAGCAGAGCGTGTACTGCGCCTTGCCCGGGCCGATCCGGCGCAGGTCGTTGGTCAGGCAGGCGTTGACGAAGTCCGCGGCGCCCGGCCCGGTGATCCGGGCCTTGCCGAGATGCGAGACGTCGAAGACCCCCACCCCGGTACGCACCGCCGTGTGCTCCTTGAGCACGCCGCCACCGGCGTACTCCAGCGGCATCTCCCAGCCCCCGAAGGGGGCGAACTTGGCGCCGGCGGCGGTGTGTCGCTCGTGCAGCGGGGAACGGCGCAGTCGGGTCACGGCGGCGGCGGAGGTCACCTCGGTCATGGTGGCAACTTACCGCCAGCTGGCAGGCTGGTTAGCATCGGCGGGACCCCGTCGGAGCTCATCGGCGGGACAGCCACGCGTCCGGCGGGTAGGTTGCCGCCGGAGACCTTCATCGCCGGTACGCGACGACGCGGCCGGCCCGGCCCGCCCGGAGTAGCCTCAGTGACATCGCCCAGTACCACCCTCAGCCTGGTCGACACCGATCCCGCCGAGCTCGCCGTCGACGCGATCGTGATCGGCGTGCACAGCCAGACCGCAGAGCAGGAGTCCGGCGCACCCGCCGGCGCCCTGCTGCTGGCCAGCGGCGCGGAGAGCATCGCCGCCGCGTTCGATGGCAAGCTGACCGAGACCCTGGCCCTGCTCGGCGCGACCGGCGGCGCGGGCGAGGTGATCAAGCTGGCCACGCTGGGCACGGTCACCGCCCCCGTCGTCGCCGCCGTCGGGCTCGGCCCCGAGCCGACCGGTGCCGCCCCGGCCCCGGAGACCCTGCGCCGGGCCGCCGGCGCCGCGGTGCGCGCCCTGGCCGGCGCGCCGCGCGTCGCGCTCACCCTGCCGCTGCCCGACGACGCGGACGCCCCGGCCGCGCTGCGCGCGGTCGCCGAGGGCGCGCTGCTCGGCGGCTACCGGTTCGCCGGTTACAAGACCAAGCCGCAGCCGGCCCGGCGCGAGCCGGTGGCCGAGGTGCTGATCGCGGTGCCGGACGCCACCGACGCGACCGCCCAGGCGGAGATCGCCCGGGCCCAGGCGGTGGCCGGCGCGGTGCGGACCAGCCGGGACTGGGTCAACACCGCCCCGAACGAGCTGCGTCCGCCGGCGTTCGCCGAGGCCGTGGCCACCGCCGCGCGTGAGGCCGGGCTCGGCGTCGAGGTGCTCGACGAGGCGGCGCTGGCCGCCGGCGGCTACGGCGGCATCCTCGCCGTCGGGCAGGGCTCGGAGGCGCCGCCGCGGCTGGTCAAGCTGACCTACACCCCCGAGGGCGTCGGCAACGGCAAGCGGGTGGCGCTGGTCGGCAAGGGCATCACCTTCGACACCGGCGGCATCTCGATCAAGCCGGCCCAGGGCATGTGGGAGATGAAGTCCGACATGGCCGGCGCGGCGGCGGTCGGCGCGGCCATGCTGGCGGTCGCGGCGCTCAAGCCCGCCGTGGCCGTCACCGGCTACCTGCCGATGGCGGAGAACATGCCGTCGGGCACCAGCTACCGGCCGGGCGACGTGATCAGCATGTACAACGGCAAGAAGGTGGAGGTGCTGAACACCGACGCCGAGGGCCGGATGATCCTCGCCGACGGCATCGCCCGAGCCTGCGAGGACGGCGCCGACTACCTGTTCGAGACGTCCACCCTGACCGGCGGCCAGGTGGTCGCGCTGGGCAAGAAGATCGCCGGCGTGATGGGCACCCCGGAGCTGTGCGAGCGGGTGAAGGCCGCCGGCGAGGCGACCGGCGAGCCGGCCTGGCCGATGCCGCTGCCGGAGGACGTGCGCAAGGGCATGGACTCCGACGTGGCGGACATCTCGCAGGTCAACGCGGGCATGGACCGGGCCGGTCACATGCTGCAGGGCGGCGTCTTCCTGCGCGAGTTCGTCACCGAGGACGTGGCCTGGGCGCACATCGACATCGCCGGCCCCGGCTATCACTCGGGCGAGCCCACCGGCTACTGGACCAAGGGCGGCACGGGCGTCCCGGTCCGTACCCTGCTCCACCTGGTGGACGACGTCGCCGCCAACGGCTGACGCCAGCACGAGATCCACTCAGTTTCGGGGAAGTTGCTGCCTCCGCAGGCCGGGAGCCAGCAACTTCCCCGAAGTTGCTTCAGAAGAGCTCGGGGCGGCGCTTGCGGCGTTCGTTGTAGTCGCGCATGCGTTGCGGGTAACCCATGAGGCGCACGTCGTAGATCGGGATGGCGAGCTGGTGGGCGAAGCGGCGGGCCTCCTCCGGGCCGCTGACCCGGCGCCGGGTCCACTCGCCGTCGTCGGCGATCAACATGACCGTGGTCTCGGTGACCGTGGTGCGGGGTTCCAGAAACACCTCGACTCCACGTCGGGTGCGGACAAAGTTCTCAAGATGCTCCAGATCGGCGCGGTCTGCGACCCGGTCGCGGCTCACCGCGCCCGTGCGCTTGCGTCGTCGGAACAGCCCCACCGCACCCAACTCCTCCCCCTTATGTCATTGAAGACGGTGCCAAGCGTACGTGGTGGAGACGTGTCGTTGGGCACCTCGGTACGCGCTCCGTCCCCGGTGGTGACAAGATGACCGAGGTGGGGTGTGCCTGTTACGCCCCCGTAACCCCCGATGCAGTGACGCGACCAGGGAGTTGGACGTGAGCGAGCCGAACGACGCAGCCTTCGACATCGTGATCCTCGGAGGTGGTAGCGGCGGCTACGCGACCGCGCTGCGCGCCGCCCAGCTGGGCCTGTCAATCGCCCTGATCGAGAAGAGCAAGCTGGGCGGCACCTGCCTGCACAACGGCTGCATTCCGACGAAGGCCCTGCTGCACGCCGCCGAGATCGCCGACCAGACCCGCGAGTCGGAGCAGTTCGGCATCAAGGCCGAGCTGGTCGGCATCGACATCGCCGCGGTCAACTCGTACAAGGACGGCGTGATCTCCCGGCTCTACAAGGGCCTCCAGGGGATGCTCAAGGGCAACAAGGCGATCACCATCGTCGAGGGCCACGGCAAGCTGGTCGCGCCGAACACCGTCGAGGTCGACGGCAAGCGCTACACCGGCCGCAACATCGTGCTGGCCTCCGGCTCGTACGCGAAGAGCCTGCCGGGCCTGGAGATCGACGGCGAGCGGGTCATCACCAGCGACCACGCCCTGGTCCTGGACCGGGTCCCGACCTCGGCGATCGTGCTCGGCGGCGGCGTGATCGGCGTCGAGTTCGCCAGCGTCTGGAAGTCCTTCGGGGTCGACGTGACCATCGTCGAGGCGCTGCCCCGCCTGGTCGCCGCCGAGGACGAGGAGTCGTCGAAGGCGCTGGAGCGGGCCTTCCGCAAGCGGAAGATCAACTTCAAGGTCGGCAAGCCGTTCGAGAAGGTCGAGAAGACCGCGAACGGCGTCAAGCTGACCATCCAGGGCGGCGAGACCGTCGAGGCCGAGCTGCTGCTGGTCGCCGTCGGTCGCGGCCCGAACACCGCCAACCTCGGCTACGAGGAGCAGGGCGTCAAGATGGACCGCGGCTACGTGCTGACCGACGAGCGGCTGCGCACCGGCGTGCCGAACGTCTACGCCGTCGGCGACATCGTGCCGGGCCTGCAGCTCGCCCACCGCGGCTTCCAGCAGGGCATCTTCGTCGCCGAGGAGATCGCCGGCCAGAACCCGGCCGTGATCGACGAGGCCGGCATCCCGCGGGTCACCTACTGCGACCCCGAGCTGGCCTCGGTCGGCCTGACCGAGGCGAAGGCCAAGGAGAAGTACGGCGCCGACAAGGTCAAGACGTACAACTACAACCTGGGCGGCAACGGAAAGAGCCAGATCCTCAAGACCGCCGGCTTCGTGAAGCTGGTCGGGGTCGAGGACGGCCCGGTGGTCGGCGTACACATGGTCGGCGCTCGGGTCGGCGAGCTGATCGGCGAGGCGCAGCTCATCTACAACTGGGAGGCCTACCCGGCCGAGGTGGCGCAGCTCGTGCACGCCCACCCGACGCAGAACGAGGCCCTGGGCGAGGCGCACCTGGCCCTCGCCGGTAAGCCGCTGCACGCACACGCCTGACCACGACAACCGCGGCGTCCGGCGACGGGCGATGATCCCATCAGGGAAATGAAGGAGTCTGGAGAACATGCCGGTATCGGTCACCATGCCCCGGCTCGGCGAGAGCGTCACCGAGGGCACCGTCACGCGCTGGCTCAAGCAGGAGGGCGACACCGTCGAGGTCGACGAGCCGCTGCTTGAGGTGTCCACCGACAAGGTGGACACCGAGATCCCGTCGCCCGCGGCGGGCGTGCTGAGCCGGATCGTGGTCGGCGAGGACGAGACCGCCGAGGTCGGCAGCGAGCTGGCGGTCATCGCCGGTGAGGGCGAGCAGGCCGGCGGGACCGTCGCGCCGCAGGCGGCCCCGGCGGAGGAGGCCGAGGAGGCCGCCGCCGCGCCGCAGGCCGAGGCGGAGCAGCCGGCGGTGCAGGCGTCGGTCGCCCCGGCGCCGGCGGGCGCGGGCACCCCGGTCAAGATGCCGGCTCTGGGCGAGAGCGTCACCGAGGGTACGGTGACCCGCTGGCTCAAGCAGGTCGGCGACAGCGTCGAGGTGGACGAGCCGCTGCTGGAGGTCTCCACCGACAAGGTCGACACGGAGATTCCCTCGCCGGTCGCCGGCACGCTGCTGGAGATCAAGGTCGCCGAGGACGAGACCGCCCCGGTCGGCGCCGACCTGGCGGTCGTCGGGGCGGCCGGCGCCGCGCCGGCCCAGCCGACGCCCGCTCCGAAGCCCGAGGTGAAGCCGGCGCCGAAGCCCGAGGCCGCGCCGACGCCGAAGGTCGAGGAGCCGACCCCGGGCGTCTCCTACAACGAGCCGGTGGCCGAGGCGGAGACCGCCGCCCAGCCGGCGAAGGTCGAGCAGGCCGCGCAGCCGGCCGCGCCGACCCCGACACCGCAGCGGCCGAGCGCCCCGGTGCAGGGTGGCGAGGAGGCTGCCGGCTACGTGACCCCGCTGGTCCGCAAGCTGGCCGCCGAGCACGGCGTCAACCTGTCCTCGATCGCCGGCAGTGGCGTAGGCGGGCGGATCCGCAAGCAGGACGTGCTGGACGCGGCGGAGAAGGCGAAGGCCGCCAAGGCCGCGCCCGCCGCCCAGCCGGCCCCCGCGGCGGCGGCCCCGGCCAAGCCGGCCGTGAAGCCGCAGCCGAGCGTGAAGCGGGGCACCACCGAGAAGCTGCCCCGGATCCGGGCGGCCATCGCCAAGCGGATGCAGCAGTCGCTGCACGAGATGGCGCAGCTCACCACGGTGATCGAGGTGGACGTCACCAAGATCGCCAAGCTGCGGGCGCAGGCGAAGGACTCGTTCCTGCAGCGGCACGGCGTAAAGCTGTCATTCCTGCCGTTCTTCGCCCTGGCCGCCGTCGAGGCGCTGCAGGCGTACCCGATCGTCAACGCCCAGATGGACCTGGACGCCGGGACGATCACCTACCCGGACGCGGAGCACCTCGGCATCGCCGTGGACACCGAGCGCGGGCTCCTGGTGCCGGTGATCCACAACGCCGGCGACCTCAACCTGGGCGGGATCGCCAAGCGGGTCGCCGATCTGGCCGAGCGCACCCGGACCAACAAGATCAGCCCGGACGAGATCGCCGGCGCGACCTTCACGCTGACCAACACCGGCAGCCGGGGCGCGCTCTTCGACACCCCGATCGTGCCGTCGCCGCAGTCGGCGATGCTCGGCACGGGTGCCGTGGTGAAGCGGCCGGTCGTGGTCAACGACCCGGAGCTGGGTGAGGTCATCGCGGTCCGCTCGATGGTCTACCTGGCCATGTCGTACGACCACCGGCTGATCGACGGCGCGGACGCGGCCCGCTTCCTCGTCGCGGTCAAGGAGCGGCTGGAGGCCGGCAACTTCGAGGCCGAGCTGGGGCTCTGACACCCTGACGACAGAGGGGGCGCGCGGTTCACGCCGCGCGCCCCCTTTGTTGTGTCCGGCCCCGTCGTCGTTGCCGGCCCCGTTGTCGGTGCCGGCCGGCCTCAGCCCCGCAGCTGCGCCTCGGAGACCGCCCAGAGCCGCTCGGCGGCCTCCGGTTCGCGGGCGTACACGGCGTAGCCGGTGCGGGTGCGCGGCTGGTTGGGCCCGGCCTCCTGGCAGTCCTCGAAGTACCGGCCGCCGACGCCGTCGAGCAGCGGCGAGGCGGCGACCAGCACCGAGGTGGCCGCGCCCTGCTCGGGGGTCTTCCACGCGGGCGCGCCGCCGCCGCTCAGCGCCCGCATCCGGTCCAGTTCCTCGTCGCTGACGTAGCGCTGGAGGTTGGTGCGGATCCCGCCCGGCATCAGCGCGTTGGTGAGGATGCCGTCGTCGGCCCAGCGCCGGGTGGCGTCCACCGCGAAGAGCACGTTGGCTGTCTTGGACTGGCCGTACGCCAGCCAGGGGTCGTACGGCCGCTGGCGGAAGTGGATGTCCTCGAAGACCACCGGCGAACGCAGGTGCGCCGACGAACTCACCGAGACGATCCGGGCGCCCCCGGCGGCGGCGAGGGCCGGGCGCAGCCCGGTGGCCAGGGCGAAGTGCCCAAGGTGGTTGGTGGCGAACTGCATCTCCCAGCCCGGCCCGGTACGCAGCTCGGGCGAGGCCATGATGCCGGCGTTGTTGATCAGAATGTGCAACGGCCCGTCCCAGGTACGCACGAACGCGGCCACCGAGCCCAGGTCGGCGAGGTCCAGCGGGGCGACCAGGACGCGGTCGTTGCCGGTGCTGGCAGTGATTTCGGCGGCGGCCCGGTGGCCGGCGTCGAGATTGCGGACGGCGAGCGTGATATCCGCCCCGGCGGCGGCCAGGGCGCGGGCGGTCTCCACGCCGATCCCGGAGGCGCCGCCGGTGACGACGGCCCGCCGGCCGGTCAGGTCGAGGTCGCGGACCACCTCCAGGGCGGTGGTCTCACGGGAGAAGGGGGTGCGGACGGGTGTGCTGCTGGTCATGATCCATCCTTGTCGGCGTCGGTGCGGACCGATCGTCCGGCCGATACGATGAGAAGCGGAGGATCCTCCGTTACGGCCAGCCTAACCGGAGGAGCCTCCGGTTGCCAACCGACCGCGCCCACCAGCCGGTCGCCCCGAGGAGGAGACGTGCCCGACCGACCGCTGCGCGCCGACGCGCTGCGCAACCGGCAGCGGCTGCTGGACGCCGCGGTGCACGCGTTCTCCACCGCTGGCGCGGACGTGACGCTCGACCGGATCGCCAAGGAGGCCGGGGTCGGCATCGGCACCCTCTACCGCCACTTCCCCACCCGGGAGGCGCTGATCGAGGCGGCATACCGCAACGAGCTGGCCAAACTCTGCGAGGCGGTGCCCGACCTGCTCACGGCGCTGCCAGCCGACCAGGCGCTCCGTGCCTGGATGGACCGGTTCGTCGACTACCTCTCCACCAAGCGCGGCATGGCCGACGCGCTGCGGCTGGCGATCGCCTCCGGTGCCAACCCGTACGCGCACAGCCGGGACCGGCTGCTGGCCGCGCTGGGCGAGCTGCTGGCGGCCGGCGCGGCCGCCGGCACCGTACGCTCCGACGTGGCACCCGCCGACGTGCTGGCCGGGCTGAGCGGCGTGTGTCTGGTTGCCGGCGAACCGGACCAGCGGGAGCAGGCCGGCCGTCTGCTCGACCTGTTGATGGACGGCCTGCGCCACCGTCCGGGCTGACCAGAATCCGGCCCACCGCCGACCGCCTGTTGAAAGACTCGTCCGGTGAGCGGCTTCGGGTGGCGGGGGCGCCTCGGGCCGGTGGTGCCGATGGCCCCTGCGGCCCGGGTGGACCGGTTCGAGATCTTCTTCGACCTGGTCTTCGTCTTCTCGTTCTTCATCATCACCCGGGCCACCGCGCGGGACATCAGCATCGGGGCGCTGCTGCACGCCATGCTGGTCCTCGCCGTGCTCTGGTGGTCGTGGGTGGTGCACAGCGTGGTCGCCGCCCGGATCCGGCTCGGCGAGGGCTTCGTGCCGGTACTGATGACGATCGGCATGGCGGCGCTGTTCACCTTCGCCCTGTCGCTGCCGCAGGCGTTCCAGGACGTGCGGGGCGCCGCCGGGCCAATCGTGGCGGCGGCCAGCTACATCGTGGTCCGCCTGGTGCACGTGCTGCTCTACCTGCACGCGGTGCGGGACAGCCCGAACGAGCGTCGGCAGTTGATGCGGTTCGTCCCGGAGATGGCGGGCAGCACGCTGCTGCTGCTCGCCGCCGCGCTGGTCCCCCTGGCCATACACAGCTCCGCCGCGGCGCCACTCGTCCGGGACGGGCTGTGGGCCCTGGTCGTGCTGCTCCAATACGGCACCGGCCAACTCACCGGCACCTGGACCGGGGGCCTCGCCTCGGCCGAGCACTGGACCGAGCGGTACGACCTCATCCTGATCATCGCCCTGGGCGAGTCGGTCATCTCGGTCGGTGTCGGGAGCAACCTCATCGGGCAGCCGCCCACCGCAGCGGCTGTGACAGCGGCGGTGCTCGGCATCTTCTTCACCGCCGCGCTCTGGTGGGCGCACTACGACATGATCGGACCGGCCGCCCGGATCGCCCTGCACGCGGCGGAGGACGGCCCCCGGGTCACCATGGCCCGGGACGCGTACGCGTACTGCTACCTGCCGATGATCGCCGGCATCATCCTCTTCGCGCTCGGCGCCGAGCAGATCGTGGGCCAGATCACCAACCCGCAGGTCTCCAACTGGGAGCCGGCGCGCGGCCCCGCCGAGCCGCTGCTCTTCGGCGGGGTGCTCCTCTACCTCTGCGGCAGCATGCTGTTCCAGCTGCGGACCCTGCACACCCTGAGCTGGACCCGGGTGGTCACGCTGGGGCTGCTTGCCATGTGCCCCCCGCTGGTCGACCGGCTGCCGGCACTGGGAACCCTGGCACTGCTGACCGCGATCTGCGTGGGCATGGTGGCCGCCGAGGTGGTGATCTTCGAGGAGGGCCGGACGGCGCTGCGCAGGCTGATCCTCGAGGAACGGGCCAGCCACGAGGCGCACGAGGCCGCCTACCGGGCCCACTGGCACGAGCCGAACGAGCCGGACGAGGGAGAGTGACACGGGCCGGCGGACGAAGGCCGGGTCCCATAGGGTCGGTGGCATGACCACGGGGACGATCAACGCGGCGGCGGCGGGGACCTGGCGGCTCGGCGACCGCACGGTCAACCGGATCGGTTTCGGCGCGATGCGGCTGACCGCCAACGCCGACGGCAGTCCCAGCGACCGGGACCGGGCGATCGGCGTGCTGCGCCGGGCGGTCGAGCTGGGCGTCAATCACATCGACACCGCCGCGTTCTACTTCTCGCCGCTCCGCTCAGCCAACGAGCTGATCAACCGGGCGCTGTCGCCGTACCCGGAGGACCTGGTCATCGTCACCAAGGTCGGGCCGGGCAAGGACCCGTCCGGCGCGTGGCTGCCGATGGCCCGCCCCGACCAGCTGCGCGGCCAGGTCGAGGAGAACCTGCGCCAGCTCGGCCGGGACCACCTCGACGTGGTCAACCTCCGGGTGTACGGCCCGGAGCCCCTCGCGGAGCACTTCGGCGCGCTCGCCGAGCTGCGCGACGCCGGGCTGATCCGGCACCTGGGCGTCTCCGCCGTGACGGCGGAGCAGGTCGCCGAGGCGCGCACCATCGCCCCGGTGGTCTGCGTGCAGAACTCGTACGGCCTCGGCTACCGGCAGCGCAACGACGCGCTGATCCGGGACTGCGCCGCGCACGGCACCGCGTTCGTGCCGTTCTTCTCGCTGGCCGCCAGCGGACGGGAGGCCGGCGCGACCGCAGTCGAGCACGACGAGGTACGCGCGATCGCCCGCGAGCACGGCGTGACCCCGGTCCAGGTCCGGCTGGCCTGGACGCTGCACCAGGGCCCGAACGTGCTCGCCATTCCCGGCACCGGCAACCCCGACCACCTCACCCAGAACATCGCCGCCGGCGCCCTGCGCCTCACCAGCCCCGACCTGACCCGCCTCGACCCGGTGCACCAGGGCACCTGACACGCCCCGCGCCAAGGTCCGCACAACTTCGGGGAGGCTGCTGCCTCCGGGCGCCGGCAGGCAGCAACCTCCCCGAAGTTGTCTCCAGCACGAGGGCTGGCGCGGGGGGATTCGCCCGTCGGCAGAATCGGCGGGCGCGGGGTGGCCGGGGCGAGGGCGGGCGCACATGCTGGGGCGATGCCGATCTTCTCCGTACAGGCCCGGGCCACCGACGCGGCGAGCTGGCTCGACCTGGCCCGCCGGGTCGAGGCCGCCGGCTTCGACGCGCTGACAGCCGCCGACCACCCGGGCCACGGTGCGTCGCCGTTCGTGGCCCTGGCCGCTGCGGCGGCGGTGACCTCGACGCTCGGCCTCGGCTCGTACGTCTCCAACGCCGGCGTCCGGGATCCGATCCTGCTCGCCACCGACGTGGCCACCCTCGACGTGGTCTCCGGCGGCCGGGCCCGGCTCGGCCTCGGCGCCGGCCACACCCCCGCCGAGTGGCAGGCCGTCGGCCGCGAGCGCCCCGACGTCGCCGGTCGGGTACGCCGCTGCGTCGCCGTCGCCGAGGCCGTCCGCGACCTGCTGGCCGGCGAGGAGGTCACCGTGGACACCCCGGACCTGGTCGCCCACGCCGCGCGCCTCACCGAGCTGCGGCCGGTCCAGGCCCACGTCCCGCTCACCATCGGTACAGGCAACTCGGCGCTGCTGCGCTGGGCCGGCGCGCACGCCGACGTGGTGGGGCTGATCGGCGCCGGCCGTACCCTCCCCGACGGGTACACGCACGAGGTGCGGTGGCGGGCCGACCAGATCGAGGCCCAGATCGCCCACGTGGCGGCCGGTGCCACCGGCCGCGCCACGCCGCCCGCCCTGGAGGCCCTGGTCCAGCAGGTCACCGTGACCGACGACGCCGAAGCCGCCGCCGCGACGTTCGCCGAGCACGCCGGCCTCACCACCGCCGAACTGCTCGCCACGCCGTTCGTCTTGATCGGCACGGCCGACGAGATCGTCACGGCGGCCGCCCAGCATCAGCGCCGGTGGGGCATCACCCGCTTCGTGGTACGCGCCGACGCCGTCGACGCGCTCGCCCCGCTCCTCCCCCGCCTGGCTGCGGCCTGACCAACTCCGGTTCGCCGGGTAGCGCTCCTGGTCTACCACCACAGGCACACCAGACGGGGCAACGCCGCCTAGCATCTCATGGTGATCGATGAACGGTTTGAACTACCGGCCACAGTGGATGAACGGACCCTGCTGGACACCTTCCTCGACTACCAGCGAGACGCGCTGGTCCGCAAGTGCGCCGGGCTCACCGACGAGCAGTTGCGCCTACGCCCGGTGCCTTCGTCCAGTCTCTCGCTGATCGGCCTGGTGCGGCACCTGGCCACGGTCGAGCGGTGGTACTTCCAGGCGGTGATCGCCGACGCGTTCCCCGGCGACCTGTTCGACCGCGGCGACGACTGGGACGTCGACTTCAACGACATCGAGGATGCCACCGGCGCGGAGATGTTCACGATCTGGCACGCGGAGGTGGCGGAGTCCCGCCGGATCACCGGCGAGCGCCCGCTGACGGCGGTCGGCCGTTCCCCCGACAGAGGGCAGGAATACTCACTGCGCTGGGTGCTCACGCACATGATCGACGAGTACGCGCGGCACCTCGGCCACGCGGACCTCATCCGCGAGGCGATCGACGGCCAGACCGGCGAGTGACTCATCCCGCTCAACGGCGGCGGGTCCGTACCCGAAGATATGAGCATGCGCATCCTCATGGCCGGCGTGTCCGGCTTCCTCGGCACCCGGCTGGTCGACCGGCTCACCGCGGACGGGCACCAGGTCACCCGCCTCGTCCGCCGCGCGCCGCGTACCCCTGACGAGCGGCAGTGGAACCCGTCGGCCGCGCAGCTCGACCCGGCGGTGGTCGCGGACGCCGACGCCGTGGTCAACCTGGCCGGCGCCGGGGTGGGCGACCGGCGCTGGAACGACGAGTACAAGCGTCTGATCCGGTCCAGCCGGGCAGACAGCACCACGACCCTGGCCATCACCATCGCCGGGCTGCCCGCCGCCGACCGACCCGCGGCGATGCTCAACGCCTCCGCGGTCGGCTGGTACGGCAACACCGGCGACCGGGTGGTCGAGGAGGACTCTCCCGCGGGCGAGGGTTTCCTTGCCGACGTCTGCCGGGTCTGGGAGGCCGCGACCCGGCCGGCCGAGGACGCCGGCGTACGCGTGGTGCGGCTGCGCACCGGGCTGCCGCTGCACCGTGACGGCGGGATGCTCAAGCCGATGCTGCTCCCGTTCCGGCTGGGCATCGCCGGGCGGCTGGGCGGCGGCCGGCAGTGGCTGCCGTGGATCTCGATGCGCGACTGGCTCGACGCGGTGGCCCTCCTGCTGGCCCGCGACGACCTCGCCGGCCCGGTCAACGTGGTCGGCCCGAACCCGGTCACCAACGCCGAGTTCACCAGGGAACTGGCCCGCCAACTGCACCGGCCGGCGATCATCCCGATCCCCGCGCCGGCCCTGAAGATCGCCCTCGGCGGCTTCGCCCACGAGGCCCTGACCAGCACCCGGGTCCTCCCCGGCGTGCTCACCAAGGCCGCCTTCCCCTGGACCCACCCCGACCTCCCCTCCGCCCTGCACGCCGCCCTCACCGACTGACATGCGTCGATCATGAAGTTGTTGCGCCGACACGCCGGGCAACAACTTCATGATCAACGGGGTCAGGCGAAGGCGGGGTCAGCAGCCGATGACCCAGTAGTTGGGGGCGGTCTGCTGGAGGGTGCTGGTGTAGAAGGTGTTGTAGAGGCCCATCTTCTGGTTGCTGCCCATCGCGTACGCGTAGCCGAGGGACTGGTACGCCCGGCCGGCGGCCACGTGCGCGTAGTTGCTGGCGGTGACGCAGACCGGCGGGGCCGTCGGCGACGAGGAGGGCGACGGGGACGCGGTCGGGGTCGGGCTGGGCGAGGAGCCGCCGCCGTCGAGGCCGAAGAAGAGCGCGTCCCGGTACGTCGAGCAGATGGTGTCCAGGAAGTACGCGGTCGCGGTGCCGCACTGGTCGATGCCCGAGCCCGGGTGGACCGGGGTGCCGTGGCCCATCCCGGAGACCCGGTAGACCCGGACCTGGTCGTTGCCGTACACCTCCAGGCTGGTGCCGCCGGGAAGCGAGGCGGTGCTGCTCGGGGTCTGCGAGCCACCGAGCACGTTGGTCCACTGGTCGCGGGACTCGGTGGCGTTGGCCACCGCCACCGTGTAGTCGCTGGTGCCGTGCCAGATCGCGACCCGGGGCCGGGGGCCGGCGTACCCGGGGTAGGCGTTGCGGACCAGGTCGCCCCACTGCGCCGGGGTCTTGTCCACCCCCGGGGTCATACAGCTGTAGGCGGTGGTGGTGCTGGTGGCGCAGCGGTAGGCGATGCCGGCGATGACCGAGCCGGCGGCGAAGACGTCCGGGTAGGTGGCGAGCATGACCGCGCTCATCGCACCACCCGCGGAGAGGCCGCTGACGTACACCCGGCTGGCGTCGGTGCCGTAGTTGGTCTTCGCGTAGTCGACCATCTGCTTGATCGACAGCGCCTCGCCCTGGCCGCGTGTGGTGTCCCCGGTCTCGAACCAGTTGAAGCAGGTGCTGGAGTTGTTGGCCGAGGACTGCTGGGGCACGATCAGCGCGAACTTCCACAGGTCGGCGTACTTCTGCCAGCCGGAGTTGGTGAAGTAGCCGGAGGCATTCTGGGCGCAGCCGTGCAGCAGCACCACGGCCGGCGCGTTGGCCGGCAGGCCGTCCGGGCGGTACGCGTACATGGCGAGGTTGCCCGGGTTGGAGCCGAAGCCGGTGACCTGGGTGAGCGTGGCGGCCTGGGCGGGCAGGGCGGCGATGAGCACGGCGGCGGCGGCCAGCACGACCCCGGCCGCCGCCCCGGCGAGGCGGGTGAGGATGGATGAGGAGCGGCGCACGGCGACCTCCTGAGAGACGAATTATGAACTCTGTCACCCGAAATTTGCCGCGACGTTACGTCCGCGCCTCGTCGCCCGACATGGTCGCCGTGCACACATTCACGGGTGCCGAAGTGTGCTGCCGGCTGGGCGGGCGAAGGTTTCGTGTCTGACCGGCGTGTCCCAGTAAGGTTGGTAACGTCCGCTGCGTGCCGTTCTCCCCGTCCGTGTCCACCGGCCCGTCGCCCGCGCCCGATTCCCGGAACTGGCGCGCCGACCTGGTCGTGGTGCTCGCCGCGACGGCGCTCGCGGTCTGGGTGACCAGCGGGATGTGGTGGAGCCCGAACACCCGCGCGATCACCGTCAACTCCAGCGACCAGGCGCTCTTCGAGTGGCTGCTGGCCTTCGGCGGCCACGCGGTCACCCACGGCGAGAACCCGTTCTTCACCCACCTGATCAACGTCCCCGACGGGGTGAACCTCGCGGTCAACACCTCGATCACCGTGTACGCGGTGGTCTTCGCGCCGCTGACGTACCTGATCGGGCCACCCGCGACGTTCCTGGTGATCCTCACCCTCAACCTCGTCGCCACCGCGGTGGCCTGGTACTGGCTGCTCAGCCGATACCTGGTGCGCGGCCGGCTGGCCGCCGGGGTGGGGGCGCTGTTCATCGGCTACTGCCCGGCGATGGTCTCGCACGCCAACGCCCACCTGAACTGGACCGCCGGCTGGCTGGTGCCGCTACTGATCTGGGGCGTGTTCCGGCTGCGCCGCCCCGGCCGCGCGGTACGCGGCGGGATCGTGCTCGGCCTGCTGGTGGCGCTCGCCTTCTCGATCGCCGCCGAGGGGCTCTTCTTCACCACCCTGGCCGTCGCCCTCTTCCTGGTGCTGTGGGCGGTGCACCCGAGCCGGTGGGCCGAGGCACGCGCCGCGCTGCCCAGCTTCGCCGGCGGGGTGGGGGTGGCCGCCGTGGTGGGCGGGGCGCTGCTGGCGTACCCGCTGTGGCTGCACTTCGCCGGGCCGCAGCGCTTCCACGGCACCGGCTTCGACCCGCTCATCCACTCCGAGGACATCGCCGCGTACGGGTCGTACCCGAGCCGCTCCCTGGCGGGCTGGGCCGGGCTGGACACCAAGCTGGCGCCCAACCCGACCGAGGAGAACTCGTTCTTCGGCATCCCCCTGCTGCTGCTCGCCGTGGCCTGCTTCGGGCTGCTCTGGTGGCGCGCCGAGCGGGCGTTCCGGGCCACCCTCACCGCGCTCGGCGTGACCGCGGTGGTCTTCGCGGTGCTGTCCTGGGGGCCACGGGCCCGGTGGAACGGCCGGCGGACCGGCCAACTCCTCCCGTTCGGGATGCTGGACAACCTGCCGGTGATCAACGCGGCGCTGCCCTCCCGGCTGGCGCTGGTGGTCGCACCGGTGATCGGGCTGCTGCTGGCGTACACCGTCGACCGGCTGCGCGCCCGGCCGCCCCGGCACCGCGCCACCACCGCGGCCTGGGCGCTCGGCTTCACCGCCGCGCTGCTGCCGCTGCTGCCCATCCCGCTGCTGACCATCGCGCGGGAACCGATTCCACTGTTCATCACCAGCGGCCACTGGCGGCAGTACGTCTCCCCCGGCGGGGTGCTCACCCCGCTGCCGCTGACCGTCGACGTCACCCCCGACGGGCAGCGCTGGCAGGCGTACGCCCTGGCCCACCGGCAGGGCGAGTTCCCGATCCCGGCCGGGTTCTTCCTCGGCCCGGGCGGGCCGGGGGGCCGGGGCCGGATCGGGCCGGTGCCGCGGACCTTCGACTCGCTGATGGACCAGGCCGGGCGGACCGGGCTGCCTGCGATCGTCACCGACGGCAGCATCCGCGAGTCCCTGGCGGACCTGCACCACTGGCGGGTCGAGATCGTGGTCCTGGCCGACCGGGTGCACGGCGCCAAGTACGCCATCCATGAGGATGCCGTACGCCGCACCGCCACCGCCCTGCTCGGCGAACCCGAGCGGGTGGACGACGTCTGGCTGTGGCGGGTCCCGCCGGCCTGACGCGACGAGGCTCACGGCGCGCGCCGGCAGGTGGCGGGACTAGGCTGGACGGGTGAGCGTGACGACTTCCGGGCTGACCGCCGTCCGTGCCGGTGTGCTCGACTACCAGGCCGCGTGGGACGAGCAGCGCCGGCTGCACGAGGCCGTGGTGGCCGGCGAGCAGGGCGACACCGTGCTGTTGCTGGAGCACCCCAGCGTGTACACCGCTGGCAAGCGGACCGAGCCGTGGGACCGCCCGATGGACGGCACCCCGGTGATCGACGTGGACCGCGGCGGCAAGATCACCTGGCACGGGCCGGGGCAACTCGTCGGCTACCCGATCCTCAAGCTGCCCGACCCGGTGGACGTGGTCGCGTACGTCCGGCGCACCGAGCAGCTGCTGATCGACGTCTGCGCCGAGTTCGGGCTGACCGCCGGCCGGGTCGAGGGGCGCAGCGGCGTCTGGGTGCCGGAGGACGACCGAGGGCCGGCCCGCAAGGTCGCGGCGATCGGCATCCGGGTGGCCCGGGGTGTCACCCTGCACGGCTTCTCGATCAACTGTGACTGCGACCTGACCTACTTCGACCGGATCGTGCCGTGCGGCATCCGGGACGCCGGCACCACCTCACTCACCGCTGAGCTGGGCCGCCCGGTCACCGTCGCCGACGTGCTCGCGGTGGTCGAGCGCCACCTGCCGACCCTGGTCCGGGTCGAGGACTGACCGGGTGCGGATCGACCTCGTCACCCTCGTCGTCGCCGAGTACGACCCGGCGATCATGTTCTTCACCGAGGTGCTCGGCTTCGAGCTGGTCGAGGACAAGCCGTCCCTGACCAACGACGGCCGGCCGAAGCGCTGGGTGGTGGTCCGGCCGCCCGGCGGCGGGACCGGGCTGCTGCTGGCCCGCGCCGACGGAGAGCGGCAGGAGGCGGTGGTGGGTGACCAGGCCGCCGGCCGGGTCGGCTTCTTCCTCCAGGTCGACGACTTCGACGCCACCTACCGTCGGATGGTCGAGGCGAAGGTCGAGTTCGTGAAGCCGCCGCGCACCGAGCCGTACGGCCGGGTCGCCGTCTTCCGCGACCTCGCCGGCAACCTGTGGGACCTCCTCGGCTCCGCCTGAGGCACCGGCGGCCCGCCACCGGGCCGCCGGGTCACCGCTCCGGCTCCTGCCCACCACCGGCGATCCTGCTCCGCAGCCACGGTTCGCAGAGCACGATCGCGCCGCCGATGATGGCGCCGATCACCGTTTCCACTCCCCGGTCGAAGAGGAGCTGTCCGGCTGGGCGGGGAGCCGCGAGCTGGCCCATCAGCAGCGCCATCGGGGTGATGAACAGCAGCGCCAGTCCGTAGTTGCGCCCCACCAGGAGTTCGGTGACGATCTGCAGCCCCGCCACGACGAGCACGGTGGCGTACGGCGACAGGTGGGGCGCCAGCAGCAGCGCGCTGGTGAGCAGCCCGAGCAGCGTGCCGAGGATCCGCTGCGCGGCGCGGGTGAGCTGGGCGGTGACGCCCTCGGCGCTCAGCGGGGCGACCGCCGCCACCATCGCCCAGTACGGGTGGCCGATACCGACCGCGGTCGCCGTGCCGCCCGCCAGCACCACGGCGAGGGCGTAGCGCACCGGCTGCCACGTCCACACGTGCGCCAGCCGGGCCGGCCGGCTCCGCTGCCCCTGCTGCCTCTCCTGCCGCCGTAGGACGCTGCCCGCGTTGCCGACCAGCAGCGCGAACAGGCTGCTGAGCCCGGCTACGGTGGCGGCGACCGGCACGTCCGAGAGCAGGTGCGGGGCCGAGGCGACCGCACCGAACGCGAAGATGAGGAACAGGGGCCCCGGCGGGTGCCAGTCCTGCGCGGCGGCGAGCACCGTTCCCAGCGCCGTGACGGCCGCGGTGACCGGCACCGCGACCCACGCCCGCGCCTGGAGTGAACCGACCAGCACCCCGAGGACGATCGACGCGGTGAGCGTCGCCCCGGCGCTCGCCTGCATCGCCGCCCGGGACAGGTGCACATGGTTGCGCCCGTAGAGCGAGGTGAACGCCCCGAAGACCGCGTACACGGACCAGCCGGGGTGGCCGACCGCCAACACCGTGAGCAACGGGACCAGCACGCTGATCCCGGCCCGCGCCGCGATCCGGTGGGCGCCCCGCCCCGGACGGACGTGCAACACGCCCCGCAGCGCCGCCCGCACCTGCTCGCCCATCCCGTCCTTCATACCGCGCCCGGCCTGCAAGGAGGGGCCCCTTGTCGACACCCGTCTGTTGACAAGTGGCCCCTCCTACCCTCAAGGCGTGAGGCGGTGCAGGTCGCGGGGGAAGGCGGTCACCTCCCGGACGTTGGCCGCGCCGGTGAGCCGAGCGACGAAACGTTCCAGCCCAATGGCGAAGCCCCCGTGCGGCGGCATGCCGTGCCGGAACGCGTCGACGTAGCCGGCGTACGGCTCGACCGGCTCGCCGCGGGCGGCCAGGGCGGCAAGGTAGTCCTCGTGCCGGTGGAGCCGTTGCCCGCCGGTGACCAGCTCCAGGCCGCGAAACAGCAGGTCGAAACCGTTGGAGTACGCCGACCGGGCCGGGTCCGGATGGGTGTAGAACGGCCGCTTGGCCATCGGGTAGCCGGTGACGAAGAGGAAGTCGCTGCCGTGCTCGACGCGGGCCCACTCGCCCAGCGCCCGCTCGTGCGCGGGCGCGAGGTCGGGCTCGTCGGCGGGTGCCCCGGCGATCGCCAGCGCCTCGGTAAAGTGCACGGCCGGGATCTCGGCGGGCACCTCGGGCGCCGCGACGTCGAGCGTGGCGAGCGCACCGGCGGCCCGGTCGCGGACCGCGTCGAGCATTCCGGCGAGGACGTCACGCAGCACCCGCATCACGTCGCGGTGGTCGGCGATGAAGCCCAGCTCAACGTCGAGCGAGGTGTACTGGGCCAGGTGCCGGACGGTGTCGTGCGGCTCGGCCCGGAACACCGGCCCCACCTCGTACACCCGCTCGAAGACGCCAACCATGAGCTGCTTGTAGAACTGCGGCGACTGGGCCAGGTAGGCGGGCCGGCCGAACCAGTCCAGCGCGAAGACGTTCGCCCCGCTCTCGGTGGACGAGGCGACCACCTTCGGGGTGTGGATCTCCATGAAGCCGCGGGCGTCCAGGGCGGCCCGGAAGCCGGCCACCGACGCCGCCGAAATCCGCAGCGCGGCCGAGCGGGTCGGGTGGCGCAGCGCGGTCGGGGCGTGGTCGAGCTGGGTGGGCAGGGTGGCGGTGAGCTCCGGCCGGTACAGGTCGAACGGCGGCGGTACGGCAGGCGAACCGAGCGGTCGTACGGTCGGCTCGGTGAGCTCGACCCCGGCGGGGGCCGTGTCGTTCGCGACCACTCCGGCCGTGACCTCGACGACGGTCTCCTCGGTGAGCTTCTCCACGGCGGCGCGCACGGCCGGGTCGGTGACCACCACCTGGGCCAGCCCGGCGGCGTCCCGGACGATCAGGAAGGCCACCGACTTGAGCAGCCGGCGGCGGTGCACCCAGCCGGCGATCCGGACGGTCGTGCCGACATGGGGGCTGAGCTGAGAGGACAGGATGCGTTGCATGGTGGGTTACCTCCTCGATCGAATCGCAACGCGATCCCCGGGAGGTGTGGGCGAGCGGGATCCTCGCGGTGCCACCACGCCTTCGCCCCCGCCGGAGCGGGAAGCCTCATTCGTCGCCCGTGACGGGGGCCAGCCGGCGGGCTCTACTGGGCGCGGACGCTGTTCTTCCCGCAGCTCGGGAGGGTCTTCACGCGCCGGTGCCAGACCGCCTTCCAGCAACCGGCGGCTCTCTGCACTGGCGGATCGGCGCGCTACTCGGCTCCGTCGCAGCTTTGCCGGGGAGCCTAACAACCCGTTCCGGGCCGTGTGACGCCTTTTTTCGCCGCTGGTGTCCGTTGTCACAGTGTCTGGGGCGTGACGGCGGTCGCCCGACGTTCATCGCCCCCCACCGTCCGGCGTAGGCTCGGATTCGTGACGATCGAGCACTCCACGTCGACGACCCCGCAGGCCAGCCGCACCACCGCCGTGGCACCCGAGGGGCGGCGGCTGCTGCGGATCGAGGCGCGCAACGCCGAGACGCCGATCGAGCGCAAGCCGCCGTGGATCAAGGTCAAGGCCAAGATGGGGCCGGAGTACACCCAGCTGCGCGGGCTGGTCTCGCGCGAGGGGCTGCACACGGTCTGCCAGGAGGCCGGCTGCCCCAACATCTACGAGTGCTGGGAAGACCGGGAGGCCACCTTCCTCATCGGCGGCGACCAGTGCACCCGGCGCTGCGACTTCTGCCAGATCGACACCGGCAAGCCGGCCGAGTTCGATGCCGACGAGCCCCGTCGGGTCGCCGAGTCGGTCGCCGCGATGGGGCTGCGCTACGCCACCATCACCGGCGTCGCCCGTGACGACCTGCCCGACGGCGGCGCCTGGCTCTACGCCGAGACGGTCCGGCAGATCCACGCCCTCCAGTCCGGCTGCGGCGTCGAGTTGCTGATCCCCGACTTCAACGCGGTGCCGGAGCAGCTCGCCGAGGTGTTCGGCGCCCGTCCCGAGGTGCTGGCGCACAACGTGGAGACCGTGCCGCGGATCTTCAAGCGGATCCGCCCGGCGTTCCGCTACGAGCGCTCCCTCGATGTCATCCGCCAGGCCCGTGCCGTCGGCCTGGTCACCAAGAGCAACCTGATCCTCGGCATGGGCGAGGAGCGCGCCGAGGTCTCCCAGGCGCTGCGCGACCTGCACGAGGCCGGCTGCGAGCTGATCACCATCACGCAGTACCTGCGCCCCTCCCCCCGGCACCACCCGGTGACCCGCTGGGTCAAGCCGGAGGAGTTCGTCGAGCTGCGGGAGGAGGCCGAGGAGATCGGCTTCGCCGGCGTGATGAGCGGCCCGCTGGTCCGCTCGTCGTACCGCGCGGGGCGGCTCTATCAGCAGGCGCTGGAGGCCCGGGGCGGCGTTCCCGCCACCGCCTGAGCTGAACGCCGCCCGGGGGCCGTGACCGGCACCTGATCACGGGCACACCCGACCAGCATCGTTACACCCTCCGCCAGGGCCCGTTACACCCTCGGTGAGAACCTGTGCCGGTTGGGGTGCGTTCGCGATATACCGGGCGCGGCGGCGAGTGCCGCTGCCCACGGCGCTGACCGCGCTGGCCCTGCTGGCCGGGGTCGGGTATCGGCTGTGGCTGCTGCGGTACGACGTGCCGCCGACCAACAGCGACGAGGCCACCATGGGGCTGGCCGCGCTGCACATCGCGCAGGGGCGGCACCTGCCGGTCTGGTTCTACGGCCAGTCGTACATGGGGACGCTGGAGGCTTACCTGGCCGCCCCGTTGATCTCCGTGGCCGGGCCGTCGCTGCTCGCGCTGCGGCTGCCCACCCTCGCGCTGTACGCGCTGTTCCTCGCCCTGTCCTGGCGGCTCACCCGCCGGCTCGGCGGAGATCCCTGGTACGCCCTGGCGGTCGTCGGCCTCCTCGCGCTCGGCTCGGACCGGGTCGTGAAGAACCAGCTCATCGCCGGGGGCGGCTACCCCGAGCTGGCCCCGGCCGGGGTGGCGCTCGCCCTGCTCACGGTGCGGCTGTGCACCAGCGGGTCGGGAGCCCGGCTGCCCCGCTGGGCGGCCTGGGGGCTGGTCGCCGGGCTGATGCTCTGGGTCGACCCGCTGCTGCTGCCGTACCTGTTGGGGACCGGCGCGGTGCTGGTGGCCCGGCGGCGGCGGGAGCTGGCCGGGCGGGCGGGCGTGATCGTCATGGTCGCCCTGCTGCTCGGCGCGGCACCGATGCTGTTGGACAGCCTCGGACACGGCCGCAACCCGCTCGCCGCGGTCCTGACCGCCAGCGGCGCGGACGCGGCGGCGAGCTGGGGCGACCGGGTGTACGGCGGCCTGGTGCTCGGGCCGCCACTCGGCATGGGCTTCTGCTCACCGAGCCACTGCGCCGGCTGGCAGCTCTGGTGGTCCCTCGCATTCCCGGTCCTGCTGCTCCTCGCCGCGCTGTCCGCCTGGCGCACCCTCCGCACCCCGACTCCCCCCGCCCCCGCCCGGCCCCCCACACCCGCCCGGCCCCCCACACCACCGCTACCCAAGCCCTCCCCGCCCCCCACACCACCGCTACCCCCACCCGCCCCCGCGCTACCGCACCCGGCACCGCGGTCGTCGGTGATGGCCCCCGCAGATCTTGGAGAGTTGCCGTTCGTACCGCGCGGCAACTCTCCAAGATCTGCCCAGCTCGCGGACGGGGACGAGCGGCGGGTGTCGGCGACGGTGCGGTTGGCGCTGCTGGCCGGGGCGGCGGCGGTGCTGGCGGCGTACACGGCGAGCAACGCGGCCGGGCAGACGCCGGTGGAGAGCGCCCGTTACCTGTCCTGCCTGGCGGTGGCCACGCCCGCCCTGCTCTGGCCGCTGTGGCGCGCCGCGGCTCGGGCCTTCCCACGCGGGGACCGGCGGGCGGTGACGGCGGCGCGCAGCGTCGCGGCGGCCGTCGGCGGCGCTCGGCCGGTCGGCGTGGTGGCGGTCGCCGTACTCGCCGCCACATTCGGCACGGCGGCGGTGGCCACCGGCGCCGCGATCCGCACCGTGCCGGCCGTGCACGCCGAGGCCGAGCGGCACCGGGCGCTCGTCCACACCCTCGACGAGCTGGGCGTACGGCACGTGCGCGGCGGCTACTGGACCTGCAACCGGCTCACCTTCGCCACCCGAGAGCAGGTGGTCTGCGCGGTGGTGGACGACGCGCTGCGCCCCGGCTTCGACCGCCTGCCGGCCTACCGGCACGCCGTGGCGGCCGACCCGGACGCGGCCTGGATCGCGCGGGACGGGTCGCGGTTGGCCACCCGGCTCGACCGGCGGCTCGGCCCCGGCCCGGGCAACCTCGACGTGGTCACCGTCCCGGGCTGGCGGATCTACCTACCCCGCCCCTGACCATGTCAGCGGGGAGTGGGGTCGAGCAGGCCGAGTCGGTGGGCCAGCGCGGCGGCCTCCACCCGGTTGCGTACGGCGTGGTGCCGCCGGCTCAGCCAGCCGCGCGAGTCGCGGCGGGGCAGCGACCGGACGAGCCGGTCGCGGCCCCTTACTTGGGCACCTCAGGGCCTGATGACGACGTAAGGTACTCAGCCGCGCGGCGGAGGGACCGGCCACGGATCAACGCGGCGCGGAGCGACCACTACACTTTGCGGCATGGCAAAGCCCCAGGAGAAGATCTCGTTCGGCCAGCGGCTGAAGCAAATCGGGATGGTGTTCCAATTCACCGCCAAGCAGGACCGGTGGTTCGCGCCGCTGGCTGCGGCTGCGGTGCTGATCCCGCTCGCGCTCACCGTGGTCGCGGTCATTCTCTGGGGTTGGATCTGGCTGCCGATCGGCATCCTGTTCACCCTGCTCGCCGTGCTGGTCGTGCTCAACCTGCGGTCCAACAAGGCGATGATGAACGCCGCCGAGGGGCAGCCCGGCGCGGCGGCGCAGATCATCGAGAGCATGCGCGGCGACTGGCGGGTCACCCCGGCCGTCAGCTCCACCACCCAGATGGACATGGTGCACCTGGTGCTCGGCCGCCCCGGCGTGATCCTGCTGGCCGAGGGGAACCCGCAGCGCGTACGCGGCCTGCTCGGTCAGGAGAAGCGCCGGCTGGCCAAGGTGATCGGTTCCGCCCCGCTGCACGACTACGTGATCGGCCAGGGCGAGGGCGAGCTGTCCGTCCGCAAGCTGCGGATGACCCTGATGCGGCTGCCCCGCACCCTCTCCCCCAAGGACGTCAACGCGCTCGACAAGCGGCTGAAGGCGCTCACCGCCCGCCCGCAGCTGCCGAAGGGCGCGATCCCGAAGAACATGCGCCCGCCGCGGGGCGCGTTCCGCCAGGCCCGCGGCCGCTGACCTTTGGCTGTAAGGAGGGGCCCCTGTTAACAGGGGCCCCTCCTTACACCTCAGCGGGGGGCGGCGGCGATGACCGCACCGGTGAGGCGGTCGTGCAGGCCGCGACGGTGCTCGTCCATGATCAGGGCGGGTACGACCAGGACGAGCAGCACGCCGCGCAGCAGCGCGCGGACCAGCCCGATCCGGCCGCCGTCCGACCAGGCCAGGCAGCGGATCCGCGTGATGTACATGCCTGGGGTCTGGGCGAAGAGGCCGAGGAAGAAGGCGTACTCGACGACCAGCACCACCACCGGGGGCCAACCGTCCCGGGCCGGGTTGGCGAAGAGGTTGGCAGCCAGCAGGCAGAGCACCCAGTCGATGACCAGCGCGCCGAACCGGCGGCCGAGGCTGGGGGGCGTGAAGGTGGGGTCCGTCGCGGGCGGCACCGGCACGGTGGCGGTAGTGGTCACAGCGGTCAAGGGTAGTCACGTCCGCGCCGGGGCCGTTGGCACCGCGGCGGGCAGGGGTGTCGGTCACTGCTCGGGTACGCCGGTTCGGCACCGATCGAGGAATCGGACAAAAGAATCAACCAGGGCCACCCGGCCGCAGGACGCACCGCCCGAAGGCGGGTTGACGGTGCCCGAGCGGGGTAGATGACGCTCCGCGAGGGACGTAACACAGCGGAAACAGCGGAGACACGGCCGGGCAACCCCACCGCCATACCGTCGCCAGGAGCCAGCCACCACCAGTGAGCCCGCCAGGGAGGACACGTGTTCGCCAATCCCGAGGAACTCCTGCGATACCTCAAGAACGAGGACGTGAAGTTCGTCGACGTACGTTTCTGTGACCTGCCCGGCGTGATGCAGCACTTCAACCTGCCGGTCGAGTCGTTCGACGACAGCGTCTTCACCGACGGCCTCGCGTTCGACGGTTCGTCGATCCGCGGCTTCCAGGCGATCCACGAGTCGGACATGCTCCTGCTCCCGGACGTCACCACCGCCTTCATCGACCCGTTCCGCGTGCACAAGACCCTCGCGCTCAACTTCTTCATCCACGACCCGTTCACCCGGGAGGCCTACTCCCGTGACCCGCGCAACGTGGCGAAGAAGGCCGAGGCGTACCTGGCCGCGAGCGGCATCGCCGACACCGCGTACTTCGGCGCCGAGGCGGAGTTCTACATCTTCGACTCCATCCGCCACGAGACGTCCGCGAACCGGTCGTTCTACTACATCGACTCGGTCGAGGGCGCCTGGAACACCGGCCGCGAGGAGGAGGGCGGCAACCGCGGCTACAAGACCCCGTACAAGGGTGGTTACTTCCCGGTGGCGCCGGTCGACCACTTCGCCGACCTGCGCGACAAGATCGTCCGCCGGCTGGTGGATCAGGGCTTCGTCGTGGAGCGCTCGCACCACGAGGTCGGCACCGCCGGCCAGTCGGAGATCAACTACCGGTTCTCCACCCTGCTGCACGCCGCCGACCAGATGCAGCTGTTCAAGTACGTCGTGAAGAACGAGGTCTGGGCCGACGGCAGGACCGCGACCTTCATGCCGAAACCGCTCTTCGGCGACAACGGCTCGGGCATGCACACCCACCAGAGCCTCTGGCTGGGCGGCGAGCCGCTGTTCTACGACGAGACCGGGTACGCCGGCCTGTCCGACCTGGCCCGCTGGTACATCGGCGGCCTGCTGCACCACGCGCCGTCGCTGCTGGCCTTCACCAACCCCACGGTCAACTCGTTCCGCCGCCTGGTGCCGGGCTTCGAGGCGCCGGTCAACCTGGTCTACTCGCAGCGCAACCGCTCCGCCTGCACCCGTATCCCGGTCACCGGCAGCAACGCCAAGGCCAAGCGGGTCGAGTTCCGGGTACCGGACCCGTCCAGCAACCCGTACCTCGCCTTCTCCGCGATGCTGATGGCCGGCCTGGACGGCATCAAGAACAAGATCGAGCCGCCGGCGCCGATCGACAAGGACCTGTACGACCTGCCGCCGGAGGAGTGGGGCGACGTCAAGCAGGTCCCGGGCTCGCTGCCGGAGGTGCTCGACGCGCTCGAGGCCGACCACGACTACCTGCTCGACGGCGGTGTGTTCACGCCCGACCTGATCTCCACCTGGGTGGAGTGGAAGCGGACCAACGAGGTCGACCCGGTGCGCCTGCGCCCGACCCCGCACGAGTTCGCGATGTACTTCGACTGCTGAGTCTCGACAGACGGCCGGGCCGGCTCCGCGACAGCGGGCCGGCCCGGCCGTTCGCGTACGCCCTCAGCGGGCGCGTCGGGCCAGAGCCACCCGCAGTGCCCGGATCAGCACCGCCACGACCAGCGCGGTCATCAGGATCGCCCCCGGCGCCTTGGTGAACCGGGCCAGATTGGCGCCGTCCGGCAGGGCGAGGCAGGAGGCCACCGCGCAGGGCGCCACGAACCAGACGGTCCGGGCCACCGACACCGTCACCACCGCGAGCACCGCCAGCGGCCAGGTCGCGTACCAGGGGTGGAAGACCGGGGCGAGCAGCACCGTGGCGGCCAGTGCCAGGCCCGCCCCGGTCAGCGTCACCCGGGGCCGGGCCGCGCCCAGCCGGGCGAGCCGCTGCCGGACGTCGCCCAGCCGGCGCAGCGCCGTCCAGGCTCGCCACCAGAGCGCCACCACCAGCATCGCGAGCAGCGCCAGCGCGACCACCCGGACCACCGGTACGGCCTGCGGCTCCCGGCCGAACAGGATGCCGACGTAGTTGATCACGAAGCCGACGGCGGTCGGCGGCGAGGTCCACTGCTGCGACTCGCCGCTGTGCGACAGGGCACCCACCCAGCCCAGGCCCAGCCCGGTGGCCAGCGAGGTGACCACCAGCGCCGCCACCACTCCCCCGGCCAGCCAGCCGGCGTCCCTCAACAGGGCCCGCACGGTGTAGCGGCCCAGCACCGCGGCGAGCGCGGCGAACGGGAGCACCACCACCGCGAACGCCTTCACCGCCACCGCCAGCCCCAGCAGCACCCCGGCCACCAGCAGCGCCCGCGGTCTGCCGGGCCGGCGCACCAGCACCAGCAGGCCGAGCAGGAGCAGGCCGAGCCCGACCGCGTCGTTGTGCGCGCCGGCCACCAGGTGCACCCCGATGAGCGGGCAGGCAAGCGCCAGCCAGGCCGCCCGCCGGGTCGGCACCCCGACCGCGCGGGCCAGCCCGGGCAGGCAGAGCGCGGCCAGCAGCACCCCGGCCAGCGAGATCACCCGCAGCAGCACGATCGTCCCGGTCAGGCCGCCCCCGAACACCACCGCCGCGCCCGCCAGCAGGACGAAGAACGGCCCGTACGGCGCCGGAGTGTCCCGCCAGATCGGCGACACCGCGTCGGTCCACGGGCAGCCGGCGGCGGCCACCCCGACCCGGTACGGGTCGATGCCGTGCGTCCACGTCCAGCCCTGGCAGGCGTACGAGTAGACGTCCCGGCTGCCCATCGGCGGCGCGGCCAGCAGCGGCAGCAGCCAGAGCCCGGCGGTCAGGTACGCCCACCGGGTCGACGGCGCGCCCCAGCGCAGCGACCACCAGGCGCCCACCAGCAGGACCGTGCCGGCCAGCCAGCAGCCGAGGGCCGCCGGCCCGTGCGGGGCCCGCCAGATGTCGAGGAGGCTGCTGTTGGCGGACGCGCCGGGCAGCGCCCCGCCCAGCCAGCCGGCGACGGCCAGCAGCACGGCCCCGGTGAGGCCGGCGTAGCGGACGAGAGCGGGGGCGACGGGCCGGACCGGCCCGTCGCGCTCACTCACCGACGATTTTTCCTCAGTCGACGGGGACCGGTTGACGGGCGGGCCGATCCGACCGTGGACGGGCGGCACGAGCCGACCGTACCAACCAAACCGCCACCACCATCACCAACAGGGTCATCAACGGCGCGCCGGGCATCTTGCTGTATCGGGGCAAACCGGTGCCATCTGGCAGGACCATGAACAAAGAGACCAGCGCGACCAGCGAGAACCAGCCGGTCCGCCGGGAGGTCGCGGCGAGCACGACCAGCGGCCAGGTCCAGTACCAGGGGTGAAACAGTGGGGAGAGCGCCACCGTCGCGGCCAGCGCCAGGCCGGCGTGCCAGAGCGGCTCCCGGTGGCGGGCTCGCCACCAGAGCCAGAGCAGCAGCACCGCCAGCACCAGCATCCCGAGCGCCCGGGTAGCCGGCAGTGCGTCCACGTGCGCGCCGAAGATCCGTGCGAGGTAGCCGACGGTCTGCCCGACCGCGGTCGGCGGCGAACTCCACGCGACCACCAGCCCGCCCTGCTCCAACCCGCTGATGAAACCGAGGCCGAGGCCTGCGGCCAGGGCTGCCCCGACCAGCGCGGTCAACGCCCCGCCGACCACCCACCCGCCGTCGCGGACCAGCGCCCGGATCCGGTACGGCCCGACGATCGCGGCCAGCGCCGCGAAGGGCACCACGACCAGCGCGGTGACCTTGATCGCGGCGGCCAGCCCGAGCAGCAGCCCGCCGCCGAGCAGCAGCAGCCGGCGGCCCGGCCGGGCGGCCACCACCGCCAGCCCGGCGGCGAGCAGGCCCACCATGATCGCGTCGTTGTGGGCACCGCCGATCAGGTGCACGGGCACCAGCGGGCAGGCGAGCGCCAGCCAGAGCGCCCGCTGCGGTGGCACCCCGCAGCGACGGGCCAGCACCGGCACGGCGACGGCCGTCAGCGCCACCCCGGCCACCGCCAGCGCCCGGAACAGCACGATGCTGGCGAAGAGCGACCCGGCGGTGGTCACGATCGCCCCGCTGATCATCACGAACAGCGGACCGTACGGTGCCGGGGTGTCCCGCCAGATGTAGGAGATGGTGTCCAGCCACGGGCAGGGCAGGGCGGAGACGCCCTGTTCGTAGGGGTTGATTCCGGCGGAGTAGCTGATGCCCTGGCAGGAGTAGGCGTAGGCGTCACGGCTGCCCAGTGGCGGGCTGATGAGCATCGGCAGCAGCCAGAGGCCGATCGTGACCAGTACCCAGCGCGTCGACGGCACCCGGTCGCGCAGCGACCACCAGGCCCAGCCCAGCAAGGCGGTGCCGACCAGCCAGACACCGATGATCAATGGCCCGTTCGGGCCCTGCCAGATGGTGACCGGAGTGGGGCGCAGGTTCCCGTGCGGCAGCGCGCCGCCGAGGAAGGCGGCCATGGCGAGCAGCACCGAGCCCGCCAGGCCGATCCAACGCGAGAGGTGGTGAGGCACGTCAGACATGCTGCCAGTACCGTGAGTCGCGTTCAGGAGGTGGGCATGCGGGGCGGTCGGGTGGTGGCGGTGTGCGCCGCGTCCGCATTCGCCCTCAGTGTGCTTCAACTCACGCTGCCCGCGACCGGTTCGGACCTGTCCGCCCAGGTGGCCCGCGCCGGCTTCTTCGCCGCCCACGGGCCGGCGCCGGTCGACCTGAGCTGGTACGGCGGCGTCCATCCGTGGGGCTACAGCCTCCTCTCGCCGCCGCTGATGGCCCTGCTCGGGGTGCGCCTCACCGGCGCGCTCACGCTGCTCGCCGCGGCAACCGCGTTCGCGGCGCTGCTGGTCCGTGCCCGGGTGCCCCGGCCCCTGCTCGGCGGCCTGGTCGGCGTGCTCACCATCGCCGGCAACCTGGTCTCCGGCCGGGTGACGTACGCCCTCGGGGTCGCCTTCGGGCTGGCCGCGCTGCTCGCGCTCACCCTGCCGGCCGGGCCGGGCCGGCGCGCCGGGTGGCGACGCGGGGCGCTGGCCGGCCTGGCGGCCCTGCTCGCCTCGGCGGCCAGCCCGGTGGCCGGGCTCTTCGTCGGCCTGGCCGGCGTCGCGCTGCTGCTCACCCGCCGGTACGCCGACGGCCTGCTGCTCGCCGCGCCCGCCGCCGCGCCGCTGGCGGTGACCGGGCTGCTCTTCGGCGAGGGCGGCTGGATGAACATCAGCCGCACCGACACCGTGCACGCGGTGGTGACCAGCCTGCTGGTGGCCGCGCTGGTGGCGTACCGGCCGGTACGGGTGGGTGCGCTGCTGTCGGCGGCCGGGGTGCTGGCCGCGGCGCTGCTGCACACCCCGGTCGGGCTGAACGCCACCCGCCTGGTGGTGATGTTCGCCCTGCCCGTGCTGGCGGCCACCGCCCAACCTCCCCGGTGGCTGACCGACCGCCTGCCGAGGCGGGCGGCCCGGCGACGGACCGTCGGCGCGCTCACGCTGTCCGTGCTGCTGGCGGCGGTGTGCTGGTGGCAGCCGCCCGTGGTCGCCGCCGACCTGCGGAGCGCGAGCGACCCCACCGCCGACCCGGCATTCTTCGCGCCGCTCCGCGCCGAGCTGGCCCGGCGCGGGCTGACCGGCCGGGTGGAGGTGCCACCGACCCGCAACTACTGGGAGGCGGCCCACCTCGGCGAGGCGCCGCTGGCCCGGGGCTGGCTACGGCAGGCCGACATCGCCCGCAACCCGCTCTTCTTCACCACCGTCCCGGGCGCCACCGGCACCGGCGTGCCGCTCACCACGGCGAGCTACCGCGCCTGGCTGGCCGACAACGCGGTGCAGTACGTCGCCGTCCCCGACGCCGAACTGTCCTGGGTCGGTCGGCCCGAGGCCGAGCTGGTCGCGGCCGGCCTGCCGTACCTCACCGAGGTCTGGTCGGACCCGCACTGGCGGCTGTACGCGGTGACCGACCCGACTCCGCTGGTGGGCGCCCCCGGCGAACTGGTCCGGCAGGACGCCGCCTCGGTGACCTTCCGCGTCCCCGGCCCCGCCACGGTGCGGGTCCGGGTCCGCCACGACCGCTGGCTGACCGTCACCGGCGGCGCCACGCTCGCCCCCGACGGCGAGTGGACGGCGGTGACCGTGCCGCGTGCCGGCACGTACACCCTGGGCAGCTGACGCCGGAACATCGGGCCGTAGCCGGGTGAGTGAAGCAGCCTCGCGCCAGGAGAGGCATGCCTTGACGCCGCCTTTGGAGCTGACGTCGCAAACGACTCAGCCTGCGGCAGCCGGGGTGAATCGTTTACGCCATCAGCTCGAAAGGACCTCACTGAACATCACCCGCCCAACGCCGTCCGGCGCACCGAATCCGCTCGGCCCACCGCTGGCCGACGGGTCAGAGCCGTCAGGCCGGGGCGTCCAGCACCCGCTCCATGGCGGCACGGGAGCGCCGGCCGGTGCGTAGGTAGTCGTCGAGGAACTCGCCCGGGTCGTCGCGGCCGAGCAGGCGCACCACCCCGGCCAGCTCCACCCCGTGCCGGGGCAGCTGATCCCCGGCCCGGCCGCGGATCAGCATCAGCGCGTTGCGGACCTGCGCCGCGAGGGTCCAGCCGACGGCCATCGCCGCCGCATCGTCGGGCTCGACCAGGTCGGCGTCGCGGGCGGCGGCGAGGGCGTCGAGGGTACGCGTGCCGCGCAGCTCGGGCAGCCGGTCGGCGTGCTGGAGCTGGAGCAACTGCACCGCCCACTCGACGTCGGCGAGGCCACCCCGGCCGAGCTTGGTGTGGGTGGCCGGGTCGGCGCCCCGAGGCAGCCGCTCGGTCTCCACCCGGGCCTTGATCCGACGGATCTCCACCACCTGTTCGCGGGTCAGCCCGCCGGCCGGGTACCGGACCGGATCGATCACCGCCTCGAATTCGGCGCCCAGGTCGGCGTCCCCGCACACGAAGCGCGCCCGCAGCAGCGCCTGCGCCTCCCACACCTTCGACCAGCGGAGGTAGTACTGGGCGTACGCGGCGAGGCTGCGGACCAGCGGGCCCTGCCGGCCCTCGGGGCGCAGGTCGGCGTCGACTCCGAGCGGCGGGTCGGGGGCCGGTGCGGAGAGCAGCCGGCGCAGCTCCTCGGCGATCGCGTGGGCCGCCGCGCCGGCCGCTCTCTCGTCTCCGCCGGGCGGCGGGTCGTAGACGAAGAGCACGTCGGCGTCGGAGAGGTAGTTGGACTCGTAGCCGCCGAGCCGGCCCATACCGATCACCGCGAACCGCAGCCCGGGCGGCGCCGGCCGGACGGCCCGAGCGGTCCGCAGCGCGGCGGCCAGCGTGGCGTCGGCGACGTCGGAAAGGGCGGTGCCGACGACGGTCACGTCGGCGAGGCCCGGGGCGGGGGCGAGCGACCCGGCCCGGCTCAGCACGTCGGCGCAGGCGAGACGGACCAGCTCCCGCCGGCGCAGCGCGCGGACCGCCCGGATGGCCTCGACCGGGTCGGCGTGCCGGGCCGCCGCGGCGGTGAAGCCCTCGCAGAGCACGCTACGGCCCCGCGGGGTCAGCTCGACGTCCTCGGCCAGCAGCCGCAGCGCCTCCGGCTCGCGGGCCAGCAGGTCGGCGGCGTACCGGGAGGAGGAGAGCACCCGGGCCAGCCGGCGGGCGACCGGACCGGTGTCCCGGAGCAGCCGCAGGTACCAGGGGGTGCTGCCCAGCTTCTCGGAGACCTGCCGGTAGTTGAGCAGCCCCCGGTCGGGTTCTGGGGCGTCGGCGAACTCGCTGAGCAGCACCGGCAGCAGGGTGCGCTGGATCGCGGCGGTCCGGCTCACCCCGCCGGTGAGGGCCTGGAGGTGGCGCAGCGCGCCGGCCGGGTCGGCGAAGCCGAGGATCTCCAGCCGGTGCCGGGCCGCCTCCGGGGTGAGCCGCAGCCCCTCGGCGGGCACCCGGGCCACCGACTCCAGCAGCGGCCGGTAGAGCAGCTTCGCGTGCAGTCGGCGTACCTCGGTGGCGTGCGCGACCCACTCGGCGCGGAACTCCTCGACGGCGTTGCGGCCCGGCGTGGCCTGGTAGCTGAGCGCGGCGGCCAGCCAGCGCAGCGCGGCCGGTTCGGTCGGCACGGTGTGGGTACGGCGCAGGCCCTGGAGCTGGAGCCGGTGCTCGACGCCGCGCAGGAAGCGGTAGCCGCTCAGCAGCGCCTCCCCGTCGGCCCGGCCGACGTAGCCGCCGGCGACCAGGGCACGCAACGCGGGAATGGTGCCCGGCGCCCGCAGCGACTCGTCGCCCCGGCCGTGCACGAGCTGGAGCAACTGGACCGCGAACTCGATGTCACGCAGCCCGCCCGGACCGCGCTTGATCTCGCGTTCCAGCTCCTTCGGCGGGATGTTGTCGATGATCTTCCGACGCATCGCCCGGACGTCCTCGACCGCCTCCGGCCGTTCCGCGGCGGTCCACACCAGCGGCGCGAGCGCCCCCATCCACTCCCGGGCGAGGTCCAGGTCACCGGCCGCCGGCCGGGCCTTCAGCAGCGCCTGAAACTCCCAGGTGCGGGCCCAGCGGCGGTAGTAGGCCAGGTGACTGGCGAGGGTACGCACCAGCGGCCCGCGGTTGCCCTCCGGCCGCAGCGCGGCGTCGACCGGCCAGGCGACCAGCCCGCAGATGTGGATCAGCCGGGTGGCGACCAGCGTCGCGGCGGGCAGGTCGTCGTCGGAGGCGGCGACGAAGATGACGTCCACGTCGGAGACGTAGTTCAGCTCCTCCCCGCCGCACTTGCCCATCGCCACCACGGCCAGCCGGGGCCGGGGGGTGCCCTTCGGCAGCTCGTCCACGGCGAGCTCGTACGCGGCGGCGAGGGTGACGTCGGCGAGCCCGGAGAGCGCCGTCATGGTCTGCTCCAGCCCGCACCCGCCGGTCAGGTCCGCCGCCGCGATCCGCAGCAGCGCCAGCCGGTACGCCTGCCGCAGCACCGGGACCGCGTCGGTGGCGGGGGTCAGCCGGGCGGCGACGACCAGGTCCAGCCGGCCGTCGGCGGCCGGCGCGAGCCCGTCCGGATCGGTGGCCAGCACCGTCCACTGGGCCGGGTTGGCGACCAGGTGGTCGCCGAGCGCGGCGGAGGCGCCGAGCACCGCGACCAGACGCCGGCGCAGCCCGGGGTCGGCGGCCAGGGCGTCGAGCACCGGCGGCTGGTCCGCGGTGCGGCGTTCCGCCTCGACGAGGCGGTGCAGCTGGCGCAGCGCCAGGTCCGGGTCGGCGGCCCGGGAGAGGGCGGACAGCAGCTCGGCGGCCCGTTCGTCGGCGGGCTCCTGGGTGTCCGGCCGCCACAGGCCGAGCCCGTCCGGGCCGAGCAGGTCGGCGGCCCGCGCCCGGCCGTCGCCTTCGGCGAAGCCGTACCGGGCGAGCCGTCCCCTGCTCGGTCGGGTCATCTCAGTGGCCGAGCAACGGCAGGCTGCGGCGGGAGGTGTCGTCCAGCTCGCCGAGGGCGAGGGCGGCGAACCGGACCGCGAACGGCTGCCACACCTCCTCGACGTCGACCATCACCCGGTCGCAGGCGGCCACCACCAGCTCCGGGTCGTAGCCCAGCTCGGCCAGGAGCGTCGAGTCGCGGGCCCAGTCGGCGATCATCGCGGTGTCGCACTCGATGTGGAACTGCAGCCCCCAGGCCCGGTCACCGAGGCGGAACGCCTGATGCGGGTGGCGGGTGGAGGCGGCGAGCAGGGTGGCCCCGTGCGGCAGCTCGGTGATCTCGTCGGCGTGCCACTGGAACACGTCCGGCATCAGCGGCACGTACCGGAAGAGCGGGTCGGTGTCGGCGGCGTCCCGCTTGCCCACGACGGTGGGCCCGACCTCCGGCCCGGACGGGCTCCGCTCGACCTCCCCGGCGTGGGCGGTGGCCAGCAGTTGCGCCCCGAGGCAGACCCCGAGGGTGGGGATCCGCTGCCGGACCGCCTTGCGCAGCAGCCCCTCCAGGGCGGGGAACCAGGGCGCGCCGGGGCTGCCGTCGGGCAGCGGGTACGCCTGCTGCTCGCCGCCGAGCACCACCAGCGCGGCGTACCCGTCGAGGTCGGCGGGGAGCTCGTCGCCGGCGTGCGGGCGCAGCACCCGCAGCTCGACACCCCCCTCGGTGAGCCACTCCCCCAGTCGGCGGAGGTCGTCGGTCGGGTCGTTCTCGATCACCAGCGCGGTCGCCACGACGTCGAGGCTATCGGGTGTGCCGGTGGACGCCAGGACGGGCTCACTAGGCTCCCTTCGTGGCCACCGACGACTGCCTGCGCCCACCGGTCCTGCGTCCCGGCGACACGGTGATGCTGGTGTCACCCTCCGGTCCGACGCGGCCGGAACGGGTGGCCCGCGGCATCGAGCTGCTGACCGGCTGGGGGTTGCGCCCGGTGCTGGCACCGAACGCGTACGCCCGGCGGGGCTACCTGGCCGGCGAGGACGAGCTGCGGGCGGCCGACCTGAACACCGCCCTCGCCGACCCGGCGGTACGCGGGGTGATCTGCACCCGGGGCGGCTACGGCGCGCAGCGGGTGGTCGACCTGATCGACATGGCGGTGGTCCGCCGGGACCCGAAGGTGGTGGCCGGGTTCTCCGACATCACCGCCCTGCAGTTCGCGCTCTGGCGGGGCGCCCGGCTGGCCAGCGTGCACGGCCCGGGGGCGGCGTGGCTGGACGATCGCACCCCGCTTCGCTCGGCGGAGTCGCTGCACGCCGCGCTGATGACCACCGAACCGGTCACGGTCGCCGCCGTCGAGGCGGAGGAGACGTATCCGGTCCGGGTGCCCGGCCGGGCCGAGGGCCGGCTGCTCGGCGGCAACCTCTGCCTGATCACCGCCTCGATCGGCACCCCGGACCTGCCGGACCTGGCCGGGGCGGTGCTGCTGATCGAGGAGGTGCAGGAGCCGCCGTACAAGGTCGACCGGATGCTCACCCAGCTGCGCCGGTGCGGCGCCCTGGCCGGGGTCGCCGGGGTGGCGGTGGGCCAGTTCACCGAGTGCGCGGACGGCTGGGACACCACGGTCGCGGACGTGCTGACCGAGCGCCTGGGCGACCTCGGTGTGCCGGTCCTCGGCGGGCTGCCGATCGGCCACGGCGTCGGCCAGCTCACCGTCCCGGTCGGCACCTCCGCGGTCCTGGATGCCACCGCCGGCACGCTGACGGTCTCCCCCGCCGTCAGCTGAAGGTGGCCTGCGTCACCGAAAAACCTCATTCCCGGGCAAAAACCCTCCGAGATTTCCCGGGTTGGTCAGGTTTTTCAGCGGATTTCCAGGGTCGGGAGGGGTTTTCTTCAGGAACCACAGTCACTGTCGGTCACGTCATCGCACCACCACCGATCAGACGGAGGACTGATGTCCCGCATCTCGAAGAAGCACATGCTGGCCGGCCTCGCCGCCGCCGGAGTGCTCAGCGTGGGGATCGCCGCACCCGCGGTGGCGTTCGCGGACGACAAGCCCGCCCCGACGCCGAGCGCGACCAGCACCCAGGCCGATAACCACCAGCGGCCCGACCGGCAGGCGAAGTTCGCCGAGGAGCTCGCCAAGGAACTGGGCGTCTCGACCGACCAGGTGACCGCCGCACTGAAGAAGATCGGCGCCGAGCACAAGGCCGACCGGCCGGAGCGCCCGGCGGGCGCGAACCGGCACGAGAAGCCGCAGGACCGGCAGGAGCTGCGGGCGAAGATGCAGGAGAAGCTGCAGCAGAGACTGGACCAGGCCGTGAAGGACGGCAAGCTCACCCAGGACGAGGCCGACGCCATCGTGAAGGCGGTCAAGTCCGGCGTCTTCCAGGGCCTGGGTGGCGAACACTTCCGCGGCCACTGGGGCCCGGGGGCCAAGTCCGGCAAGTGACCGGGTAGCCCCGCCCGTAGCGCTGCGGACCGCGTCCGCCCTGGCAAGGCCGCCGGGGCGGACGCGGTTCCGTTTCAACGCAGATACGGCCCGTCCGCGCCAATCTTCCCGGGTGCCGGGTTGCCGGGCAGGTCGAGCACGTAGACCCGCAGGTTGCCCCGGCCGCTGACGGCGGCGGTGAGGGTGCCGTTGGTGACCGTCCGCACGTCCCCGGTGACGGCGTCGACGTAGCGGCCGTTGGGTATCCCGCTGAAGGTGGCGCCGCCGGAGACGGTGACCAGCGCGAAGCTGTCCACCGCGCCCTGGGTGAACCGCCGCTTGTACGCCAGGGTGTTCCCGCTGATCCCGTCGGTCGAATACTGCCCCTTCTGCAGGGCGGGAATGGCCCGACGGATCCGGTTGAGCCGCTGCACGTGCTTCGCCAGCGGCTGGCTCAGCGTCGTCGCCACCGCCCCGCTGGCCGAGCCGACCACCCCGAAGTCGGTGGCGGTGACGCTGCCGGCGAGGTGGTCGCCGTAGTAGGCCCGGCCGGTGGTGGCGAGCGGGCAGGTCGGCCCGCAGTCGATCCGGGCCCCCTTCTGAAACTCGATCTCCGAGCCGTAGTAGAGCGTCGGTACGCCCCGGAACGTCCACATCAGGCTCATGTTCTCCGCCCAGGCGTCCGTGCCGCCCGCGTAGCGGGTCGAGGACTTGTTCGGCCCGTAGTCGTGGCTGTCGACGTAGACCACGTTGTACGTGGCGTCGTTGTAGCTGTCGTCGGAGTCCTTGCCGTTGAGGAACGCGTTCGTCGCGTCGCCGAAGTTCATGTGCATCCGCATGTCGATGACGTTCATGCCGGAGAACTTCGCGTGGTCCGGGGCGTGGTAGGCGTTGCCGCGCAGGAAGGCGTTGTCAGTGGTGGGCTGACCGGCCGGGCCGAGGAGTTGCTCGTAGTCGTACTGCTCGATCGCGGCCCGGACGTCGTCCGGGCTGTACTCCTTGCGCTCCTGCCAGGTGAAGAACTGCGCCGAGTGGTTGACCGAGCCGCGGTTCCACTTGTCGTTGACGAACGCGGCGACCTCGCCGAAGACGTAGAAGTCGCGGCCCTTCTCGCCGAACCGGGCGACCGCGTGCTGCTGGATGGCCGGCAGGAAACGCCGGTTCCAGGTGACCCGGGGAATGTGCACCGCGGTGTCGATCCGGAAGCCGTCCACCCCCATGTCGATGTACCGGTTGTACGCGTTGATCAGGTACTGCTGCACGGTGGCGTTCTCGGTGTTGAAGTCGGCCAGGTCCTCGTGCAGCCAGCAACTGCGGGCGTCCTCGCCCTCCCAGTTGCCGATCCAGCACTGGTGGTAGAGATCGGCGGGGAAGAGCTTGCTGGTCGGAATAGGCCACTGACAGTTGTAGATGGTGTAGCCCTCCTGGCTGCGCGCGCCGGTCGGGGTGCCCCAGTTGAGGCACTGGTTGCCGGTCGGCGCGGTCGAGGACCACAGGTCACCGTTGTACGGCCGCCCCTTGGCCTTGGCGTTCTGCGCCGGCGTAAGCGCCGGGTCGTTCCCGGTGGCCTCGACCATCGGGTCGTACTGCCGGCCGGCCTGCGGCTGGTCGTAATACCACTTCCACTGGTCGTCCCGCACGCCGTAGACGGTGGGCACGAAGAGGCCCTTGGCACCCCAGCGGGAGCTGTGGTTGTAGACCACGTCCTGGTAGATCTTGATGCCCTTGGCGTGGGCCTTGTTGATCAGGTCCTGGTAGGACGCGCCGGAGCTCTCCAGGCGCGGGTCGACCCGATAGAAATCCCAGCCGTGGTAGCCGTGGTAGTCGTAGTCGGAACGGTTGAGCACCACCGGGGTGATCCAGATGGCCGAGAAGCCCAGCCCCTTGATGTAGTCCAGCTTGTCGATCAGCCCCTTGAAGTCGCCCCGGAACATCGGGTCGTTGTTGGCCGCGTTGCCCGACGCCACGTGCTGACTGCCGCCCCGGTTGTTGGCGCTGTCGCCGTCGGCGAACCGGGCGGTCATCACGAAGTAGATGCTGTCCTCGCGCGGGTCGCCGCCCAGCGGCGCGCCGCCGGCCGGGGCGTTGCCGGTGGTCGCGGAGGCCGGCGCGCTCGCCGCCGACCGGTTGCCGGCCGCGTCGACCGCCCGCACCGTCCAGGTGTACGTCGTGTTCGGCGCGAGGTCGTAAGCCACGTACCGGGTGGTGGTACTGGTGACCGTGGTGCTGCCGCCGGTGCCCCCGGTGCGGGTCAGCTCGTACCCGGTGACGCCCCGGTCGTCGGTGGCGGCCGTCCAGGTGAGGATGACCGACAGCCCGTCGGCGACCGCGGTGAGCCCGCCCGGTGTCGTGGGCGGCGTGGTGTCCGGGTCGGCCGGGGTGCACGGGTCGACGGCGTTGGCGGTGACCTTCCCGGCGTCGACGGTGCTGCGCCCGGTGCCGATGGTGTAGTCGGCGGTGTTGTTGTTGTCCCAGGTGCCAGCGTTGTTGTTGAACGCGGCGGTCAACCCGGTCGCGGTGCCGAGGTCGACGACCCGGCGCGCCCAACCGGCGCAGACCGTCTCCATGGGCAACCCCGGCACGGCGGTCCACACGCCGCCGTCGGGCCGGTAGTGGATGTTCGCGGTGGTCCAGCCGCGCGGGGTGAGGTGGTACCAGACCTCGGCGGTGTTGCCGGTGCCACCGGCCGCGCAGGGGTCGCCGGCGCCGACCCGCCCGGCGGCGACGGTGACCGTGCCGGTGCCGAGCCTGTAGTTCGCCCCGTTGTTGTTGTCCCAGACGCCGCTGCCGTTGGTGAAGACCACCTGGAGGCCGGTGGCGGCGCCGAGGTCGATGGTCTTGCGCCGCCAGCCGGTGCAGGCGCTGTCCATCGCCACCCCGGGCACCGGGGTCCAGGCCTGGCCGTCGATGCCGTAGTGGATGTTGACCGACGTGCCCCAGGCGGTCGGCGGCTGGTAGTAGACGGTCACGGTGTTGGCCGCGGCGGCAGCGGTGAACGGCAGCAGCGCGGCGACCAGGCCGGCGGCGAGCGCGAGCGCGCCCCACCGGCGTCGGATGGTGGTGGTTGTCCGCCTCATGTGGCTCTCCTGACACCCGCGCCCGCCCGACGGGCGCAAGAGGATGAAGGCGCTGCAAAAACTTACAGCCTTCGATGCCAGGAAGTTACCAGCTTCAATCGCCGGAAACCAGCGATTCACAATCGATGAACACTGATCTTATTGGCGGTGACCATGGAAGGGCTTTCGCCTGTGGAAACCTCTTTCGAGGCTGGTGCGGGGCTCACAGTGACAGGTAGCGCTGCCGCTCGTACGGGGTGACCTCGCGGCGGTACTGCTCCCACTCGGAGCGCTTGTTCCGCAGGAAGAAGTCGAAGACGTGCTCGCCGAGCACCTCGGCGACCAGTTCCGAGCCGGCCATCACGTCGATCGCCTCGGCCAGGTTCTCCGGCAGCGCCTGGTAGCCCATGGCCCGGCGCTCGGCGCTGCTCAGCGACCAGACGTCGTCCTCGGCGCCCGGGGGCAGCTCGTACCCCTCCTCGATGCCCTTCAGGCCGGCGCCGAGCATGACCGCGAAGGCCAGGTAGGGGTTGGTCGCCGAGTCCAGCGAGCGCACCTCCACCCGGGCCGAGTTCGGCTTGCCGTAGGCGGGCACCCGGACCAGCGCGGACCGGTTGAGGTGGCCCCAGCAGACGTACGCCGGGCTCTCGGTTATCCGGTCGGGCAGCGCCAACGGGAAGAGCCGCTTGTACGAGTTCACCCACTGGTTGGTGACCGCGGTGTACTCCCGGGCGTGGGTGAGCAGCCCGGCGATGAACGACTTCGCCACCTTGGACAGCTTCATCGGGTCGCCGGCGTCGTGGAACGCGTTGCGCTCCCCCTCGAACAGCGACAGGTGGGTGTGCATGCCGCTGCCCGGCTGGTCGGTGAAGGGCTTCGGCATGAAGCTGGCCTGCACGCCGGTGGAGAGCGCCACCTCCTTGACCACGTGCCGGAAGGTCATGATGTTGTCGGCGGTGGTCAGCGCGTCGGCGTAGCGCAGGTCGATCTCCTGCTGGCCGGGGGCGACCTCGTGGTGGCTGTATTCCACCGAGATGCCGATCCGCTCCAGCGCCAGCACGGCCTGCCGGCGGAAGTCCCGGGCCACCGCGTGGGTGGTGTGCTCGAAGTAGCCGCCGGTGTCCACCGGCGTCGGCACCGAGCCGTCCGGCGCGCCGTCTTCCAGCAGGAAGAACTCGATCTCCGGGTGGGTGTAGAAGGTGAAACCCTTCTCGGCGGCCCGGGACAGGGCCCGGCGCAGCACGTGCCGCGGGTCGGCCCAGGACGGGCTGCCGTCGGGGAGCAGGATGTCGCAGAACATCCGGGCGCTCTCGCCGCTGGCCCCGCCCTCGAAGGGAAAGACCTGGAAGGTGGTGGGGTCGGGCATGGCCACCATGTCGGACTCGAAGACCCGGGCGAAGCCCTCGATCGCCGAGCCGTCGAAGCCGATGCCCTCGTCGAAGGCCGCCTCCAGCTCTGCGGGGGCCACCGACACGCTCTTGAGCGTGCCGAGCACGTCGGTGAACCACAGCCGGACGAACCGGATGTCCCGCTCTTCCAGCGTACGGAGGACGAACTCCTGCTGACGGTTCACTTCCACCGTTACCTTTCGTGCGGCGCCGACCAGCGCATGACGGCAGTCTCCACCGACCTCGTTACGCCGACGTTACGCGACCGTCCCGCGGACGTGCTGCCCTGACCGCGCGGCTCTCCCCCGTCCCCTCCGGTTCGACCCGCCCCACTGGGGCAAGATGAGGGACATGCCCACCCTGCGTCTCGCCCTGTGCCAGGTCGACCCGACCGTCGGCGACCTCGCCGGCAACGCCGACCTGGTCCGCGCCTGGTCCCACCGGGCCGCCGACGCCGGCGCCCAGCTCGCGCTCTTCCCGGAGCTGGTGCTGACCGGCTACCCGGTCGAGGACCTGGTCTTCCGGCGCTCCTTCGTCGCCGCGTCGAGGGCCGCGCTGGAGCGGCTCGCCGCCGACCTGGCCGCCGACGGGCTCGGCGAGCTGCCCGTCCTCGTCGGCTACCTGGACGCGGACGGCCCGCCGCAGGTCAGCTCCGACGCCGAGCCGGGCCGGGGCGCCCGCAACGCCGCCGCGCTGCTGCACCACGGCCAGGTGGTCGCCCGGTACTTCAAGCACCACCTGCCCAACTACGGCGTCTTCGACGAGGACCGCTACTTCGTCTCCGGCGACACGCTGAACGTGGTGCGGATCGGCGGGGTGGACGTCGCGCTGACCATCTGCGAGGACCTCTGGCAGGCCGGGGGCCCGTTCGCGGCGGCCCGGCAGGCCGGCGTCGGGCTGGTGCTCAACATCAACGGCTCGCCGTACGAGCTGAACAAGGACGACATCCGGCTGCCGCTGGTCCGCCGCCGGGCCGCCGAGGCCGGCGCCACCATCGCGTACGTGAACATGATCGGCGGCCAGGACGAGCTGGTCTACGACGGCGACTCGATGATCGTCGGCGCGGACGGCACGCTGCTGGCCCGGGCCCCGCGGTTCGTCGAGCACCTGCTGCTGCACGACGTCGAGCTGCCCCCGGCGCGCCAGCCCGTCGGCGGCGACGAGAAGCTGGCCGACGGCATGCGGGTGGTCCGGGCCGAGATCGACGACATCCCGCCGGCCCCCGCCGGGGAGCCCACGGTCGGCGGGATCAGCGCGCCGGTCGCCGACGAGGCGGAGGTGTGGCAGGCCCTGGTGCTGGGCCTGCGCGACTACGTCAACAAGAACCGTTTCCCGTCGGTGGTGCTCGGCCTCTCCGGCGGCATCGACTCGGCGGTGGCGGCGGCCATCGCGGTGGACGCGCTCGGCCCCGACCGGGTCGTCGGGGTGTCGATGCCCAGCCAGCACTCCTCCGAGCACTCCCGCGCCGACGCCGGGGACCTGGCCAAGCGGACCGCCCTTGACTATCGGATCCAGCCGATCCAGCCGATGGTGGACACGTTCCTGGCCAACATGTCGCTCTCCGGCGTGGCCGTGGAGAACCTCCAGGCCCGGGTACGCGGCGTGCTCCTGATGGCGCTGTCGAACCAGGAGGGCCACCTGGTCCTCACCACCGGCAACAAGAGCGAGCTGGCCGTCGGGTACTCCACCCTCTACGGCGACTCGGTCGGCGGCTACAACCCGGTCAAGGATGTCTGGAAGACGCGGATCTGGCGGCTGGCCACGTGGCGCAACGCCGACGCCGAGCGCCGTGGCGAGACCCCGCCGATTCCGGAGAACTCGATCAGCAAGCCGCCCTCGGCCGAGCTGAGCCCCGGCCAGCTCGACAGCGACACCCTGCCCGACTACGACGTCCTCGACCCGATCCTGATCGGCTACGTCGACGGCGACCGGGGCCGGGAGGGCCTCATCGAGTCCGGCCACGACCCGGCCGTCGTGGACAAGGTGCTGCGGATGGTGGATACCGCCGAGTACAAGCGGCGGCAGTCCGCCCCCGGCACGAAGATCTCCATGAAGGCGTTCGGGCGGGACCGTCGCCTGCCGATCACCAACCGCTGGCGCGAGCACGGCTGACCGGGACATTGCTCCCGGGCGGGACGTGACATCTTCCACTCCGCTCTGCCGCCGACCGGTCGTCCGGTGCGACGATCGCGGCAGAACCCGGGGACCGCGAACGCGGCCTCGAGGAAGGAGACAGTCATGGTGGAGTCCACCCCGACCGAGGTGACCGCCCTCTACGGCGGGCCGGCCACCCGACGGGTCCGTACCCGCGACCTGATCGCCGCCAAGGAGCGCGGCGAGCGCTGGGCGATGCTCACCTCGTACGACCAGTACACCGCCTCGATCTTCGATCAGGCGGGGATTCCGGTGCTGCTGGTCGGCGACTCGGCGGCGAACAACGTGTTCGGCTACGAGACCACCCTGCCGGTGACCGCCGAGGAGCTGCTGCCCCTGGTCCGGGCCGTGGTGCGGGCGACGAAGCACTCGCTGATCGTCGGCGACCTGCCCTTCGGCTCGTACGAGGAGGGGCCGACGCAGGCGCTGCGCACCGCGGTGCGGTTCATGAAGGAGGGCGGCTGCCACGCGGTGAAGCTGGAGGGCGGCCGGCGCTGCGCCGCGCAGATCGAGGCGATCGTCGGGGCCGGCATCCCGGTGATGGCGCACATCGGCTTCACCCCGCAGAGCGAGCACACCCTGGGCGGCTACCGGGTGCAGGGCCGGGGCGACACCGCCGAGGAGGTGCTCGCCGACGCCCGGGCGGTCGCCGAGGCGGGCGCGTTCGCGGTGGTGCTGGAGATGGTGCCCGGTGAGGTGGCCAAGCGGATCACCGCCGAGCTGCGGATCCCCACCGTCGGCATCGGCGCCGGTCCGGACACCGACGCCCAGGTGCTGGTCTGGCAGGACATGGCCGGCCTGCGCACCGGCAGAGCACCCCGCTTCGTCAAGCGCTACGCCGACCTGGCCGGCGCGCTGACCGACGCCACCCGCCGGTACGCCGACGAGGTACGCGACGGCCAGTTCCCCGCCACCGAACACACCTTCTAGCACGGTTCGCGGCGGTGGGGTCGCCCTCACACGGGTAGGACAGGACCGGGTCTGGGCCCCCACCGCCACGTTCCGCCGGCCACAATCGGCTGATGTTCGACTTCGGCATCGCCGGCTACCGACCGGCATGGCTTCAGGGCCGGCCGGCCATCGAGGCGGCGCACGGCCAACGGCTGGCGGCCCTGGCCGGTCGGCGGCTGACCGGCGTCTGGCTGGTCTGGGATCTCGACGACGACTCCTGGTTCGCCGACTGTCCGGTGGTGCTGGACTTCGCGGGAGAGCGGGTCGAGGTCAACCACCAGAAGTGCGACGACCTCTCCATCACCTGGAACTCCGTCGATCCGGCTACGCCGGTCAGCTGGCCCACCTCGGACGACTTTCGGCTGGCCTGGCGCAGCGAGCCGCTGCCCGAACTGGCCGCCCTGCCCGGCCGGCGGCTCCGGGCGGCGGGGCTGGCGGAGTGGCGGGGATCGCCGGGCGACCTGGCGAACGGCAGCGTCGGGGTCGTCTTCGCCTTCGACGACGGCGAACTGGTCGTCTACAACGCCCTCGACGAAAACGCCCTCACCTTCGGCCCGCCCGACCGCATCCGGTGGGTTCGCCGCGGATCTTGGTAGGAAGTGGCCCCCGGAGGGCCGTTTCCTACCAAGATCTCAATCGTGAGGATCGGCGTCAGAGGTCGGTGACGCGGATGCCGGCGTGGGCCTTGTAGCGCTTGTTGATCGCGATCAGGTTCGCGGTGAACGCCTCGATCTGGTGGGCGTTACGCAGCCGGCCGGCGTAGATGCCCCGCATGCCGGGGATCCGGGCGGCGAGCGCGGCGACCACCCCGACCAGATCCCGGTCCTCGGTGCAGATCAGCACGTCCAAGTCGATCCGGTCGACCTCCGGGTCGGCCAGCAGCGGGGCGCTGACGTGGTTGAACGCGGCGCAGACCCGGGAACCGGGCAGCAGCCCGGCGGCCTGCTGCACGGCGCTGCCCTCCTCGACGGTGAGCGCGTACGGGCCCTGCTTGTCGAAGCCCAGCGGGTTGACGCAGTCGACCACGATCTTGCCGGCGAGCGGCTCGGCCAGCGCGGCGACGGTGGCGGCGTGCCCGTCCCACGGCACCGCGATGATCACCACGTCGCTGCGGCGGGCCACCTCGTCGTTGTCCGCCCCGGCGACTGTCGCGTCCGCGGGTACGCCGGGCAGCGCGGCGATCTCGGCGGCGGCCTGCGCCGCCCGGTCGGCGGAGCGGGACCCGATCAGCACGGTCTGCCCGGCCCGAGCGAACCGGTAGGCAAGCCCCCGCCCCTGATCCCCGGTCCCCCCGATGATGCCGACGGTCAACCCGGTGACGTCCGGCAGTGTGGTCGCGTCGTAAGCCATGCGATCATCCTCGCAAAGCGCGCAACTTCCCGGAAGTTGTGGCCTCGGCGCACCCCGAGGGGACAACTTCCCGGAAGTTGCGCGGATCTTGACACCCCGGAGATGCGCGCGGGGTCAGGCGCGTTCGAAGAGGACCTTGCGGTGGATGGGGTCGGCCGAGACCAGGCGGACCGGGACGCGTTCGCCGAGCGGCAGCTCACCGTGGCACCGGGCGCGCACCGGCGGCTCGTCCAGGGCAATCGTGCCGCCGGGCCGCCGCGCCGGCTTCGCGGGGCCGTTGCCCGGCGGCCGGCCCGGCTCGGCGCCGGCCCCCGGCTGTCGGGGCACCTCGGCGGTCGGGCGGGGGGCGTCCACCTCCAGCACGGCCGCCTCGAACGTCTCCCCCACCCGGTGCTCCAACAGCACCGCCTCGGCCAGGTCGACCGCGCCCCGGGTCGCCGCCGACGCGGTCCGGTCGGTGCTCGCCATCACCTCCGGCAGCTTCGGCAGCGCGGCGCGCGCCCAGTCAGGCACCTCCCGCCCATCGTGCAGGGCCAGGCAGACCTCGGTCGCGTACCGGTCGGCCAGCCGACGCAACGGCGCCGTGACATGGGCGTACGCGGCTGCCACCCCGCCGTGCTCCGGCCGCTCGGGCAACTGCCCGTCAAAGGCGGTGTACGCGGCCCCGCGCATCAGCTCGGCCGCCTGGTCGATGAAGGCCGCCGCCCGGGGTTGGGAGGCGTCCAGCCCGGCGAGCACCTCGCCCACCGACATCCCCGCCGGCCAGTGCACGCCGAGCGGGCCGGCGGCCAGCCGTAGCCGGTCGACTGCCTCCCGCTTCGGCGCGGGCATCGTACGCAGCAGCCCGATCCGGCCGGCGAGCATGATGTCGGCAGCGGCCATCCCGGTCAGCAGGGAAATCTGCGCGTTGTGGTCCTCCATCGGGCCGGGCCCGCGCAGCACCAACCGCCAGCCGTCGCCGTCCGGCTCGACGTCCTGCTCGGGCAGGGGCAGGTTGATCGCGCCCCGACGCAGCCCGCGCACGGTGAGCAGAGCGCCGATCTCGGGCAGCAGGGCGATCGGCTCGGGCAGCCGGCCGGCGTCGGCAGCGCGCTGCACGCCGACGTAGTCGAGCTTGGCCCGGCTGCGCACCCGGGCACGTTCCAGCGCGACGGCCACGGTGCCGCCGTCGGCGTCCAGGTCGATGGTCCAGACCACCGCCGCCCGGTCGACGTCCGGAAGCAGGCTGGCCGCCCCCTCGCTGAGCGTGTGCGGGTGCAGCGGCACGTTGCCGTCGGGCAGGTAGACGGTCTGCCCCCGGCGCCAGGTCTCCTCCTCCAGCGCCCCGCCGGGACGTACACAGGTGGCGACGTCGGCAATCGCGTACCGGACCCGGAAACCGCCACCGGGACGGCGGCTGAGATGCATCGCCTGGTCGAGGTCGCGCGACGCCGCCGGGTCGAGGGTGACGAACGGGATGTCGGTCCGGTCGGCGACGGCCGGCAGCGGCGCGGTCGCCGCCTCCTCGGCCTCGCGCTGCGCCGCGGCCGGGAAGCCCTCGGGCAGTCCCAGCTCGCGACGCAGCGCGCCGAAGTCGATACGGGGCGCCAGTACGCGTCGGATCACCACGGCGTCAATCCTGACAGTGCGGCGCGTGATCCGCCCACCCTCCGGGCGGCGCATCGAGGTCGACGGCGTACCTCGCCGGTCAGCCGGTCGGCCTGCGGGTGCTCGCCGGCTTGGCCGTCGAACGGCCCGCGACCACCCTCGTGCCGGCCGGCTTGCGGGCGGCGGTGAGCCGCTTGTGGGTGCCGGTCGAGGTACTCGTCCTGGCCTCGAGGCCGCTCACGGAGGACGCCGTGGAGGTCGCCTTCCGGGCCGCAGCCTTGCGGGCGGTGGTCGACGAGGTGCCGGTGGTCTTCTTCGCCGGAGCCTTCTTCGCCGCCGCCGTGGTCTTCTTCGCGGGGGCCTTCTTCGCCGCCGTGGTCGTCCGGGCGGTGGTCTTCTTCGCAGTGGTCTTCTTCGCCGGAGCCTTCTTCGTGGGGGCCTTCTTCGCCGTCGGGCCGGCCTTCTTCACCGCGGCGGTGGCCTTCTTTTCGGTGGAGGTGACCTTCCGGGCGGTGGCCGTGGTTCGGGCTGGAGCCTTCTTCGCCGCGGCCGTGGTCTTCTTCGCCGTGGCTTTCTTCGCCGGAGCCTTCGCCGCCACCGTGGTTTTCCGGGTGGTGGCCTTCTTGGCCGGCGCCTTCTTCGCGGTGGTCTTCGTGGCCGGGGCCTTCTTCGCGATCGCCTTCTTGGCTGGCGCCTTCTTCGCGGTGGCCTTTACCGCCTTCTTTGCGGGGGCCTCCGCGGCCGGTGCCTCCTTCCCGAGCGCTTTCCGCGCCGCCGATACGACCTTCCGGGCGGCCGCCTTCTGCGCGACCGCTTTCTTCGCCGGCACCCGGCCGGCGCCAGCACCGGAGGCGTTCGGGGACGCCTTGGTGACCGTGGCCGTGCGGGCCGTGGCCGCGCTGGTCTGCTTCGTGCTCCTACGGGTGGTGGCCGGGCGGGTGGTGGCCTGCTGTGCTTCGGCCATCTCGGTTCCCTCCTTGGGGACGTGCTGCCGCCGTCGCGGAGCACGAGTACCTCGACGCGGGCCGTCCCGCGCCGTCTACCTGTCCTCCCCGGCCCAACGGGCGTCCTCGGCGTCCCACACTTCGTTGCGCTCCCGCACCTGCTGCAGGGCGTTCTCCGCGTCGGCGGCTGAGGCGTACGGTCCGAGAACGTGCTTCGCGGGGCACACGTCAGCATCGGTCTCGACCCGGTCGTGTCGTGTGCACCAGTAGTAGTGCCCACCACTTCCGTTGTCGCTCATACGATCACTGTGCAACGCGAAGCGCCCGGCCGCCACCGGAACGCCGCAAATAGTCGCCGATGCTTTCCACAGTAGACCTCTTCCCAGCTGGCCGGGGCCGAACGAGAAACCCCGTACTAGTACTAGCGTCTCCGCATGACCCCGCACCGGCTCGACCGCGCCACCGCCCGCCGCATCGCTGTCCGCGCCCAGCTGCTCGACGCGCACCGACCCACCGATCTCCTGGCGGTGGTGGACCGGTTGACGTTCCTTCAGCTCGACCCGACCGCCGCGGTTGCGCCCAACGCCGACCTGGTCGCGTGGACCCGGCTGGGCGCCGCGTACCGGCCGAGCGACCTGACCCGGGCGCTGGAGACCGAGCGCGCCCTGTTCGAGCACCGGGCGATGGTGCGGCCGATGGCCGACCTGGGACTACACCTCGCCGAGATGACGGCCTGGCCGGAGGACGCCCGACGCCGCGACTGGCTCGCCGCCAACGACGCGTTCCGCCGGTACGTGCTGGACCTGCTGCGCGACTCCGGCCCGCTGCTGAGCCGCGACGTACCGGATCGCAGCGTCGTGCCGTGGCCGTCGACCGGCTGGACCAACAACCGCAACGTCACGCAGATGCTGGAGTTCCTCGCCGCACGCGGCGAGATCGCCATCTCCGGCCGCGTCGGACGGCAGCGGACTTGGGATCTGGCCGAGCGGGTCTACCCGCCCGGCACGCCGGTCGTACCCGCCGAGGAGGCCCGCCGGTCGCGCGACGAGCGGTTGCTGCGCTCGCTCGGCGTCGCCCGCGCCACCGTCGTCGGCGAAGCCGGCGAGCCGGCGGAGATCGAGGGTACGTCCGGCCTCTGGCGGGTCGACCCGGCCGCGCTGGACGGCGTCCCGTTCGCCGGGCGTACCGCGCTGCTGTCCCCGTTCGACCGGCTGGTACACGACCGCCGGCGCGCCCTGGAGCTCTTCGCCTTCGAGTACCGCCTGGAGATGTACGTGCCCAAGGCGCAGCGGCGCTGGGGCTACTTCGCGCTGCCGGTGCTGCACCACGATCGGCTCGTCGGCAAGGTCGACGCGACGGCCGACCGGAAGGCCGGAGTCCTGCGGGTGGACGCGATCCACGAGGACGTCCCGTTCCCGCCGGACGTCACGGTGGCCGTGCACGAGGAGCTGAGGGCGCTGGCGTCCTGGCTGGGTCTGCCGGAGGTCCGACGCATGTCGTCCTGACCGGCGGAGGCCCGGCGGATCGAGCAGAGCTACCGGTCGGTCAGGGCAGCTTGCAGACGGCGGTGCTCGGCCTCGGTGCCGATCGCGACTCGGTGTTCGGGGTGCAGGACGTAGTGCCGGATGGCGTCGGCGAGGAACTGTGCGTCAATGTTGTCCGCGGGCAGTGTCTCCTTCGCCACCCGGCCGCGGCGTCGCACCAGCTCGGGTCGGGCGCACGCAAGGCGCAAGATCCTCGGCTGGTCGGCGGGGCGGTAAGCCTGCCCCATCGGCGACGCGTCCCACGGCACCGTCAGGGTGCCCCAGACTTCTCGAACGCGTACGCCCTCGGGCCGAAGTTGAACGCCGAGTCCACGCCATGTCGCGACGACGGACAGGGCCGCGACGACCACCATGAGTACGGCAGCTGGCAGGGAGCCGAGCGAGGTTCCGAGCCTGACGGAACGGAGCAGGTCGCCCACCGACTCTGCGGCGAGGAGCAGCACGAAGATGGCCAGACAGATCGGCCCCGCTCGGACCGGGCTGGCGAAGGCGGGCGCATCCGGCTGCGCCATGAACCTCGCCGGACGCGGTTGGAGCCAGCTCGCCAGCCCCAGGATCAGCAGCGCCCCGGCCACGGCAAGCACGGATACGAGCCGCCGGCCACCCGACGGCATCAGCGATGCCGCAGCGGCGTCCATGATGGCCAACACGACACCGACGGTCAGGACGATGCGACGGTGTCGAGCCGTGGCGCCGAGGATCGCGGTGATCATGCGGCGACCGTACGGCAGCAGGGCAAGAAACGCCGGGACCTCTCCGCATCGCCGCACGTTCTCCCTGCTGGTGGCCTGATGCGTGTCGCGACCGCCTCCGAGGCCGGCAACCCGACCTCGCCCAACGAAGATTGGGCCATGGCCAGCGAGAACCTGATCGTCGTTCTCGACGGTGCCACCGCCCGCACCGGCACCGGCTGCGTCCACGGCATCGCCTGGTACGCCGCCAAGCTCGGCTCAGCCCTCGCCGGCCTGGCCGCCGACCGCGACTCCGGGCTGGCCAACGCCCTCATGTACGGCATCCGGTGCACCGCCGACCAGCACTACGACACCTGCGACCTCAGCCACCCCGGCACACCCTCGGCGGCGACCGCCATGCTTCGTTTGAAGGACACCGCGCTGGAATACCTGGTGCTCGGTGATGTCACGGTGCTCATCGACACGGCCGACGGCATACAGGTCATCACCGATGACCGGGTGGACAAGACCGCCCGCGCCGAACGCGACGAAGCCGACCGGCACCCGTTCGGGTCGGCCGAGAAGCAAGCCGCTCTGCTACGGATGAAGCACGCCGAGTTGGCCGCCCGTAACCGGCCCGGCGGGTACTGGGTGGCCGCCGCCGACCCGTCCGCCGCCCAGCACGCCATCACCGGAGAAGTCCCGCTCGACAACGTCCGACGAGTCGCCGTACTCACCGACGGAGCCGCCCGCCTGGTGGCCCTGTTCGGCCTGCTCGGCTGGCCCGACGTGCTCGACGTCCTGGCGCAGGACGGCCCCAGCGAGCTGATCCGCCGAGTCCGCGCGATCGAGGCCGCCGATCCGTGCTGCATGAAGTGGGCACGCAACAAGCGCAGCGACGACGCCACCGCTGTCTACGCGTCCTGAGCAGCCAATTCGCGAACGGGCCGGCCGACTGCCGCCGATGTGGTTCAAGGTGTTGTCCGTAGCCCAGGCACCCGGCTGGAATTAGTCCAGGTCACCGCGCTTGGCGGCGATCCACGCCTCGACATCCTCGGCGAGCCAGACGTTGCCCATCTGAAGCGTGGCTACTGGCTCAGGGAAGTCACGCCGGCTGGTGATCTGGTAGACGCGCTGTCGCGAGACGCCGCCGAGCATGGTTCGGATCTCGCCCGAACCCACCAACCGCAGCTTCTTGCCCATGACGCCGACGCTAGGCACGCGTCGACTAGGCGTGTATCAACTTGATAGAGACCTAGCTTGCGCCAACTCTAGTCGTCTACCCTTGGCGTGTGACTAGGTTCAAGTGGTTCCAGCGCCCTGCCCAACCGGTGGACTACGTAGCTGGCGAACCAACCCCATCCAAGCGCGGCCCGGAGGCGCAGACGCGGATCGGCCGATCTGCCGTCCCGGCAACAGAGCAGTCACTGATGACCAGGGCCGGCGCCTGGCGTTCGGCGAAGGCGACCAAGCGCCTCGACCAGAGGTGAGTCGTGTCGATCCCGCAGAAGCAGCCAGAACTCCCGTTCCCCGTTCTGATGGCCGGTTACGTGGTCGACTTCCACCACCGCTCCGTCTGCTCGAAGTGCTCCGACGACGGATGCCCGCGCCTGGCGGCGGCCGGCGAGACCCTACGCGCCTGGCGAGACAGGAAGAACCGACGTGAAGACCGGTGACGTGCTGCACCTGACCCGTGCGGCCAGCCCGCAGTTCACACAGTCGATCTTCCTCCGTGTTATCAGGACCCGCACGGACTTCCATACCTATGACGGCTGGACGTGGCTCGACGGTTACCAGCTGAACCAGAAAGGCGAAGCAGTAGCTCGTAGAGAGCTGTACGTCTTGAAAGAAGGCGTGCAGCTGGTGTGCCCGTTTGCCACTCCGCAGCCACCCAACGCCAAAACAACAAGCGGGTCAGACTCTAGCGCCTGAGCGCCGACATTTTGGTTTCGCCAGTTCCCTGGTCAGGGAATCAGGGAAGGTCATCAAGTGTCACGTCGAAGCCCGAGCCCTCATCGTGCAGAACGGCGTCCCATATCTCTGTCGCCACCTCGCAGATCGCTCGAACGAGCTTCCAGTCGGTCAAGTGGCCGGAGAGGTTGAGTTCCACGAAGGCGTCAGAGCTCGTCAGGGCCTGAGGACCGCCTTGCGTCAAGCCCCACTCGATCTGCGCCTTGACCGCTTTGGGTCCGGTGTTGGCTTGTAGCAGTACCGGCCAGCTTTTCGGGTCGGGCGGAAGGTCCCGTTCGAGGTCGCTCACCTGTTCGCGTAGGTCGCGATCTGCCGACAGCTCGTATGCAGCCCATCCCACACCGTCGCCGGCAGCAGTGGTGGTCACGGCCGGATCGCGACGCGTGACCTCTTGTACGAGCCGGTGGATGGCTCGTTGGGCAACTGGTTCCCCAGATCGAACGAACAGGCTGATGGTGTAGGCCAACGACTGTCCTCTCGGAGTGTGGCGGCCCAGGCGGAACCTGGGGAGCCGGGACGAGCCTACGGCCTGCTCGAGCTCATGCTGATTCGGCGGCTCCACCGACGCCCAGCCGCCGGCCGTCGCAGTGCTCAAGAAGGAGTAGGCGCCCTCTGGGACGCCTACCAGGACTCCCGATTCGGATACGTCACCGGCCGCCTGCCCGACGTGCTCCACCGCGCCCAGGCCGCCGCCGACCAGTACGACGGCGAGGACCAGGACCAGGCCCGCCGGCTGCTAGGCCTGGCGTACCAACTGGCCGCGACCCAGCTCACCAAGCTCGGGCAAGCCGACCTCGCCTGGATCGCCGCCGCCGCGGCCTCACCGCCGTCCGACAAACCGGCGACCCCGTCGTCACCGGCTCCCTGTTCCGCTCGGTCGGCCACGCCCTGCACGCCGCCACCGGCCCCTACGCCGAAGCCGTACGCCTCACCGAGGACGCCGCCGGCTACCTTGAGCCCCACCTGAAGCACGCCACGCCACCGCTGCTCTCCGTTTACGGAACCCTGTTCCTGTCCGGCTCCATGGCCGCCGCCCGTTCCAACGACGCCGGCACCACCCGCGCCTTCCTCGCCGCCGCCGACCACGCCGCCAGCCAGCTCGGAGCTGCCTGGTCTCGCATGATGGTTGCCGGAACGGCATCGCAGGATGCTTGACGCTAGAGCTGCAATCGGGCTCCGGGCTGTGAGCCACGCACCGAATGCCACCAGGCGGTGTTGATGACGATCTGTTCCGTTTCGAGGACATCACGCTCGAACGCTCCCACGTCGACGGGCGCGGGCGGCTGATCCATCAGCTCGGTGATCTCATCGGGTAGTCGGACCTTGTGCGCGTCGATGTAGTGCGCGAGCCCCTCTGGCCACACGAAGTACTTACCGTCGGTTAGTTCAGTGGATCCGTTGCGGGTGCCACACAGCCGACACAGTGAGTGGCCCGCTGTAGCGACGAAAGACGTGCCACCACGCAGGTAGTCACTTACCCGTCGCTGGGTCGCCGCATCAGCCTCACAGTCCACGAACAGCGTGGGGTCGGGCCAGTGCTCTTCGCCTGGCCCACACCAATAGCCGATCAGTCGCAAGGTCCGGGTGTTGTCTGCCTCGCTGCTCGACACGGGCATCATCGTCGCAGAATCGGAGACGGGCCGAGCGTCAAAGATCAACCGATGCCGCCGTGTCAACGCGACCGGGCCGAGAAGCAGGAAGGCAGCGCGATCCTCGATGCAGATCGCCTCTGGGTGTGAGCCGCGCTCGTCTCACTCGTCGTCTCATTCACGGACGTTCGCGGGCGTCTGCCGCCATTCGGCCGTCGGCTATCTCAGCAGCTCGCGCACGGTGCCGGTCGCGGCTGTACGGTGATGGGCAGACCTCTACGACACCAGCAAGCGGTTCGAGTTCCTGCTCGCCGAGCCCGTGCTGCGGTGGCTGCTCACCTCGCCCGAGGTCATGCGCGGCCAGCTCGATCGGCTGCAAACCGTCGTCGGCGTACCGAACATCAGGTTCGGCATCCTGCCGCTCGGCGTCCCGCTCGCCACCACCCCGCAGAACTCCTTCCAGATGTACGACGATGTCGCCATCGTGGAGACCTTCGTCGGCGAGACCACCTACCGCGACGACGAAGCAGCCACCTACGCCAAGGCCACCGAGCGACTCTGGACCGAAAGCCGTCACCGGTGAAGACGCCCGCCAACTCATCGTCCGCGCCGTGCAGGATCTCCCGAGCTAATACGACAGCCCCGGGGGTCCGTTTACCGCACCGCACGGCTCGCCGATTGGATGGCGGCATGAGGATTCCGCCGTTCGCGTTCGAACTGCTCTACCGCATGCGTCGGCTGTACTGGCGGATCGCCAAGCCGACCACCTACGGCGTGAAAGCGCTGATCATGCACCCGGTCGACGCTGACCGAGTGCTCCTCGTCACAGCTACGGCGACCGATCCCTGTGGAGCCTGCCGGGAGGCGGATACAAACCGGCCCGGGAGACCTCAGAGCAGGCGGCCAGGCGTGAGTGCTTCGAGGAACTGGGCATTGAGTTGGACTCGTTCGCCGTCGTGCTGGAGGAACACCTGACCACCAGCGGGGGCAAACGGGGGCACTTGAAGATTGTCCGCCTGCACGCGACCTCGGACGAGATCAGCCCAAATGGAGATCTCCGAAGCTCGGTGGGCAGGCGTCGACCTTACGGACCTACCTGGCAACCCGGCGGTCTCCAAGTGGGTGTACTCGGCTTTAGAAGCGCATGGACGCCGAGCCGCTGGAAACCGAGACGCGTCTTGAGGATCAAGAACCGATCAAGAACGAAAGACGTTGCCGAATTGCCCTCTTAAGGATCAAGGCGGCCCGCAAAGCGGGCCGCGCCGGCCCGGCCCCGGCCTGCTGGCGACCTCCGGCCGGCATCGGCCGGACCGGCCGGCCACGCTTGGGGACGACAAGACCAGGAGGACCTCGGGGTTCCACCCCGAACCCCGACCCTCCTCAGAGATGCCGCCGCAGATCACCTCGCCGGGCACCACAAGGGCTACCAGCCTCTCCGGACGGGGCCAAGGTCGTTCCTTAGGGTTTCTGTGTCTGGATGGTGTTCCGGGCCGCCGGGCTGGCTGGGTGTGGCTCAAGGTCGTTTGCCGTTAGGTGGCTAT